>CAZVVA010000075.1:0-7734 GCA_964630455.1 uncultured Candidatus Sumerlaeota bacterium
CAAAAATTGAGGTGGAGATTGAAGTAGTATTCCCTGAGGAGACTTTTCGGCCAAAAAAGAAAGGTGGCCATACACTGAATATTAGCGAACAAGGAATGAAAATCATGATGTTCGACGTCCCTGAAAGTCTCTATAAGAATATGCTCTCTCCAATCCGACATGCGAAAATTTCCTTCACCCTGCCGACAACCAAGAAGCACAAGGTGCTTCATGGCAAAATGGTGTGGTTTGATTACAATTTTCAAAAAGAGGAGTGCACTTTTGGCGTCTGTTTCGAAACTATAACGCCCGAAGATCAACAGGAAATGCACGAGTTAATTGAGACGCTTGAAAGTCAGGATGACTCGGAAGTCAATGGGGACTAGATTTGCTATCAATTAGCTGGCTGGTTGCGGATACGGGTTCACGGGAAGCACATTGCCGGCAGGGTTCTTTTGCCTAAATACGTAGAAATGCCCTGAGTGAAATCTACCCAGGGCGCATAGATGTCTTACGAAGTGTCGAATTTCGCTGGCCAAAGAGCCAAAAGAAAACTATTCACCGTAAACTATGGTCTTGTAAATGGTCACCATACACACGACGTGCGTGAACTGATACCCAATGTGATCCACCCTTTTCAGATTTCCATCTTTAACAGCAGCCTTTACGCTGCAATCTCCGAACGTAAGTAGACCGAGAATACCAATCGAACTAGCCTCGCCTCTCTTGCTTCCGATCTCCGTGAGATTGTAGGTAATATCCACCGGCGCTTCAACATTCATAAACCCCAAGGCCGCGGGCGGAACTACAGGCGTCCAGCAGCTACATAGCGATAGTAACATCACAATGAGAATAAAGTTTGCAACGTAACGCATAATAATCCTCCCGCAGCAGTTAGACAGCCTGAGATGCTATCAAATGATTAAAGCTAGGTGCATGCTTCTCAGGCCACAAGGGCTCCGCTAATGCCCTTCTGAGTAGCCGTAAACGTGCACCGTGAACTCTGCATATAAACCTATAATAGGAAGAATAGAGAGAATCTCGTATTCTGCATAGCTCACTTTTGTAATTCCTGCAGAGCGTGCGATCTGCGGCACATCAACTTCACCCCAGGCAAAATCCAGCCACGTAAAAAGGATGTCATGGAAGTAGTGGGTCTTCTTCTTTGAGGCATGTATCAGATCCACCGACACCGGCGTATCATTAAAATTTACCGTTAACGGTGCCTTGAAAGTGCTGATAAACAATCCCTGGGGTGGCATGACAGGTGCCCTATACATTCCGCAGCCAGTCAAAAGGAGCATGCTCCCGAGCAACGCCAGCACAACCAGATGTTTTAAAGTTTTGAGATGTCCGCGCATGGCTTAATCTCCATACACAATTGTGGTGAAGCTTTGGTATAGACCAAGGACATTCAAGTAAGAGTAGTCTACATGATTAACTGTGGAGAGATTTCCATCTTCCGCAGCCGCGGAGATGCTTGCATCGCCAAAAGCGAAAAGTCCAAAAACGCACATTGATGATGAGGAGCCGGTTCTTGAGCCCAATGTTGTCATGTCTGCGTCCGTATCAATTGGGGCCTTTGTTGCCGTAAAAAGAGCGCCTACCGGTGGAACGACAGGCGCCATACAACCAGACATCACAACCAGGCACAACAGTAATGCTACAACCGCCATACTTCTCATAGCCGTGGCCTCCTTTCGGGTAGTTATTTTAAGTTCTTTATCCTACAGGAACGATGTTTGCCTAATACCTTATGTTTAACCAGTACAAAAACCACCTAGATCGGATTCATGAGCGAAGTCAAGAGTTTTTTTAATGGCGAAATGCGAAAATTTACCGCGCCTAAGTTACCAGTTCACCTCTGGCTTTTTCTGCTCTTCCTTCTTCGCATCCTTCAGCGTTGTTTCTTCTTTCGTCTTCTTCTCGATCTTTCTGCAAATGTAGCCGGTCTTGATTTCTGCACTTCGCTCAATCATTCTGGCTTTTGACATCTTTCGCAAGGTTTCTTCAACGCTCAGGAATCCTACTTTAGTTTCTGTGCGCCATGGCAGCTAACAGGTTCTTGCTATCTTTTCTTTATGTCAACAATTCTCCAGGCTATTTCCGTGGAAGTTATAGGTCTTTTTGCTATATACTTCCAGTTCGGGAAAAAGGCAAAACTACGCTTTGTTTCCTCTTCGTCTTTACGGAATTCGAGGTCGTCCAGATCCTTCAGGAGCTTTTTGTCAGCCCCACTTCTTAGAAGAATTGTCTGTAAAGGATTAATTGCGAATCCGTAAACATCCTCCGATTCTACTGCTAAAAGTAATCCCATAGCTCCATAGGCAATACCATAAAGAAAAGGCTTTAGGGAATATAGGTTTCGGAAAGTAACTGGAAATCCCGACACATACCACCCTTTGAAGTACCCAACCATAATTGCTGTAACGGATCGTATGTCAGCAAATTTATCTCTCGGTTCTGAATATTTGGATTCTCCGAGTTCATAATCTTCGACTTCAGATTTTGACTTTATTTGAGCTCCGAGGTTAATAATTCCGTAATTCCCATAACCGAGATGATTAAGCCATGTAAATGGAACATCTATCAAGTCCCTAGGGAGCCCCCAAATCGGATATGTCCAGCCAACAAAATCCCTTCTAAATTCTCTTTTTATTACTACGTCAAGTTTCTTTTGCTGAAGGCAAACTTGCAATTCAACTTCTTCCTCACCTTTATCAGTATGAATCTGAGCCACAATATTTTTGCCAACAGTTGTCTTTTCGTCATTGGCAGAAGCATTTGTCGGAACAGGTATTTTCAACGTATATATATACTCCTTACGTCCTTTCCGAAACCCCGTTAATTGCAAAGGATTTAGAGATTCACAATCAAGGACTTCGATGTTGTATATAATCCTACCTTCCTCAATGTAAATTTTAAATGATAGCTTTTCGCGACTAATCTCATTTGGATCAAAACCAAAAGAGATGCCATTACGTAGACTAAACCGAGATTCAGGTTCAGGAACAGATAATTTGGCGACATTGTGATGACATCCCGCACAAAATAAAATGAAAAACAACATGCAAAGCATTTTAAGCGCCTTTTCTTTTCGGAACTCGGCTGAGAGTTTATACCTAATTGAATGGCGCATTGCTAGGACCCTTCTTTCTGCTGTTTTTTTCAGCCTTACGCGCATAAGCCCAATCACACTGCTTGAACAAGTAATGTGAATGTGGGATACCTTTTTGGCATTAGCTTACACCCGAAAAGCCAAAAGCTGTCTATGACGAAATATGCATTATACCTTGACCATTGGATCACCAGTTCACCGCTGGCTTTTTCTGCTCTTCCTTCTCCGCATCCTTCAGCGTTTTCTCTTCTTTCGTCTTCTTCTCGATCTTTCTGCAAATGTAGCCGGTCTTGATTTCTGCACTTCGCTCGACGATCCTAGCCTTTGACATCTTCGGCAAAATCTCGTCAACTGTTAGAATGCCTACTTTGCTCTCCGTGCGCCCCAGAAGCTCGCCTGTATCCTGATCTCTGATTTCGTCTCCAACAGAGAACACCTGCATCCGCTCGCCCTTTTTCAGACCGCCCCCTTCTCCGCGATTCAAATAAGCAGTGTCGCCGTCAACCTTCACAATCTTCACCGGATAGACACCATCAATGACATACTGCGTGAGATCGTCCACAAGTTTGCGTATCAGCTTGTCCAGAAATTCCGGCGGTACTGGCTCGTACGTTGGCTGATCTACCATCTCCTTATCCTCAAGAGTGGTCTCGCCTTTTTCCGCTGCCACTATCTTTCCCTTCTCCGTCTCCACTATGCGCATATCCACGATTATCTTGCCTTCGTGAATGCGGGTGAAACGATTAACATACGGAACCTTCTTGTGATCCGTTTTCACGTGGAAGACCGAGATGCTTCCCATTATCAAATAGTCTGCCGCAAGCATTTTACCCAGATTCACTGCGTTTTCGGAGCTAACGAGTCCGGACTCGGAGAATTCCTGCTCGGCGATGACCTTCTCCAATTTCGCACGCTCCACAACGTCGAACTTGCGCGTTTTAACAAGTGCTGTAATAAACTTGTCGCGCAACAGCGACGTCTCAAATTCTTGCGGTATCCCTTCTCTAACATCTTCAATGGAAAACTCTAACACCGCAATTGACGCTTTGCTTGCCTCCTGTGCAGCGGTCTGCATAGGTATTACCGGAAACAGCAAAACCACAAGAGCCAGACTCACGACAAATCTTCCCATCATTCTTACCTCCTCCTGTAGTCTTCGTCCTGGATCTACCAAGCCTGATTGCTTAATAAGGCATTAAGCATTTTTATGTCAAGTAGTGTTTTTACAGTGGAGAACATTTCCTTTCTATATGATACAAGGAGGCACGCGCATGCATTAGACATATGTAGGGGAAGTTCATGAACTGCCCCTACGCTAATCAAAGCGTCCGCCGCGGCGGACTATCGCTTCGCTTACGCACTCCAAAAGACGGGCACTTTGAGCTCCTAACATAATCCTCTTGCAATCGACGTAATAGTGAAGAAAATATCTCTCCAGCAGGTTCAAAACCGGATAGTCTCGGCTGGGTGTGCCGTGTTAAGTTTTTAGAAAGAGGAAGCAACATGCGCCAGGCACATGGCTGTAGAGAATTAGATCGCAGCACCTTTCTGCGCTGGACTACGCCTGGTCTCATGTTTCTAATCGTAGCCGTCGGGCTGCTCAGCGCATGCCAGCAGACGCCGATGCCCCGCAAAGAACAACTTCAGGTGGTGGCAAGCATCTATCCCGTGACGGACTGGGCACGGCAAATCGGCGGAGATAAAGTGGAGGTCTATACTCTGCTTCCCGCAGGGATCAGTCCGCACACCTTCGAGCCAACGCCAAATGAAGTACGCCGGCTGGCGCATGCGGACGTTTTTTTCAAAATTGGCCTTGGCCTGGAGAGCTGGGCTGAAAAGGTCGTTGAGGCAACTGCCGGAACTCATCTGCGTGTAGTCACTCTGGCAGACAGCCTCACGATGCCCGGCACAACCCAGGGACTCACGGCACATCTCCCTGTGCACGAGCACGCAGAGTCGCCCGAGAAACACCAGCATCTGACCACTAACCCCCACGTCTGGCTCGATCCGGTTATGGCGCAGGATATGGTCAATGCCATTGCGAAGACCTATGCAGCTATTGATCCACCTAATGCAGAGTACTATAAAATGCGCCTTATTAAGTATAGCGAGCAGTTGCGTGCTCTGGACGAGGAGATCCGCCACACCGTGTCGGGTTTCACATACCGTGAGCTTATCACGGTGCACAGCTTCTTGCCACATTTCGCCTTGCGCTACGATCTTCACCAGGCGGCAGTAATTGACGCCTCACCGGGTAAATTGCCCTCACCCGCAGACATTACACGCGCCGTTCAGCTTGTGCGCACCATGGACAAGCCAGTGGTCTTCGTCGAACCGCAGCTGAGTGATAAAACAGCGCGCGTAATCGCAAACGAAGTTGGCGCAGCGGTTGACATTCTTGATCCTCTGGGTACGCCGGATGATCCAGAGCGAGACACTTACATCAAATTGATGAAGTTCAACGTGAAAACATTGGAGCGCTATATGAAATAGCGATTATTCTTAAACAGACAGAATCTTATGAGCACTGAGGCAGTATCTCATGACTTGCGACGTACACAGAACATGTCTTCACAAAGATCGTTGGCGAAATTGATTGTTTCTCTTCGTGGTCTTCGTGACCTTCGTGGTTCAAAAAAATGGCTACCACGAAGAACACGAAGAAACACAAAGGATAAATAAACCATAAGAAAACGAGAGAAGCGGGGAACTTCGTTGGGTGTCTTGTACTATTTGGGTTTCAATAGGGACGAGATTCTTCCCCGCCGTGGCGGGTCAGAATGACAGTAGGAAAGCGTTTCCAAAGGGGGTGCTCAACATGGAACAGCGCAAAACAGCCGACTCTGCGGCTCTGTCTGTAGAGCACGTGTGGTTTTCATACAATGGCCATTCGGTACTGAAAGACGTAACGTTTCACATTGAGTCAGGTACGTCGTGCGGCCTTATCGGACCGAATGGCGGGGGAAAAACAACCCTGCTCAAACTAACGATCGGACTGCTTCCGCTCAAACGCGGCACCATCCGTGTGTTTGGGCTCTCGCCAGAGCAGGTTCGCAAAACCCCCGGCATAATCGGTTATGTTCCACAACAAACGCTTATTGACTGGAACTTCCCGGCTACTGCGGAAGACGTCGTGCTCATGGGAGCGTATGGTACGGCAGGATTATTCCGACGCGTGGGACCCAAGATTCGCAAGCGCGCTGCTGAGTTGCTGGAATTGACTGGCATGAAGGCTCACGGGCGCCAGGCCATCGGCAAGCTGAGCGCGGGCCAACAGCAGCGCGTTTTCATTGCGCGTGCCCTGATCGCACAACCACAGATCCTGATCCTCGATGAACCCACCTCTAGCATTGACTCGGGGGGGCAACATCAGTTCTATAGCTTCATCCATAGGCTCAAAGAACAGATGCGCCTTACCATGCTGATGGTTTCACACGACGTGGGCCAGCTGCACAGATTTGCGGAACAAATCGTCTGCCTTAACCAGCGGGTACATTTTCACGATCGCTCCGAGCTCATTAACGAAGAGATTCTGGAAGAAACATACGGCTGCGAGCTGTATTTGTATCTCAAAGAACACAAACAGCATCTGGCAGAGTATCACTAGTGTATCGTCGAGATTGAAGTTCTTGGGTAGGGGGTTTGATTAATCAAACCCCTACAATAGGTCGTGAAGACATCTAGCCTTCGAATGGGAGGCAAAATGTCCTCCCGGCTGTCCGTCAAAACAACTTGGATGGAGCACTGGAGGATTATGGAAGCGTTCTTTTCTGATCTGCTGCACATGCAGTATTTGCAGCGTGCCCTGTTAGCCGGACTGATTGTGGGGCTAACGTGCTCGGTGTTATCAAGCTATGTAGTGCTCAAGAAGCTGGCGTTCATTGGCCAGGGTATATCGCATGCTGCCTTTGGAGGCGTTGCCTTTGGCCTGTGGCTTTTTCAGGCCACGACGCGTCCCAATCTCTATACCAACATCATCACGACGTGCTTCTGCCTCGGGGTCGCATTGCTGATCGGGTTTACAAGCCGAAGGCGAAAGATTTCCGAAGATACTGCAATCGGGATTTTCCTGGTCGTCTCGATGGCCCTGGGGGTAATTTTTATCGCGCTCAGACAGACCTTCACGGCAGAGGTGTTTGGCTACCTGTTTGGAAACATTCTCCTGGTAACACGTGCGGATCTGATCAGCATGATAGTGCTGGGCTTGATCGTGGTGGGGACAGTGGCAGCGTTCTACAAGGAATTCTTCTACTATGCATTCGACGAAGAGATGGCGAGCGTGTCGGGTCTGCCTGTCGAGTTTCTCCGCTATGCGCTGTTAACATTGCTTGCGCTGACCATAGTCCTGTCGGTCAAGGTAGTTGGGGTGATTCTGGTCAGTGCGTTTCTCATTATCCCGGGTGCCACGGCTCAGTTGCTCTCCAGCTCGTTTCACCGGATGATGGGCATTGCAATAGCACTGGGTATGGGTTCAGTTTGTGCAGGTCTTGCTGCATCGTATTTTTTCTCCATTCCCACGGGTGCGACTATCGTGTTGACACAATTCGCCTGTTTCCTCGTAGCTCTGGTAGTGCGGCACAGGTAGGGCGGAGACAGCCGCTGCAGCTGCACGAGACTGTGGTAGGAGAGGTATGAGC
>CAZVVA010000075.1:7744-16628 GCA_964630455.1 uncultured Candidatus Sumerlaeota bacterium
CGCGATTCTTGCCTGCTCGCTTTGCACCATAGAGCGCAACGTCAGTTTTACGGACTAGCTCATCAGCAATTGTGGCGTGGTCAGGGAAGCTCGCGACGCCAAAGCTGGCGGTGAGCATGCCGAGGGGCTGCTTATCCTCGTGTGGGAAAGAGGCACTCTGGATCATTGTGCGAATACGCTCAGCGATTTCTTCTGCGATGCGAAGAGGCGTTTTGGGCAGCACGACCATAAACTCCTCGCCGCCAAAGCGTGCGCACAAATCCTGGTCGCGGGTATTCTCACGAAGGATATTGGCGATTTCGATCAAGACCTCGTCGCCCGCCGGATGTCCGTTGGTATCATTGTAGTTCTTGAAATTGTCAATATCCAGCATCACGAGCGACAGACTATCGCTCAGGACTTTGCTGCGCGAAAGCTCGCCGTTCACCATTGTCAATAGATAATTCTTATTGTACAAACCCGTCATTGTGTCTTTCTCAGCCATCATGGCGCGTTTGCGCGATACCTGGCGAATCATGCTGGCAACGCTCTTCTCGCGCTCAACTGAGTTTACGAATTCTATCGTGGCTTCGACCAGCCCGCGCATCTCGGGATAATCAGCCGGATTGATTTTCTCCATGCTTTCGCCTTCGACGAAGCTGCGCAGTCGCTGGGTTAAGCGCCTCACTGGATTCAGCACCACAGGCAGGATAAGGAGATTGAGGATCGTACTTAGAAGAACAAAAAGGAAAAAGAAGGCGATCAGGCGCTCGCGCAATGTCTCAAATTCTATCACCCGTGCCTTCTCAACGAGGAGAAAAACGCCATAACCGATCCCCGCAGCTATCAACGTAACCAAAATAGAGCACGCAAGCAGTCTAACTTTGAGCGATTGCAATCTAGGAACCATCAGTCGAGAAGCCCGGCTTTGCCGGGAATCATCTCCCTTCTCCCCTAATTATATACGCGTGGTCAACCATGCGCCCGATGTGTTCGAAGTAATCTGCAGCAGCTGGGTTATAATAGCCGTGTTTGCTGAATTCGATCAAGACGGTATACACTATAGGAATCCCGCTTCTCGCAGTAGGCGTAGAGCTTATCACTATCAACCGATTCGGGTTCCACGACTTCTTCTACCTTCTCGTCGCTAGCTTTCAGGTACTTAATCTCCAGCTCAAAACTATTATCAATGGCGAAATCAATCATATTTTTGATATCGCCCTTTTTTTTCGAGGGATTAGGCCCGGAGAACGAGTACTTGGATGGAGCACGAGGGGACGTTGAAGTAATCAAACGAGAGACCTGCTTCTTATACTTGGTGGTGGCTTCACCAATTTTCTTTTTCATTGCGGATCTGAACTTCTTATGAAATCCCTTGGCAATGGTTTCGGCAAAGAAGTGCAGGTTGTAGGAGCTATCGCTATCGGGCTTCAGCCGTTCTAGGAGAGGAGTCACCCGATCATCAGTCACCGAGGTTCCAAGTTCATCTTCAACCGCCAGGATGAACTGCAGGGCACCAAGCAGATAGTAGAGGTCTTCCTTGGTAAGGCTCAGATGATATCGGCCTTCGCTGGTGAGGTGAACTTGTTCGGAATCGAGCTGTGGCATAAAGCCAAGGCGTTGCAACTCTCTGGCAAGTTTTTTCACGTCAACGTCGGGGTCGAGGAGAATGAGCTTGTCATCCACAATGTCTTTAATGACGGCACGAATGCGCTTCTGGGACTTCAGCTCCTCGAGCAAGATAGGGTCGTCAACTTTAATATAGCCACCGGCAAAACCCATGTTGACCTCACCGTGCTTGTCGCTACATTCGCTAATGAGATGGCGTACGGTGTCCGGCACGCGCTGGCGAGAGCTTTCGTTCAGGAACTTCAAGATATCCTCGCCGCGCAGCCCCTTATCCATCCCTTCGCGCAATGACTCCTTGGAAATTGCGAGGGTAGACATCACGTCTACGGTTTTAATGTCGGCAAATTCATTGAGGTGGTAGAAAGACTTCAAGTTTAAATCCGGCGGTGTGATGACTTCGAGGTTCGGCTGAACGGTGAATTCCATAATATCGTAATTGAGCGGCGTTACAACGTTGCGACTCTGGCGTTCGAAGAGCTTTTGCGGTTCGAGATACGGGCCTTCGAGTATAAAACTGCCGAGGTCAGTGAGTTTGAAAAAGAACCGTAACTGCAGGCTGCTCTCAGCCTTGGAACGTTTACCTGCGCTCTCTAGGGCTTCAGTCAAGCGATTACCCAATCGATCGATATCGCGAATGTTTTTCGGTCCCAGCGTCACAAGACCCAACCAGTACATCGTTTCAGCAATAACGGACTCGACAACAAGGGTATTAGGCCGGTTGTTGCGCTCGAGCACCAGCTGGCTCCCGCGTTTGGGAATGTTGATCTCGATCTGCGGCAGTAGGCTCTCAACAAACGCGCCGAAGTCAATCCAGCGATCATGCGGGATGATTTCGATATTCTTCAAGACGAGCTTGCGCATCTCGGGAATGTTGACCAGACTACTCGGGCTCGTTTCCGTATGCACGGTGTTCCCCTCAATAAGTTCTTCATTCCACTCGCTCGTCTCCAGCCAGTACTGGAAGACATCCTGATAGCACTCCTGAGAGTCTTCCAGCCATTTGATAAACGTATTGCTAACTTTCCACTGACCCCCAACACCGATAATGAATTTCTTGTTGATTAAGAATAGCGCGATGAAGCTGACGTACTTGACCGTCTTGTTCGCACTCATGAGCGGGAGCAGCTTCTTCAAGTCGTTCTTTCCAACTCCACCATTGCTCAAAGTCTTCACAGCATTGCGATTGATGAAACTGACGAAAATCACTATATCACGCAGAAGCGAGTTCGAATTATCCAGCACAATGGTGGGCGGACTCTCGCGCCCAGGCAGGCTCACGGTGTCGAGATCCTTAAGCGACCGGCGATCTGGCTTGAAATTATGCTCAATACTATAGTAGATGTCTCGGGGAATCATGAGGAGATTGTTATACTTGTTAGATTTGTGCACTGCCGTGAACACGAGCCCGCTGACTGCCAGCAAATTGTTAATATAGTCCGCCTTGGAATGATCGTAGCGCTTCTGATAACCCACATCAAGAAGGTCGCGGTAGACGCAGATTCCTTTGCGATCCAATAGGGTGTTAAACACCTGGTGTTCGTTTGCGGGGAGACTGTTAATGTATTCCTTGAGCTTGGCCGGATTCAGCAGGAACTTGCGAATGCAGTTTAGCAAAAAATTCTTTTTGACTGAGTCGAGCTGGAGCTTCATCCCGGTATGGGCCATTGTCTTAAGTTGCTGCGTGGAGAGGTCTTTCAAGAAGTTTCCCAGGTATCCCTCCCAGTAGGAAGGCAGCTCGATGTAGCGCAGATAGGGCTCAGGTAGACCAACCAGTACGGCACCTACCTCTTCATCGCTCAGATCGTCTATGAAGACAAAACCCTTGGCGCTGAGCTGGGTGACGATGTCGTCGAACTGCTTGGCATCGCCATTGAAGAATCGTTCCAGGACTTCCTCCTTCTCCAGGTCGCCACCATGAATGGCGAGGAAAAAGATAGCGTCCTTCTCCTCCTCTAATAGCTTGGCGTATGCCCCTTCGAAGAACTGGCGATTCTGGAGTCGCGGATAGAGATAATCGGCCATGATGGTCTGGCGATGCTTCTCTTTCAGTTCGTCGTCAAGCGTCGGCGGTTGGATTTTCCAGAAGTCAAGAATATCTGCCAGTGTTTTATGCGAAAGTGTTCTGAGTATACTTTTTAGCTTCATAAGACTCCCCTACCTGGATACCGTATAATGTAGAGTTCCGATCAACTCCAACGGATATCCGAACTCTGGCGGGTTCGCGATGACACCCGCCTCATAGTTGCACACGCAACAGCCTCGCCTGGGGGGCGAGGCTATAGGCTAGAGCCCCCCTCTCTAATGAAAGATCCGTTGGAATCTATACTGGTGTATTATCCCCTTTCTCACCATCTTCTACAATAATCTTATAGCGGTAGCCCTGCTCTGTCAAGAACAGTTGACGATTGGCTGCAAATTCCTGGTCTTTGGTATCCTTCGTGACCAGCGAATAGAAGTGAGCAAAGTTGCCTTCAGATTTCGGCCGAAGAATTCGTCCCAGGCGCTGAGCTTCCTCCTGGCGCGAGCCAAAAGTGCCCGACACTTGAATCGCCACGTTGGCATCAGGAAGGTCAATGGCGAAATTGGCGACCTTCGAGACAATCAGCCGTTTCAGCACGCCAGTTCTGAAGTCACCGTAGATTCTCTCGCGATCCTTGTTTGAAGTCTTTCCCGTAATGATCGGGGCATCAAACTGGCCTGCAAGCAGCTGGAGCTGGTTTATATATTGGCCAATGATGAGGATATTATCGTCACGGTGCTGCTCAATGAGCTTCTGGACCACAGCGAACTTAGCGGGATTTTCAGAGGCGATTCGAAACTTCGCCTTCGCGTCTGCCACAGCGTACTCCAGCCGCTTTTCTTCTGGCAAGGGAATGCGAATCTCAGTACAGAGTGCCTTGGCAATCCAGCCCTGCTTCTCCAGAATCTTCCACGGCACGTCGTATTTCTTCGGGCCGATCAGGCTGAAGACGTCGTCCTCCTTGCCATCCTCCCTGACCAGAGTGGCGGTCAGGCCAAGGCGCCGCTTTCCCTGAATATCTGCCACCGCGCGAAATACCGGCGCGGGAAGCAAATGTACCTCATCGTAAACAATCAGCCCCCAATTCTGGAGGTTAAAGAGCTCCATATGAACAAACTCCTCGTCCTTCTTCTTGCGGTAGGTCAGAATCTGGTACGTAGTGATCGTGACGGGGCGGATATCTTTAACCTCGCCACTATATTCGCCGATATCCTTGTCAGTCAAGCTGGTCTTATCCTTTAGCTCGTCACGCCACTGGCGCAGGGCCGTGATGTTGGTTGCAAGAATTAGCGTATGCTGCCGAATCTTTTCCATCGCGCCGATGCCAATAATTGTCTTCCCTGCGCCACACGGGAGCACCAGCACGCCGCTTCCGCCGTGACTCGAGCCTTGAGCATAGAAGACCTCCACTGCATCGCGCTGATATTCGCGCAAAGCAAACTCCCGCCCATGAATCGTGATTTCGCGCACCTGCAGATCTAACGGGTCCCCTTCGATGTAGCCCGCAAGGTCTTCTACCGGGTAGCCAATTTTAATCAATGCCTGTTTGACGCGGCCGCGCATGCCGTGCTTGACCTGAACGCGCTGCTTGTCCAGCTGCCCCTCGATTAACTGCTGCACCATCCGATTGTGCGTGATTTCCATGATTAAAAACTCGTCGTCAGAGACTAAAATAAGATCGCCGCTCTCCTCCTTAATCATCTTGAGCCGACCATAGCGCGCCACATAATCGCGCACATCCTGGAGAATATTCTGTGGAATATCGTACTTGCTATAGGTCTCTAGCTTCTGAATAATGCCATCAGCATTCAGGCCAGCTGACGCCGCATTCCACAAGGAGAGTGGAGAAATCCGGTACGTATGGTAATGCTCGGGGCTCTTAATGAGTTCTGCAAAACTGGCCAGGGCATCACGCGCTGATTCAAACTCAGGACTATTTGTTTCGAGCAGAATGCTCCGGTCCGACTGAACTATCACCGGGTTTTCTGGCTTGTAGACCATCTGAATTCCTCAGGGCGCAAATTCGAATAGTCTGCTCTACACCAACCGACTAACCGATTAACGCATAAACCGATTCTGCAATACTTACACTGCGAGCGCAAATAATCTTCCGCGCATTTTTTCAAATACTCTGTTCCCAGCAGACCCAGCACCGGCCGACTGGCGACTTTACGCTTGACAACAGCACCTGGGGTGCACTTCTATACCTGTTCTCTACGCTAAAATAAATAATGCGCCTGTAATGTAACGTCCAAAATACATTCAAGTTGAACAGCTGTAAGTATAGTAATTACAATAAGATATAATGCTCCGCCCCTTATGCGCTTTTCATCGCGGAAAGTTGAGAATTATTCTCCTCAGCGCTTTTAGCTGTTCAGACATGTCTACTTAAGTAAAATCAGACCATCCTAAAAGGCTGGGATGAACCTTGTCAACTAAAAAGTTGCATTTGGGTTGGTGTTAAATTCCAGGCGTAGTCAGAAGCACCTCGTTCAGTGATAACGTCCAAACATAGGCCTGATATGAATCAACAGCTGATCAGAAACTTTTCCATCATCGCACACATTGATCATGGAAAATCAACGCTGGCAGACCGGCTGCTTGAATTGACGGAAACAATCAGTCCGCGCGAGATGCGCAATCAGGTGCTCGATAGCCTGGCATTGGAGCGCGAGCGCGGCATTACCATAAAGGCTCAGGCGGTTCGAATGCGCTATCGCGCGCAAGACGGGCAAACCTATCAGCTGAACCTGATTGACACGCCGGGCCACGTGGATTTCTCCTACGAGGTTTCCCGTAGCCTGGCGGCGTGCGAAGGTGCTCTTCTGGTAGTTGATGCAGCTCAGGGCGTAGAAGCCCAGACCCTGGCAAATGCGTATCTGGCAACTGATCACAATCTGGAAATCATTCCAGTGATCAACAAGATTGACCTGCGAAATGCTGATCCTGAGGCCGTGGCGCATCAGATTGAGGAAGTCGTAGGGGTAGAAGCGGGCCAGGCGATTCAGGCAAGCGCGAAACTGGGACAGGGCACCAGAGAGATTCTAGAAGCAATTGTGCGACGCATTCCGCCACCGCGGGGCAATCCTGAGTCGCCCCTGCGGGCTCTGATTTTCGATTCAATGTATGATTGCTATCGCGGCGTAATTACATACGTCCGCATTGTGGACGGTGCGCTGCGAGCCGGCGATCGCATCCGCTTCATGTCGACCCAGCAGATTTATGAGGTAGCAGAGGTGGGATACTTTGCGCCTAAAATGACACCGATTGAGGAGCTTCGGACGGGTGAGGTCGGCTACATGATCGCTGGCGTCAAAACCCTGGCAGCCACCAGGATCGGCGACACAATCACACATACCCAGCGACCAGCCCAGTCGCTGCTCCCTGGATATAAAATGATCAAGCCCGTTGTCTTTGCTGGCCTGTATCCACAACTGAGCGAAGACTACGAGGCACTTAAAGACGCTGTGAGCAAGCTTCAGCTGAACGATGCCTCGTTCACGGTGGAGCCAGAAACCTCACAGGCACTAGGGTTCGGCTTCCGCTGCGGCTTTCTCGGCCTGCTCCATATGGAGATCGCCCAGGAACGCCTGGAGCGCGAATACGGCCTTGCACTCTTGATTACCGCCCCGACTGTGAGCTACCGGGTGACGAGAATAAGCGGTGACGTGCTATCTGTAGACAATCCCAGCCGACTCCCTCCCCCGCATACAATCCAGCAGATCGAGGAGCCTTTCGTCGAGGCGCGCATGTTTGTTCCAGCTAAATATCTCGGCCCCATCCTCCAGCTGCTGCGGAACAAGAAGGGCATCCCATCCCCACAATCCAGTGCCAAGGGGCTTCATTACATCACGCAAAACCGTGTTATGCTGACCTACGAACTACCGCTGAGCGAAGTTATTACCGACTTTTACGACCGCTTGAAATCCTTGAGCCGTGGCTATGCGTCGTTTGACTATGAGCTTCTGGGCTACCGCGTAGCCAACATGGTAAAATCGGATATCCTGATCAATGGTGATCCAGTAGACGCTCTGTCCACGATTGTGCATCGAGAAGACGCCGCTATTCGCGGCCGTGCTCTGGTAAAGAAACTACGAAGCCTGGTGCCGAGGCAGCTCTTTGAAGTGGCGATCCAGGCAGCCATAGGAGGCAATATTGTTGCACGCGAAACTGTACCTGCGCTGCGTAAACAAGTTACAGCCAAATGCTACGGTGGCGACATCACCCGCAAACGCAAGCTCCTGGGAAAGCAGAAGGCGGGGAAACGACGCATGAAAATGGTAGGCAAAGTGGAAATCCCCCAGGAGGCATTTATGGTGCTGCTCAAACGCGAATAGACATTCCAGAGCAACACGCAGCTGGTGCGATTCTCGGACGTTTTAGCCTACGCTTAATTTTTAGTTGTAGCGCTGCCGTTGCGCTGGCTATGGTAAAGATAAACCGACCTCAGAGCCAGGGTTGATAAATCAAACCCCTACATGTCGAAAAGGAAGCAGACTGATGAAAAAGCCGTTCACGGAACTGCTGGCTGACTCCATTGTGGTCTTTGATGGGGCCATGGGAACTATGCTTTATTCCAAGGGGATTTATATCAACCAGTGCTTCGAGCATCTCAATTGCACACGCCCTCACCTGATCAGCCAGATTCATCGCGAATACTGCGAAGCGGGAGCTGACGTTATTGAGACCAATACTTTCGGAGCCAACCGCATCAAGCTCGGGCAATTTGGCCTCGCAGAAAAAGTGCAAGAGATCAACATGGCTGGCGCGCAACTGGTCCACGCAGTAACAGGCGAAGAGAAATACGTGGCTGCTGCCATCGGGCCTCTGGGAAAACCTCTGGAGCCTTACGGCACAATCTCGCTCGACGAAGCAGGCAGCTGTTTCCTTGAGCAGGCGGAAGCATTGATCGCAGGCGGCGGCGTTGATCTTTTTATCCTCGAAACATTCTCCAGCGTTCCGGAAATCCTGGCGGCCATCGCGGCAGTGCGCAGCGTGAGCGCTCTCCCCATCCTCGCCCAGATGACGGTGGGCGAAAATCAGCAGACCATCTATGGCGAGACACCAGCAATGATCGTCAAGGAATTGGAGGGTCAGCCCGTTCAGGCAGTGGGTCTGAACTGCAGCGTCGGGCCCGCAGTCATCCTTGAGTGCATGGTACAGATGCGCGCGGCAAGCCAGATTCCGCTCTCCGCGCAACCTAATGCGGGATTTCCCCGCCAGGTCGAAGGCCGGCTCATCTACCTGTCTACGCCT
>CAZVVA010000076.1:0-16625 GCA_964630455.1 uncultured Candidatus Sumerlaeota bacterium
TATTCTTCTTTCAAGATTTCAGAAGCTGTAGGGGCTCAAAATTTTGAGCCCCTACTTACTTGTCGAAGGGCAGATCCATGTGTCTGCCCCATGTACTAGAATAGCACCAGCACATTAGAGAAGATCCAGGGGATCTACGTCAATGGTAAGTGCCACCTTGCTTGTCATGCGAAGCTGGCTAAATTTCGTCAGGCTAGCATCCAGGAGACGGTGCAGAGTACTGGTTCGCCCGTGGCGAATAAGCAGGCGCCAGCGATAGCGATTTCTCAATCTTGTAATGGGTGAGGGTGCGGGGCCGAGGATGGTAAGGCCTTTAAGGTTTTTCTGGTACGCAAGGCTTTTTGCGATGTTGGCGAAGCGCTGAGCAACGGTGCGCGTAAGCTCTTCCTCAACGCAGGAAAACACAATTGAGATGAGCTTATAGTAGGGTGGAAAGCGAAGGATTTTGCGCACTCGCAGCTCCTTGGCCGTGAATGCGTCGTAGTCTTGCTCTGTGGCTTTCACAATGCCGTAGTGGTGGGGGACGTAGGTCTGAATAATGACGTATCCGGGCTGAGGGCCTCGCCCTGTGCGGCCTGCGACCTGGGTGAGGAGCGAGAACGTGCGTTCAGCGGAGCGGAAATCCGGCAGGTAGAGCGAGAAGTCCGCAGACACGACGCCCACCAGCGTAATACGTTCGAGATGGAACCCCTTGGCGATCATCTGCGTGCCGAGGATGATATCCACTTCCCCCTCAGTAATCATGCGCCACTTTTCAATGAACGACCCTCGGCGCGTTGTAGTGTCGAGATCCACGCGCACGACGCGTGCTTGAGGAAAGCGATGCGCAAGCTCATCCTCCACCCGTTGGGTGCCCGCCCCAATCAATGTAACCTCAGGGCTATGGCACGCAGGGCAGACGTCCGGCTTCTTCATCCTGCGGTCACAATAGTGGCAGACAAGCTGGTCACCCGCGCGGTGGTAGGTCATGGTGATGTCACAACGATCACACTTCACGATGTGGTTGCACTGGAGGCAGAGAAAGAAGTTCGAAAAGCCGCGGCGATTGAGAAACAGCATCACCTGCTCGTTGGCATCCAGGCGCTGCTGGATCTCCTGGACGAGTCGGACGGAGAGGAGCTGGGGATTATCTCTTTCCCTGAGTTCCTTGGTCATGTCAATGAGTTCAACAGAAGGTAGCGGCAGATTCTCCACACGTTTGGGCAGGGTGAGCAGGGTGTACTTCTGAATGAGGGTATTATAGTAGGATTCCAGTGAGGGAGTGGCGCTGCCGAGGATGACTACAGCGCCGCGCTGTTGGCTCCGCATTACTGCAATGTCTCGCGTGTGGTAGCGTGGAGTGTCGTTCTGCTTATAGGTGTTTTCATGTTCTTCGTCCACGACGATGAGGCCAAGATCAGCAAAAGGGCTGAAAACTGCCGAGCGTGCGCCGATGATGATGGCCACACGTCGCTGCTTGATCTTGCGCCAGAGATCGTACTTCTGGCCAAGGGAGAGCTTGCTATGATAGACGCCCACGATATCACCAAAGCGGCTGCGAAAGCGATCCACGGTCTGTGGGGTGAGCGCAATCTCTGGAACGAGCACAATGGCCTGGCGGCCCTGAGCCAGTGCTTCGGCAATAGCCTGGAGGTACACCTCAGTTTTCCCGCTGCCGGTGATGCCATAGAGGAGAAAGGTATGGTGGCGGCGCTCATGCAGCGGTTGGAGAATCTTCTCTAGGGCCTCCTGTTGCCATGTGTTCAATGTGAGTGCAGACGAACTGGGAGAAAGTGTGGGGTAGTCATCTTTGCGATCTACAGACTCCAGAGTTTCTTCCAGAATGTCCGCGTTAAGAAGGTTACGAATAACGGCAGGGCCCACCTGGAGGCGTGTGCGAAGCTCCGACGGTGCGATTGGTTCATTTGCGCTTTCAATGAAAAAGGCGACCACCTGGCGCTGTTTCGGGGTGAAGCGGTTCAGGTCTGCGCGACCATTACGCAGCTGCTTGGTGATCTGAGCGAAATTTGCCAGACGCAGAAGGCGCTGGGTTTTTTCTGTGACGTCATGAAAGCCGATAAAAGAGATGCAACTTAACGCCTCGCCAATGCCGCAGTAGTAATAATCGGCCAGCCATTTGCCCAGCTCGATCAGATCCTCGTCCACTGCAAAGTCCGGCGTGATCTGTGCAAGAATCTGCTTGATGGATTTTGCCTTCTTATCCGTGGAGAGGCTGACCACGCAGCCCGCAGCCTTGCGGCTGCGCACGGGAATGACCACCAGGCTTCCCTTCCGTATCGTGGCACGCAAATCATCGGGTATCGCATACTGATAGGTCGTGCGAACCGGTAGCTCCAGCGCAACATCCGCGTACGGATACTCAAGCGGAGGAAGGTGCTCAGATCTCTTGCTATTTGCAGAATGCACTGTTTACCACCTCTGGTGCTTGCGGGAATTATTTCCTCGTAGCTGAGATCATGAGAACCCAGGCATAAACAGAACGTTCACATACGCCGCTAACGGCTTCTACCACCCGACAGGAAGCTCAGCCGTGTTGTAGCACGATCCCAAAACCAAACAGCAATGCCATGTTGTATACCATAGCGTCATATTTTTTCTAGCGTATAGGCATGGCCAAGACAAGGGAATTGTGTGGGGTAGAGTTGAAGAATAGCGGTTTTTGTGCAAGGCCATAGAAAAACCCACCCGATGACCGGGTGGGAATGAAAGGATGAGAAAGACCAGCACTTTATCCTCTGGTGCATGGTGAGCACCAGGAATTTAGGTTTACAAGGATCTCCGCGGAGCTCCACGGACGATTAAAAATTTCCCACAAGACCCTTTCGGTCACCCTCTGCGTAGCGGCCCGTCACATTGCGGCGGAACTTCGCTTCATCGTCACAGTACTTTAGCCCCTCTTCAAGTGTAATCTTCTTCGCACGGGTGAGTTCGACGAGCGACTGGAGGAAACTCTGCATGCCATCCTCCTGATTCTGGATGGCCTGCTTAATCTCAGTAATATGGCCTTCGCGGATGCACTTGCTAACGATAGGTGAATTGACCATAATTTCGCAGGCTGGAATGCGGCCGGTCTTATCTGCACTTCTCAAGAGATGCTGTGACACGACGGCACGCAGGTTCAGTGAGAGCTGCTCGAGAATTAGCCGCTCGTCGTCAGCAGTGAAGAAGTGGAGAATGCGGTTTATGGTCTGCACGGCATCCGGGGTATGGAGGGTGCTGAGGACTAGGTGGCCGGTTTCTGCGGCAGTCAGTGCGGTTTTCACAGTTTCGCGGTCGCGCATTTCGCCGATCAGGATGACGTCAGGATCCTGGCGTAGAATGTGTTTGAGCGCTGTTTCGAAGGACTCAATGTCAACGCCGAGTTCCATCTGGTTGACAATACACTTGTTGTCTCGGTGAAGAAACTCGATGGGGTCTTCAATGGTGATAACATGTGCGCGTCGGGTGCGATTGATATGATGAACGATAGCGGCGAGCGTAGAAGATTTGCCACTGCCCGTGATACCGGTCACAAGGATCAGGCCGGTGCGATTGTCAGAGATCTTGCTTAGCACTGGTGGAAGATTGAGATCCTCAAATGTAGGAATGTTGATGCTTACAAGACGGGCAGCGAGACTAATCGAGCCGCGCTGGTGGAAAATATTGATGCGATACCGCGCAACCCCGGGAATGCTGTAAGAGAGATCCGCCGTGCCCGCTATATCAAAGCTCTGACGTTTACGGGCAGGAGTAATGGTTTCCATCGCATCCTCGGTATCCTTAGGAGTAACCTTGTCGTGGTCCAATGGATGCAGAACACCATTTACGCGAAACATAGGAGGGCTGCCGACCTTGAGGTGCAGGTCAGAAGCCTTCATCTTGATCATGGCTTCGAGCAGATGGTTAACGTCCATGAGAAATTTTATCTCCCAATGTAAGTGTCTAGAGAACAGAGATATAGACAATCAAAAGGCCGCTAAAGTCAATAATTATATCGGCATTTTTCACAAATTGATTAGCCGAAACTACCGCGCTTTTCTGCATATTCCTTGCGAGTTTATGTGGGAATAATACTGCGACGCCGTGAGTAGTGCGCACCGGAGGAAAAACAGCGAAAAAAATTGGTGTTGATAATTTAATCATAGGCTTATATACGTCGGATGCTTTGATGGGATGGAACAGTGAAAGAATTCCATTGAGCGACAATCTTGTTGCTGTGGCTGCAGGCTTTAATTCAGGCGCCCTTTAAAGATGTTGGCTGATGAAAATTCTCTATGATGCCAGGACCATCCGGCACGGCCGCACCGGGGTCGGAGTTTACACGTATAATCTGCTTCGCCATCTGTTAAGGATAGACGTTGAGAATACGTATGCATGCCTGTTTCTGCGCGGCCAGGTGCCGACAGAGCTCCAGGGCCTGAGCGCCTGTGATCCCATCGAGGTGGGTGTAGATTATCAACATCATCCGTGCGGAGAAATCTGGGAAAATCTGCACCTGCCGCGCCTTGCACGGAAGCTGGACTGTACGCTGCTGCACGGGCCGGCATTTTTAGTGCCGTGGGTGAAACGAGGCTTGAAGATCGTCGTGACGCTTCACGACTTGATTGCCTACCGGATACCGCAGAACTATGGCTTCGCATATCGCAACTACCTGAAGGTAGCAATCCGGCGCGCTGCACGCGTGGCAGACCGCATCATAGTTGATTCGCATTGCACTAAGCGCGATTTGCAGGAGATCCTCGGCGTGCGAGAAGAGCGGATCGCAGTGGTGCATCTGGCACCATCGCCGGGATTCAGAGTTCTCGAGGACGCAGTGAAGGGACAGAAACGGGCCGCGTATCAATTGCCAGCGCGATTTGTTCTGTGCGTGGGTACGCTCGAACCGCGAAAGAATCAGATTGCCCTCGTCAAGGCATACGAGATGGTGAAGCAGCGCCATGGTCTCCCGCACTCGCTGGTAATGGTTGGTGATATGGCGAAGGGAAGCGAGGCAGTTTCCCAGGCGATCAAGCGGTCACCCTATGCTGCCGACATCCAGCTGAGGCCCTATACAGCGGAAGAGAGCCTGCTCTATTTCTATAACTGTGCGAATCTGTTCGTATTCCCATCGCTGTACGAAGGGTTTGGGCTCCCACTGCTGGAAGCAATGGCGTGTGGAGTACCAGTGATTGCGGGCCGGGTCGCATCGGTGCCTGAGGTTGTGGGTGATGCCGCGATGCTGGTGGACCCAACGAACGTAGAGGAGCTTGCGGACGCGATGGCGAATATGCTCATGTACGAGGAGCAGCAGACGTTGTGGCGCCAAAAGGGACTGCGGCACGTGACGAATTTTTCCTGGTCACGAACGGCGCGCGATACCCTGGCGGTCTATCGCGCAGTGGCTTAGCAGTATGATTGTGCACATAAGCAATGCAGAGAGCGGCTAGGCGGTCATAACTATTGCACCAATAGCGATTCTGACAATGGTAGCGCAGGCATCCTTGCCTCCAATGGTGGAACAGGCATCCCTGCCTTTCCAATGGTAGTACAGGCATCCTTGCCTTTTTAATGGTGGAACAGGCATCCTTGCCTGTTTTTTCCGAAAGGTAGCCATATGAAGACTTCGAAGCGCAAAATTGTGGTACTTTGCGGCGGGCAATCGCCGGAACACGAGGTGTCAATCTCCTCGGGGCATACCTGCACGAAGGCGATGAGCCTGGAGAAGTACGCGGTAAAGCCGGTGTGCATTCGGCGTAATGGCGAGTGGCAGATTCCCACGTTTTTTATGACGAGTCCGAAAGACACTCAGGAGATCGAACCGCTGTTTGAGCTTTTTCGGTCGCCGTCGCCGCCCCAAACGTCACGGCTTAAAACTTACCCGCTGGTCAAGGCTCTCGAGCAGCTTCTTGCGGATCAGATTGATCTGCTTTTTATCGTTCTCCACGGCCCATATGGTGAAGATGGTACGATCCAGGGGCTTTTTGATTTTCTCGGTGTTCCCTACCTTGGCTCGGGTGTGCCAGCAAGTGCCCTGGCCATGGACAAGATTCGCTGTCAGCAACTCCTGGAGCACAATCGGGTGCGCATCCCACGCTACGTGCCGCTTCAGCTGGATGAGGCTCACAAGATGACATTGACCGAGTTGCGCCGCATCGAGTCGCAGCTTGGCTATCCATGCATAGTGAAGCCCTCGCGCGCAGGTTCAAGCGTTGGTATGACCCTGGCGCACACTCACGATCAGCTTCTCCACGGCCTGAAGATCGCCCGGGAGTTCGATACCGAGATTCTAGCGGAACAACACATCCAGGGAACGGAAGTGACCTGTGGGCTGATCAATATTGTGGATGCATTGGGACGCAGAACCTTGCAGGCTTTGCCTCCTACGGAGATCATACCCCTGCACGCGGAGTTTTTTGACTATGACTCGAAGTACATCGCTGGCCGCAGTGAGGAGATCACACCCGCGCGCCTCCCAGAGGAGACTCTCAAGAAGATTCAGAGCATTGCGCGCCAGGTACACGTCTTGCTCGGATGCGATGGGCTATCACGCGTGGATATGATCGTTAAGAAAGGCGAGCTGTATGTGATGGAGCTAAATACGATTCCCGGGATGACGCCGACCTCGTTACTGCCACAGGGGGCGCAGGCACTGGGAATTGATTTTTCCCACCTCCTGGATATTCTCATTACCTACGCACTTGCCACGCGAGGCAAACAAAAGTAACTCCGAAAAGCAGGGACAGCAACCTCGTTTCCGATTGACGACATCCGTGATTTTAGAGATGCTTAAGATGCTGTGGTACGAATGCCTGACCGAGTTTTTTCAGGCGTCTGGAAGACATTTTTGGGTCGCGTCTTGCGTCCGCGCAAAGTCGGCAGAAAACCTAAAGGAAGGCCAAAATGAGGTTGCTGTCCGCGCTTTTTGCCCGATTTTTCCACGGTGAAGTTGTTTTTATAATAGCATTTGTAATTCTTTTAGTACTCTTTTTCCACACACCAGCCTATGCAGTAGTTGTAGATGATAATGGTTCTACAAACTCGCTATGGGCATTTCTTTTAAGAAATTTGGATACCATTGATGGAAGTTGGGAAAACCCTGAAGACCTTTCTGTTATTGAGGAGCTGTTTATTAAATTCCCAAAATCGGACTTTAGTTTTAATATACTGAGGGGATTATTTATCTGGCGCTTTACCCAGCGGGTAATTTACTCAGAGCAGACGAATTATGATCGATATCGTTTTCCTCGAAAGTCGACCAATATTCTGGAGCATCGTGTTAAAAATGCACGTAACATAAAGGAGCGTATCGTTAGAGAAATCGTACTGCTACGGTGGTATATCCAAGCGATTAATTTGTACCGAATGTATTTGGGAGAATTCCCAATACCGATGAATGAAAGAATAAATCAATTGTTCGACGAACTTAGGAAGCAAACCGCTGGCACCGATTTCGAACCCTTGGTGGATTATTTACAGGTGCAATACTTACTCTATAAAAAGTTTCATGATGAACAGCAATTCAGACTGGCTCTAGATCTAATAATGAAATTTCAACAGAAATACAGAGATAAGGCTCAATTGTACTGGTTTTATTACTTGGAATTTTATGCTTTTACTATTGCTCCTTGGCCCTCAGAATTCATGAAAAGCAAGCCTGTAGATTTGCAATATCATATTGAACAGATGCTGAAAAGAATTTGTGAGAATAGACCGCCGGAGGCGCTAATCAGCGAAGGAATATATGGCGGTGTCCGCTTTTTGGCCCGGACCCAAGCGGCCTCATGGTACTCAAAGTTTAACAGAGAAAAAGCTATCGAGCAGTACAGTTTAATTCTAAATGAATATCCGAATTTAAAGAATAAATGGAAAGCCCAATACTATGAACGTTTAGGCTACTGTTATCGAGAATTAAGGAAATATGATGAGGCGCTGAAGGCTTATGAAAAAGCGCTTTCTCTTGACCCGAATTTGAGGAACGCTCGCCTTGGTATAGAGCTTGTGAGAAAGTACTTGAAAAAGGAATCTACTCCGGCCAAATCCAATTAGATCCTCAGCCTGCCTTGTTGCTGGTGCATTAGAGATATTTATGTGGGGAAATGGGGACAGGCGGTATTATTTTGAAGAAGCAACGAAATTATATTAACAGGATAGCCAGGATGAATAGGATGTCGGATTCGAAGGGGACAGGCTACTTTATAAAGTCGATAGAGACACCAAGGGACGATGTAAAAAGTAGCCTGTCCCCCTTTTTGACGCAGGCTACTTTGTAAAGTCGATAAAGACGCCAAGGGACGATGTAAAAAGTAGCCTGTCCCCCTTTTTGACGTAACGCTATGAAGCTATCGCCACAGGTCAAGCGATCAATTCAGAACATTAGCCTCTGTGTGGGTTCTATTATCCTCACGCTGCTCGTGCTTGAGATCGGGATGCGGGTTTATCTGTCGTGGAAGATAGGGAGTATGGGGGCATTGGCGGCGCACAAGTTTAATCCCCGGCGCAAGAACCTGATGCTGGCAGACATTTTGCAAACCAATCTGAACAAGCGAATTGTTTATGAGCTTGTGCCGAACCGAGAAGGGCAACTTGTAGGCGCGCCGCTTAAAATCAATTCGCAGGGACTACGTGACCGCGAGTATGCGGTAAAAAAACCTGCTGGGACTTTCCGTATTATCGGACTGGGCGACTCGCTGCTATTTGGCTGGGGTGTGCCGGTGGAAGTGACTACTCTGAAGGCCCTGGAGCGGTTGCTAAATGAGGGATCACCCCCGGTGCGCTACGAGGTGATAAATTTTTCTGTGCCCGGATATAATACGGTCATGGAGGTTGAGACACTGAAGCGTAAGGCGCTGGCGTACGAGCCAGACGTAGTGATCGTACTGTTTTGCGGCAATGACTTAAACGTGCCAGCCTTCTTACAGGAACGGCTAAACCTGCTCAGTCTTGGACGCTGCTACCTTCTGGAGTGGGCCGCAGTCGCGACATCCGGAGGTAATCAGGCCCTGTTGAAAACGCTCTATGAGGTACAGCTCATCCAGCCCAAGGATATTTTCATGGAACGCGACCTCATAAGTCTTGAGCCGGATTCCAGGCGCGTACCTCCTGCATATCGCCATCTGGTCGGAGTGAAAAACTATACCAAAGCATTGGAGGAGCTCCAGCGACTGGCAAAAAATCATGGCTTCCCGGTGCTCATGACCTTCACGTGGGGGGACCTGGAAGAATGGCTGGACCTCAAGAATGCAGATGCCCTGATTGCGGAGTACATGGAAGATTGGCCATTTTACCGTATCAATCACCGCTTCGGATTCCGCATTGTTGACACGCTGAAGGATCAGCTGGCGTACCTGCGTCGTCACGGGCTGCGGTCACAGGCGTTCCGGGTGTCTGAGAATGAACCACATCCCAATTGGGTCCAGCATCATCTGATTGCACTGACACTGTACCGCACGCTCGTTGAGCAGGACTTAATTCCCGATGCTGAACAGCGCAAGCCACGATTGTCCGCGCAATTGGAACAGCTGCAAACTAGCATTGCTCCTCCACAATAGCTCAATCAAATAACGCCACAGAGTCACAGAGACGCAGAGGTCTCGGCTGCTCTGTTGTGCGGGGTAGACAGTTTCTTTCGACACATTCGGAAATGTTTCGTCACAAATAGGTGGGTGCTATTGGCCAAAGTTGATGATGTCGCCTTTGCTGATTGTGCCATTGGTTGGATCGTAAATTGAAATTTGCGGGACCGGATAGGAATGAATATAGTTCAGGCTCGTATCGGGGCCATAACTGATGATCGCGTAATGTGCACGGCGGCCAACGAGCGGGATCGCTACGCCGTCGGGATGGATCTGGAGGTAGTTGACGTAAAGAAATGTCGTTGGCTTCGTATATCTTCTGCCTCTCCTTCGATTGAAAACATCCTCGTTGACTTCAGTGGGGAGATAAGCAACAGGAGTGGTGAGTATGGAGAGCACCGCGCCGTTGAGCGACTGGTTGTAAATCATGTAACGGTCAGACGGTCCTAGCTGGCGTCCGCATTCTGCGCAGTTTGTCACGGTCTGAGCATTGACTGTTCCACACTGGTTACAGAACTGCCAGGGGTGTGGTCTGAGCGGGATTTCGGACGAGTAAGGAATCTCGCGAACAACGGTTACTGTTGTTGGCTCTACTGACGACCGGTAAGGCTCAAAAGTCAAATTCCTGGGCGGCATAGGTATCATCCTGGTGGTCTCGAGTGCTCCTGTCGTCTCGCGGGTCCCAGAAGCGATTTGAGCAAGCTCTTCAGGTTCGAAGAATTCCCGTTCAGAAAAGTAAACCATCGGCCTCGCACGTGTTGGCCGTCTAACATCGGAGCGGGGAACCACAGCCTCCCCCAATAGGTTGTTGAAGGGATACTGTTCATAATCAACATAGTAAGTATCCAGTGCTGCTGCGATCATGCTCTGGTTTGTCACGACGCGGGCAACTTTGCTTCGAATCTGCGCTTCGAGAAAGTTGGGAATGGCAATGGCGGCCATAATTGCGATTATCGCGACAACGATAAGAAGTTCGATAAGCGTATAGCTCTCCTGCCGCTGCAAGTCAGAACCCGAACCTCTCATGCTAACCCGCCTCTGACCAGCCATATACATTGCGGAATGCCTCCAGGCAGCAATCCCTAGTATTTTTTCTGCACGGCAACGTAGCCGTGCGTGGTTTCTTTGAGCTCCGCAGTGATGGTGCGGACGACGCGAGGTTTGCTGGCTGGAACAGCGCCAGTCGCACGCAGCAATGTCCTTCCATTCACGCTGAGCTTCTGAACGGAGTAAGCGCCTTGTCCAAGCGAAACCTCGTCCATTCTCTTAAACTCTCCCTCGCCATAGTTGAGCTCATAGAGAGCTCTGGCGAGGCCAGCCTCAGCGATATTGGTTGCCGCAAGGGTGTCGCGCAGCATGGCCGAACCTTGAAATTCGTTCATAGTGGTCGAAAGCAATGCTATGCTCAGCGCGCCCGTAAGCACGAATATCCATAAGAAAATAAGATACGACGAACCTCGCATACGCCGACTTTTGGCTCGGCCATGGATGCTGGAGAGAACGGTTCGTATCTGTTCTCCGGGTTGTTTGCTTTTGTGCAATAGCCACTGAGCCCAAACTTTAGATCCGTGACCTGCAGAAATCAGAATCAGCTGTTCTGACCTACGTCTCATTTTCCTGGCCCTCGCAATAAGGGCGTTTAATTAAACGCCTCTACATGCTGCAATGCGGCGCTGGAGCCGATCTCGAACGGATGTTCCTCCTGGTGCCAGCTATAGTTCACCCGCAGCTCAAAGGTAATTAGTTTTTCCGTGCGCGAATACGCGAAGTGATCAAGGTTCTCTACGCAAACAGACGAATGCGGCAGCCGCCCGCTCTCTTTACTATATACTGCTGTCCGTACAAGCGAATTATCCTTCCGCGTGTAGATCACGTATACAGGATCCCTTGGCTCATAAGTAGCAAGGTGCAGAATCAGAGTCTTCTCGTCCTGCTGCCAGGAGTCGAGCCCGGATTCCACGGCCACTGCGCTTTTGATGTCTTTGATCAGGGCAGTAGCAGCCAGACGTAGTTGAGTGCGGCCGTGAGAATCGAGCAAGCCGGTATGACTGCGGCGCATAATGTAAATACCCACTGTAGTGAGAGGGGCAGCAAGAATGGTGAGCATAGCAACGACGATCAGGAGTTCAATAAGGGTTACTCCATGCGAGGCAGCTGGTTGTCGCCCGTACGGACGCAGAGCCTTACGTCCGTACTTCCCGCGCTGTCGGTGGCCACAATCAAGAGCTCTCTGTCGCATACACACGTGCATCACGATCCTTCTTCAATCGGTTTTGCGATCAGGGTAACGAGCCGAATAGGTTTGAATCCTTTAGGTGTAGTATGGGTCATGGTGATGGTGATTTCTTTCATATTGCCGTTGTGGAGCGACCGAATGGTAACTTCGCCCTGGTCGTGCGGGCTTGTCCGACCAGGCGGACCTGTCCGACTAGGCGGATTCGAGAAATTCTCCAGCTCTATGGTCCCCTCATTAAGCTCCTCATAGGGAACTGTCTTCAGGCGTTCCATTTCAGCACTGGCACGGAGGCTAAGGCGCAGCGTCACCTCGGAGCGGTTTTCCAGGTGTGCAGAAGCGGATATGACACGCATCACCGCCACCAGGGCAACACCCATCAGCGCGGAAACCACGAGCATCTCAATTATTGTCAGACCTCGACTACGGTACATCGTTATAGAACTCCTATCCTATGAGTCTGGGAATGGCGAACAGGGGAAGATAAAGCGAGATGACCATGAACCCGATAACCAAGCCCAGGAGCACGATCAGGAACGGTTCGATGTAATGAAAAGCTTCTTCCCGCAACTCGTAGTATCGTTCGTCATAGTATTGAGCAACATCGTAGAGCACATCTTCCAGATTCCCTCGTTCTTCAGCAGTTTTAATCATCCAGACCGTGGCTGGCGGGCAATAGCGATTTTCCTCCAGGGCAGACGCTATGGTTTTCCCCTTGGTCACGTACTCTTCGATTCGCGCTACCATCATCCGGCCAACTGAATTACGCAGGGTACCGCGGGTCAGTCGCAGCGCAGTGTCGAGCGGAACGTTGCTGGTGAGCAGATTTGCCAGATTGCGCGCAAATGTCGAGATTAGATCAAAATAGACAATCGAGCCTATAAAGGGAAGCCGCAGGAACAGGGCATCCAGAAATGTTCGCCCTGGTTTCGTGCGTGCGAGAAGATAAATGATAATAACTACGCCAACAACCACGGCGAGGAGTTTCAGGTAATGAAAACGCAGAAGATGAGAGAGATCGAAAAGAAAAGAAGTCGCGTAAGGGAGCTCGGCGCCCATGTACGTATAGACATCCTCCAACTGGGGTATAACATTAATGAGAATAAGCGAAAAGATCACGACAAAGAGGCAGAGGATGACCACAGGATAACGGCAACTCGTCCGTAAGGTGCGCTCAACAGCAAGCGAGCGCTGGTAACCGGCAATGACGTTCAGGAGCACTTTGCCAAGGTTGCCGCTTTCTTCACCCGCTCGGATCATGGTGATATAGTAGTCCTCAAGGACGTCCTTGCGGGCAGCCAGCGCAGCTGAGAGCGATTCGCCCTTCTCAATGCGACGCTGAAGGTCTTCAACCAGCGGCTTGAGCCGACCATCGAGTTCTTTGGCCAGGTGCCTGAGCCCCTCATCCATCGGCATACCAGCTTTCACAATTGCGTGGAGCTCTTTGTTCAGGCGAATCAGATCTTCTTTTGAAATTTTTTTCCCTGCCATAGTGGGTTGCTCCTTGAATCAATCAACTGCTCCGTGGCTTTGCGCGTATCTTTCTATCCGCCCCCTGCCAGGATGACGGTCGGGATGTTGAAAATTGGCAGATAGAAGGAAATCACCACTATTCCAATGACAAAGGCAATAATGAGATGCACGATTGGCTCGAGGGTAGTGGTGAGCTTGGTAAATCTCGCCTCTCCATCTTCAGCAAGTTTTTTTGCAATGTCAAGCAGCTCGGTATCGAGCGCTTCGGCGAACTCCACCATGGAGACCCAGTGTTTGGTCATCGGCGGAAAGATAGCCACCTGTTCCAGTGCTGCGGCAAGCGGTACGCCTTTTTCAATTCGTGTCTGCAAATCCTGCATGTAATGGGAAAAGACCAGTCCGGAGTCAACATGCCGGGCCACACGCACAGCCTCGTTGATCGGGAGCCGTGCTTTGAGCTGGTGGCCAAGAGCCATGAGAAACCGTGAAGCACTAAGCGGGCGTGCCACCTGTCTGATCACCGGCACGTAGTATTTCAACGAGCCCCACGCGCCGAAAATAACGATCGCCATCACAACAAGGAAGAGAAGGCCAAAGCCGCCTCTGGCCGGTATGCTGATCAGCGAATTCACCACTGACCTGGTGAATTCCGGCATGCTGGCGCCCATTTGCGCAAAAATTCCCTCAAACTTGGGATATATTATAATGGTGACAAACGAGATCAGGGTCAGGGCGATAAAGAAGAGTATGGCCGGATAGGCGAAGTTCTTGAGACCGATAACATAGAAGCGGCCGCGCCAGCGCTCATACTCAGCAAGCTGATGCAGAATTTCTCGCATTTTTCCCGTTGCTTCGGCGGTCTTCATCATCGTCGTGTGAAATGGCAAGAAGAGACGAGGCAGAGATCCCATCGCTGTGGCAAGTGATGTGCCATTAGCCAGCTTCGTTGTGAGCCTCCTGGCAACGCGCCGTACGAGATAGCTATCGTTGATTTTCACTGATTGAATATTCATTCGCAGGAAAAAGAGGAGAAAGAGGAGAAAAAAGAGAAGTACCAATGCGCCAACAAAACCAAACAGAGAGATTAACATAATGGATAGCACAATCACGGCTAAGTAAGCCCATAATACAAACCCCGGGCGTAGAAGAAACAGCCCTAGCAAAAGGAGAGGAATCCCAATCACAAGGAAAAGCCCCCCGGCCGCCGAAGTCTTATACATTGTTGCAGATTTAAGGTAGGAGAATATATTCAGCTCGATCATGATGAAAAGAAGCCACTGAAGAGTCCGCGTCACGGTATAGTGGACAGGCATGCGAACCCGGCGCGGCGAAGCTATTGTCCGCATGCCCTCACCAAAAGGTATTTGATTCTTGGCCATAAGGCTTAACTGGCTAAGAAAACGACGTACGATGCGCGAGCGGATGAAACGCGGGGTGAAAAAGAGAAAGAGGTTTAGCGGAATCCAATCAAACAGGTCTTTTTCAAAGACAGAAGATCGCAATTTTTTCATCAGGTGCTTAATCCCCTCATGCAAAGTTGCCTTTTACCAGTAGGGCAGGCATCCTGCCTGCCGTTTGAAACGCCCGCTGCCAGACAGCCTGTAGCCCTGGCATGTTGCCGGTGGTAGGTGTTTGATTAATCAAACCCCTACAAAGGCCAGACGCCCGGTCAGAGACGGATCTTCGACTTCACGACAGCCGCGGGGACGGTAGCGCAACATGGCAATATTCTCTTTAACACGGTTGTGCGCCTAAGGCGCATTAATCTCCATATCATATTTGACGATCTTACCCCGCGGAAGGATGACAGGCATTTCCATACTACGCAGCCTGCCGTTAAATTCCGTTTTCAAGACAACGCGGTACTTTCCCGGCTTGCAGTTCACAAAGGCATAAAAACCCGTGCCGCTGGTTCTCACTGTTTTGTTACCAGGGACAAGAGTGACCAGTGCCGCGTCGAGCGGGAGTCCGCCTGGGCCTGTGGCAGTGCCATAGACGGAGGCCGACTTAGACCTAGAGAGCCACGGAGTGGCTGGCACAGGTGCAGGATACTGATAGAGCCGCTCGCGCAATTGCCGGAGGAGTGCCGCGCGTGCTTTGTTCTCGCTGTTATTTACGCCAAACCGGAAAATACACGCGCCTTTCGCTCCGTGCGTTCGGCAGGCAACAATCTGCACAATATTTTCCTCCACGGTGTTGAGATACGAACCAGTACCAACGACAAACAGGCGGCCCTCGGGATCACCCATCGGGTCTGCGGCACAGTGGTCAACGCCAAAGTTGATCCAATCGCGAAAACCCTGGGCACTTGCAGGATCGGATTCCCGTCGGTAGTTCATCGGTATGGCGACATCAATAATTCCCTGTTCAAGCCACGCAGGCCAATCCTGGCACGTATCAGTGTAGGCCCGCGTTTGGGCGAAGCCGTTGCTGATACTGCCCCAGGCGATGGCGCATACCGAGAGTTTCAGGGTAGGCTTGAGCAGTTTGGTCTCAACGTTGATCCTGCGCACAAGGTTGGTAATCTGCTCCCGGCGCCATTCACACCATTGCGGATCATCAGGCCCAGGCACGTCGGTACGTTGGTAGCGTTTCTGGAAGCGCTGGAGCGCAATCGGGTTGTAGCCGTAGCCGCCTTCGCGATAACGGACGTAATCGAGGTTCAGGCCATCAACGTCGTAGTTTTCCACAATCTCTTTACACACGCTCACGATGTAGTCCTCAACGCCTGGCACACCCGCATCAAGCCAGACCCGTGGAGGATCGTCACTCTTGCTCTTATCATATGGTTCAGTGACCCATTCGGGATGCTGTGTCCAGACGTGGTTGTCAGGCGGTTCCTTACGCTCGAGCCACACCGGAAACAGTACCACCCAGGGATGGACTTCAATGTAAGATTTCCCCAGGCGGGTATCGTGCGCGCAGGTGATGAATTCTTGAAGCGCGTCGAATGTCACAGGCTTGTCATAGGGACTAAACATGGGAATAATAGTTGAGCGATAGTAAGCACGGCCGCGACGATGCGCAACAGGGAGAATTGCATTGAGATTTGCCGCGCGTGCATCTTCGACCGTCTTGAGGATGCTTTCGGGCGAGTTGATATCTTCCTGAAATGTAAGAATCCAGGCCATGCGATACTCTGGTGGATCAGCGGTGCGTGGGGCAAAAGGTGAGATTGCGGCACAGCCAATCAGGAAAATCAGCGACAGAACTGCTGCCAGGCGTCTCATTGTGTGTTCCTCCTTTCAATAACCTACCATTATCGCGTAGTGGCCCGCCGCGGCGTGCCTCTACATCGTGCATCAAAATCCCATGAGCATGATTCGGCATCACCTTTGATAGCATGTCAAACCTTAGCCTTTGGAGTGCGGTAGCGAAACGCAGTGTAG
>CAZVVA010000077.1:0-16443 GCA_964630455.1 uncultured Candidatus Sumerlaeota bacterium
GTCGTGGTTTGATCTTTCTTTTTGTTGTGCGCTCCAAGTCGTTATGCTTGTGACCAGATCATTGCTGCGAGCGAGACCAGCGAGAAAGCATTTCAACGTTTATCCGGCATAGAATCCAAGAAGAACCCTGGGGAATTTACACAAACAGTGAGGAGCGAGCAAAACAGGTACAATTATTGCTGCCAGGTGAACAAAATTGCCAGATTTCTTGGAATTTGTTTGACATTTCTGCTCGGACGCTAAACAAATATATAAAAAGGATGATTAAGAAGTTACGTTATTTTTTTCGTGCGCCTTAGACCATATGCATTTTTCTCGTTTTCTCAGGAAGCAGCCATGGAAAACAGTGTCCACACGATACCTCTCTTACCATTGAGCGAAGTGGTCTTTTTCCCCAAAACGTTGTTGCCTCTTTTCGTTTATGAGCCGCGGTATCAGCTGATGCTTGCCCATTGTCTGGCGGGTGATCGCAGGTTGGGGATTGTGCTCCTGCTCAATGGCTATGATCCAGACGCTTACTGGGACGGGCCGGTCTTCCGAGTACTCTGTGTCGGAAAAGTCATTGACGAAGAGAAGCTGGCGGATGGGAATTATAATATACTAATTGAGGGCATAGAGAGGGCGCAGATTATTCAGGAAGTCCAGCAGAAGCCATATCGTGTTGCGCAGGTGGAAAGCCTGCAGGATTTCATTGAGGAGAAGAAGAAAGGCGAGTTCAATGAGGCGGTGAAGCAGCTCATGCGGCTGTGTAATCATCTGGGCGCACTGTTTCCACAGCATGAGGATACGTTAAAGAGCATTTTTGCATCCCATCTACACCCGGGAATTATTGTAGACATAATTTCGTACACATTTGTACAAGGCCAGTACGAACGCCAGTGCATTCTGAGCGAGTTAAACATCGTGCGGCGTATTCGGCTCGTGCAGGTTCAGCTGAGACATCTTATCCGCCGCTACAGCAAAGAGCCCTATCCCGACTTTCTCTAACTCCCTCCTTTCTGGTTTTTACCTATCCTCGATTCCTAACAAGTATCCTTCGGCGCATTTGGCATCCGCATCGCGCGACTCATAGTGTAGCCTGGCCTGGGAAGCGACGGTAAGCCGGGCCTAGTAATCAATGCCTTTGAGTGCTTCGCGGCCCGTGTGGAAGTAGTGTTTGACGGGTCGCATCTCGGTGACCAGGTCGGCCTGTTTGATCAATGCCCTGGATGCGCCACGGCCCGTCAGCACAAGTTCAGCTAGCGGATTTTTTTTGTATTCGAGAATCAGCTCGTGGAGCTCTTCCGGTGTGATCAGGTGGATGTAGGTTGCCGTGATGATTTCGTCAAGGATGATCAGGAAATAGGTGGGGATGCGGATGAGCTGGTAGGCTGTTTCGAGCGCCCGATGGGCTTCCTCAAGATCTTCTGGCAGTATGCTGTGGCGAAACTGGCCGTCAGGACGTATGCGTGGGCATCCGTATGCAAAGAAATCTATTTCGTGGATCGAGCGAAGAATATTCCGCTCGCTATAATATTCGTCGCGGGTGTGGGGGCCTTTATCAAATTGCACGATAGCGCTCTTTTTCCCCGCTCCGGCGGCCCGTATGGCAAGGCCCAGAGCTGCCGTAGTCTTTCCTTTCCCATCTCCAGTGTAAATATGCAAACAGCCCATACCGTATCGCTCCTTTAAGATGTAATGACAGTGTTCTGCTACCCGGCGATTTAACCCGGCGTATGCTCATCCGAAAATGTAAAAAGTCTGCTCTGCAGATAAGTATAGAGTCTGGAGCTCCAACGCTCCCTTTTTTACTCTTACTCTTGGTACACACGCCACGCGCAAAGATCAAGGATTTTTGCCGACGGTGATCGTTTCACCGTGAATAGATTATGTTTGGGGTGGAGAATCAGTCGTACTGACTGAACTGATTAACAGCCGTGTTGCCTATGAAGCGACCGCTTCCAGCTTCGTCATTGACAAGATAATGTACATCCGATAAAACTCCACTGTCTTTTACCAGGTGGAAAGCCAGAGAACGCGACGACTGCGACGTACAGCTGCGTAAGAGACTCGGATTCCCTCTTGCATCTCATCTCGTATTGCCAGTTCAGAAAGGAAGCCCGTGTCAGACCGGTTTAAGAGTTGTCTGCCTCTTGTCTGCACATTATCCGTTTTGGTCATTCTGAATGTGTTCATCTTCCCGCAGAACGGAGCGGGATTTCTATGGCGAACAAAACGGGCAGAGGCGGCTGAATCAGAGAAGCCGGTCACGGCGTTATTTTCTGGTATCAAGGGAGCGACTCTCAAGGGTTGGCGTGCAGTGCTGGAGAACGACTACGCGGTAGCGTTGCGTGCTTTTGAGAAGGCTCTGAAGCGGCGACCGGACGATATATTCGCACTTGATGGCCTGGGTCTCATTGCCTTCGAGCGCGGACAGCCCCTCAAGGCGCAGCAATTTTGGATGCAGGCGCTTGAGGCCAGTGCTTTCGAGCCACTGGGTGAGGTCTTTGTCCGGCGGCTGTGTTATTACAGCAGCGCGTTGCCCGACAAAGCTTCGCTCGTTGAACTCTACGGGCGTTTGTGGGATTCTGGAAAACTTCAGGGAGTAACGAGGGCACTCATTGGAGAAGCCCTGCTGGATTTCTCGCTCCAATCCGTTCAGATTGAGGAGGCCGCGCGACGTCTCAAGGCGCTCGGATACATCACGACGTGGCAGTGGGTAGTCGGACCTTTTGGGGCATTCGGGTCAACCGACTTTGACCATCTGTTCGGGCCAGAGATTTCGCCCGGCATGGAGCAATTTGATAACCGCGGGCGCCTGTTGCAAAAGCGACCGGTTCCGCCAAACGGGTTGTCGCCCGCTCTTGATCTGGATTCTCTCCTCTACCCATCCCATGGCACAGCCTATGCGATGACATCGTTTTCGGTCCCTGTGCGTTCACATCCATATTGGTTGCGGATTGTATCAAACGATGCAGTGAAGGTCTGGCATAATGGGAAACTCATCTTTTCGCACCACCCCTACCGAGATATATATGCGCATGAATTCTTTGTAGATTTCCGGCCTGCAACCGGCGCGAATTATCTGTTTGTCAAAGTGACAAGGGCGAATAACCCGTGGGCGCTCACCCTGCAGCTGATTGATCCTGAAGAAGGTGAGGTGCACCTTGAGCCGGCGTTCCTCGGAGAAGATGAAATGCCGCCACTCACAAGCCATATGATTCCTGCAGTACGCTATGCGTCAGTGCGCAAGCAGGCAATTGTAACGCTTGAGAGTGAATTTTTCCGGCGGGTTTATGGGTTTTTCCTGGCCCAGGCTGTGCATGACTATCAGGAGGCAGAGGCACAGGCGGCGGCATTACTTGATGTATGCCCAGGGGCAACTATACTGAGGAATTACCTTGGTTTTGTCAGGCTTTTTCATTGTGAGGTAAAGCCGGAATCTGCGTTGCGGCTGCGCAATCAAGCACGTGAGTTGTTTGAAGCGGTGCTGAAAGATGACCCTGATAATGTGCGCGCGACGCTGGGGATGGGTTTGTTTTATTTTTTCCAAAATCGCCTTGACGAAGCGCGAAAGCAATTCGAGCAGGCACAAGCGCTGGCACCCCAGTCCGCTAGCCCATTCTATTTTCTCGCCAAGGTTGCTCAGCAAAAGGGATGGCAGAAGGAAACACTGAGATTTCTAGAGGAGGCTGCACAGCGCGATCCACTAAATCAAAGTGTGCTGATGGACCTGGCCGCGTATTTTGAACGCCAGGGCAACATACCGGAGGCGATGCGGAAACTTGAACCGCTGCTCGAATCTGGATACGGCACCTCCCGAGTAAGACAGAGGGCTGCAGACCTTGCGTATGCAATGCACGACTTTCAAACAACAGAGGATTTATATCGTGACGCCCTTACTGTCAGGCCTAACAACACGGACACGCTCTATTCACTTGGCGCTCTCTATATGCAATGGGGCAAAAGCGCGAAGGCGCGCGAGATGTTTCTTCGGGCTGCAGATATCTCATCCTCAAATCCCCTCAGCTACGACGCCCTGGCACATCTTGCACTTGAGCAAGGCCACACCACTCAGGCTCTTTCTTTCTATCGGAAGGCGCTGCGCGCCAATCCCAGTAATGAGACGACAAGGGAAAAGATTCAACTCGCCGAGCGCGCCACACCCTTCTATGCCCCTTATGATGTAGACTACAGTGCCATGGATCACTCCAGCTATACTCGTCAGCAGTATCCCAGGTCGCGGGTCGCATGGCTGGTGGACGTAATGGTGCTGGACGTTCATCCGGACGGCAGCTACTCAACGATGATTCATCATTCTATTAAAGTGCTGACGAAGGAAGGACGGGCGCACTGGGACGAGCTAGCGCTCCCTGCTGTACGCACAGAGCTGTTGTTCGTTCGAGCCGTTCTCCCGGATGGTACTGTGTTTGAGCCAATTTCCATCCAGACCGCTGAAGGTCAGTATCTCATTTCGATGTACGGCCTGGTAGACGATGCCATCATAGATTACGCCTACGTTACGCATTCTGGGAGCTCGAGTGTACCGTGGCTGAATACGATCAGCCAGCTTTTTATTTTTCAGCAGATAGACAATCCTGTGGCTCTCGCGCGCCTTGTGTGCATCGTGCCCGAGGAATTTCCGCTGAATTTTCGCACGTGGCCGCAAACGTTTGCTCCTGAAATCTCCCCACTCCTTGATGGCCGTACGGTATACGTCTGGGAGAAGCAGCATCTTGATGGCATTATGTACGAAGCATATCAGCCATCTGTGGATGAGCTGGCACCGGTGGTCTACTATTCCTCGTACAGGAACTGGCGCGATTTTGCCGAGCCAGTTCTGGGCAGCTACTACGGGGTGCAGGAGTACGATGACTCGGTGGTCAAGGTTGTTCGGGAGATAACACGAGATACGCTGTCCGATCAGGAGAAGCTTGAGCGCATCTACCGATATGTGAATGAAACAATTAAACAGGGGATGAGCGGCGGCACGGCGCTGGACACTTTTTATCTCAAGACTGGCTATTCAGATGAGAAGGAAATCCTGGCCGGCGTAATGCTCAAGCTTGCAGGCATTCCTAACCAGATTGTCTTTTACGAAGAGCCGCCAGATATTCCAGCGCTTGTCGATTTTCCCCATCCCAACCGTTTCGGCCAGCAGGCCGTATATATTCCGCAGCTCGACGGATCCCCATGGTGTTTCCGATTTCGGAGCCGGTTTGCGCCTTTACAAAACCTCTTTGTGACATTGGAAGCGCGGCCGATGCTCGTGCTTGAGGGAGGCCGCGCCTATTTTATGAAGATGGGGCGACGCACCAGCGAGGAGAGTTGGGAGATCAGTCGATTTCAGTATGCGATTCAGGAGGATGGCTCAGCACGATTGGAGGGTACGATCGCGTTTCATGGCGTGCAGAGCGAGCAGCTTCGGCGCATGTATGGCGATCCGAGTAAGCGGAAGATGCTGCTGGATCAGATACTCCTGGTGATTTTTAAGGACATCGTGGAGCTTCAGGTGGAGGCTGAGGAGGACGAGAAACTCGATGCGCCATTTACACTTCGCTTTTCATGCGTTGATCCAGAATTCCTCATCTCGGAAGGATCGGACTACGCGTTTCGGCCCCTTGCCTATCCCACCGAGATGTCGGAGTTCATTGTAAAGGAGAAGCGCGAGAGCCCGCTTAAGATCAAGGGAAATGTTAAAGCCTCGTTTGACGAGGTCACTTTTGCGCTTCCTTCGACGTTCTATTTTGCGCATATTCCCGAGGATTATCTCACACACACGTGCTTTGGGTACTATTCTATTACTTATGAAAACCGCGACCGCGCCCTGACTGTTCGGCGTGTGGTGGACGTTCAGAATCTGGAGGTCGAACCAGACGTCTATCCGGATTTTGTGCGCTTTTGCCGCGATGCCGACGAGCATGAGGCACGGAAAATTCTGGTGCGGCGCGTCCCTTCAATGCAAAGTCAAGTAAGCTCGACGCAGGAAGTAGAGATTGTTCCTGACGCACAAGGGATGTGATTGGATTCTGAGGGATAAGGTTCTGCAAATGATTCTTGGTGTTGGTATGGACATCGTTGAGGTGCAGCGAATTGAGACGCTGCTGCGCCGGTTCGGCTCGCGCTTTGTGACACGCATCTTCAATGACTATGAGATCGCTTACTGCGAAAAGCAAAGCAGGCCGGCTCGGCATTACGCTGTGCGCTTCGCCGCGAAAGAGGCATTTGTCAAGGCAGTAGGCGAGCGGCGTGCAGCGTACCCGGGCATGCGCTGGTCAGATATCGGCGTACAGCGCACGCCAAAGGGACAACCTGTCCTGACATTCAAAGGCACAATCAAGGAGGTGGTCGGGCAGATCGGCATGCGCCAGGCACATCTTAGCCTCACACATTCCACGGAATATGCCGCTGCTGTCGTGATTCTGGAAACGTAAAGCATGATCGGCGCAAGGCCAGAGGAAGCCGAATGCACAAAAGCATAGTAATCGGCTGAGCATGTTTTTGCAGGATTCATATTTCTAAGGCCGATTTGGTTTGCAGGCCGTGCGGCTTCATATCACCGGAGATAATCATAATAATATCGTGCTCGCGTGAGATAGTGAGCTAACGGTGAGCGTTCTGCTAAGCGTGACGTGCGATTCTGGATACTGTGCTCAGGGCTATAGTAATGGACGCTAAAGAGACAGGGGAAGAGAAGGGCAGAAAACGTATTGACTGGGGAAAAGCAGCAGACCAATTAGCAAAGCAAGCGCGCGAAGCTCCTCGCTGGGTTGCCCGGTTTACTCTCGCCGCTGTGCTGCTGGGATGGGCGCTGCTTATCTCGTATTATTTTCTCTACCATGATCGCCAGCTCTTTCTGGTTTTTCCTAATTTATTCCGACATTACAACCTAAATTTTGCTGCGTTTCAGTATTGGGATTGCCTGTATTCGGCAGCGGCGATTTGCGTGTATCTGCTCATTGGCCATCTCTTTCTCGCCTGTTTTGACCTCTACCTCCCGCGGGTAGCTGATCTGGCACTATCGTTTGTGTTCGGGCTTGGGCTGGTGACCGTAGTCTTTGAACTGCTCACCATGGCGCACCTCCTCTATCAACCAGTCGCTATTGCTGCGGTAGGGGTCATTCTGATCGCCGTGCTGCTAGCTGCGGTTCGACACAATGCGAGTCCGGTTGTTGGGACGAGCGAGATGGTAGACCCGCGATTTTTTCGCAGGTCGCAACTCTATATGTCGCGCCAGAAATTTAGCAACTCCCTGATTCAACCCAGAGGTTTTGCTCAGCAAATGGCGTTTTGTTCAGCAGCGGTATTGATTGGCCTGATTACCTTCCTGACGTTCTATCATGGCGTGCTCTTTCCCGAGACCTCCTGGGATGCGCTGATTCTCTACATCGGCTATGCGCGAAAGATCTTTTTTGCCCACGCATTTCCGTTCAAGGCCGTGGCCCAGGTAGGCATTGGCCTGGGATCAAACTATCCGCACCTCTATCCTCTGATGAGCGCCAGTATTGCCACGGTGGTTGGCCACTGGTCGGATCTCTTTGCTCAGCTGGCGCCTCCATTCGCAGGCCTGCTGGCCACTTTCCTGGTCTACCAAATTGTGCTGCGCCTGTCGCGGAACATGCTAACCGCCATAGCGATTGCTCTCTTGTTTCGCATAGTTCCATACGGGATAGCGTACTTCGCGTATGCAACGGATTATGCATTCGCAATTCTATTCACCACTGCTTTTCTCTACGCAGCCCTGCTCTATATTGACCGCGGGCTGTGGAGCTACTTTGTACTGGCAACGCTTATTCCAGCATTCAGTGTTCACATTAACTACCTCATGTGGATCCTGTGGGGCCCGTGGCTGGTTATGGTGATTGTAGCGCACGCAAAGAGCCGGAGCTTGCGGCGGTACGAGGAAGAAAAAGAAGAAATTGACTTTACAGTGGTACGGCCAGACTACGAATTGGACTATACGTACGCTGAACAGCGAAAGCCGCTCACTGCGTTTGTGCGGTCAAGACAGTTTCTCCTGCCGCTGATCATTGCGCTGATCCTGGCCTCGCCATGGTATTTGAGAAACTTGGTTCTGACCGGAAATCCCGTGTACCCATTCTTTGCGAGCGTTCTTGGTGGGGTTCATATCAATCCCGAGGTTCTGGTGTCGTGCAAGGCCGAGTGGCTGGCAAATGGGGACGGCATCGGGAAGCTGGGACGTACGTTTGGCGAAAAGATACGCGCCTCATGGCACTTCTTTGTCATCTGGCAGCATGCCTGGAAGCTGGCGCCGGTCTTTATTGGCTTCATGCTGCCCGGTGTGCTGATCTTTTTAATCCGGGCAATTGGCCGATTGCTAATCGGGCAAAAACATCCGAAGCTGGGACGGCGCGTTCGTGTGTTCGACGATCTCACGAAATTTGGCCTGGTGGCTTTTACGCTGCTGGCACTGCTATTCATCTATCATTACGCAATAGCGAGTATGTATCTCTACCAGATTATTATCATCCTGCCGCTAATGGCAATCTTCACCTATTTTGTATTTGATCGGTGCGCTATGAAACCGCTGCGCGGCGGGCTTCTCACACTCTGTCTGGTGCTGGGCATTGTCCCGGGTCTGGCCATGGGGTTGATGGGATTCAAGTTTAAACAAAACGTCGAGATTGCAGGTAAATACTATAATCCTCTTCAGCTGGTTGCATTCCGGAATCCGTGCATGAATCGAGACCTCTTCTTAAAACTCGAGTTTGGTGAGGACGTGAAGATGTGGGATTATCTGAATGTAGATCTATTTGGCGAGAAGATTCTCACTCACGAAAACCGTCATCGGATGCTGGATGAGTCAATAACACTCATTCATCTGGATGACTGGGAGATTCAAGATACTTACCAGATGACAAACGATGCTGAGAAGATGCGACTCTTTAAGTACCTGGAAATTCAGTACTATCTTTACGTACCGATGGAGGAGAAACATCCTATCATAAAGCGTGTTGGGCTGGACGCATGGCGCCATAGGCCGGAACTGATGACTGAAATTTTTCGTGCTGGCGAAAACGTACTCTATAGGTTCAATTGGGACTTCCTAGCCTCTGGGTCTGCCAGGCCACCTGCCGCGACACCCTCAAGCGATTCCGCAACAACCAGATAGCCGCAAAAAAAGGGAGCCAGCGTGGGACATCCAGGTAGAACACGGACAGCGTGGACAACGTATCTCGTTCCTCTTTTGCTTTATGGAGCGCTCACAGCTGCGCTGACCTTTCCTCTGGTTGTCTACTTTGGCAAGCGCATCATCGGGGAGCCGTACGATGCGACAATGTTCGTCTGGAACATGTGGTGGTTCAAACACGCATTGTTCGATCTACATACACATCCCTTTTATAGCGACTACATATTTTATCCAGAGGGCGTAAATCTCTACCTCCAGACCCTCTGTCTGTTGAAAGTTTTCGTCTCAATTCCCTTTCAATATTTTCTCTCAATTATAGTTACGTACAATCTGCTGGTTTTTGTCACATTTGTAGGCAGTGGTTTTACCGGCTATTTGCTGGGGCGGTACCTGATTCGCGATGGCTTTGGCGCATTTATCTGCGGTGTGATCTTCGCCTTCAGTACATTTCGCTTAGTTCATTGTCTGGGCCATTTAAACCTGATATCAACTGAGTGGATACCACTTTTTGTGCTGTTTCTGATCAAGCTCTTGCGAAGGCCGACGTGGAGTGCAGCGTTGTTGACAGGTTTGTTCTTTCTGTTAGTGGCTCTAAGCTCATGGTATCTTGCAACAGGGTGCGTTATTCTGGGCGCCGTTGTGGTAGTCTGGCATTTAGTGCGGGGAAAGGTTAGCTGGCGGCACATCGGATATCTCGTGCTCGCAGGAGCGCTGAGCGGGGTTCTTCTCATGCCCCTCATGGTGCCGATGGTTCGAATCGTCCTGAGCGGAGAGCAACCGGTGGTAGGTATGACAGCGCAAGATCAGGTGCATTATTCCATGGATCTTGCCTCGCCATTCATTTTTTCCCCAAGGCATTTTCTATTTGGACAGGTCGCGCAGGAGGTATATAATAATCGGATGTCAGGGGTAGGGCTGGAGCGCGACTCGTACGTGGGATTCGTAGCAATAATTTTGAGTTTCATTGCAGTGCGTCGCCTGAGAAAAGTTTGCTGGCTCTGGATATGGTGTGGCGCGGTTTTCTTCATACTAGCCCTCGGCCCATATCTCTCAATTTTCGGCCATTGGCGAGTTCCGCTCATCCAGGCGATTCCGCTTCCTTATTTGGCGCTGCACAACATTCCAATTTTCTCGGCAGCACGGATTCCAGGGCGATTTATCGTCTTTGTCACACTTGCGCTCGCAGTGCTGGCAGGATACGGGGTTCGCTATGTATTGCGCCGACACCCTGTATGTTCACAAAAGCGCTACCGATTCTGGTGCGTATCGGCTCTCACGCTGTTGATCTGTGCAGAAAACGCAATTCTGCCATATCCTACAGCTCGTATTGGAATCTCAGAGTTCTATCAGAGCATTGCGAGCTCCTCTGCGAGCTATTCTATTCTGGATCTCCCGTTTGAGCCGGGATTCTCCTTTTACCACTATTATCAGATTTACCACAGAAAGAAGATCATCTACGGCCACATTGCGCGAACTCCTTATCAACTGTTGCGCGAGAAGCAGGAACGTTTTTATGTAAGCCGGCAGTACGACCCTGAACAGCCAGAGAAGAATTTGGCATTTCTCAAGCGATTCATTCATGGAATGCGGCAGGCGAACGGGCGGTATATCGTGATTCACAAAAAGGTCACCACGCCGCACCAGATGGCTCTTTTGCGCGCATTTCTGAGCGATACGGCACTGTGGGGCCAGAGCGATCACCCGCAGCCGCCCGAGCAGTGTTTCGAGGATCAATATTTGATTGTATATCAGTTCATTCCATAGGAAATGCCTTTCCACATTTTTTGAAGAGCGAGGAGAATCAAAGATGAAAAGACCACGTCAACAATTAGTGAAACGCGAAGTGCTGAACCAGATCGGATCTATGCGCCAGCTTTGCGGGATTCGCCGTGTAGCATTCATGGATGGGATGGAGCGCGAAGTGGAAGCGCTGGAATTTCACCTCGGCTCTGGATTTGTGTTTACGGTGATTGCAAGTCGCGCTATGGATATCGCTTTCGCAGAGTATCGCGATCAGTCGCTGGTCTGGCTCTCGCCAACCGGCATTGTGCACCCGCACTATTACGATCCTCAGGGGTGGGGTTGGTTGAGGGGGTTTTTCGGTGGGCTGCTCACAACCTGTGGGCTGGTCAATGTGGGGCCACCCGAAGTTATAGACGGAGAACAGATTGGTGGACATGGCCGGATTGCTTACATTCCTGCACAGGGTCTTGCGTACAAAGAATACTGGGATGATGACGGCTACTGGCTGGAGGCTACCGGCGAGATGCGCGAGGTGTGGATTAACAAGACGAATCTTTTGCTCATCCGTACCATCCGAGCAATGGCGGGCGAACGTCGCCTGTTCCTGACTGATGTGGTGCGCAATGATGGCCCGCGCTCCCAGGTGCATCGGATACTCTATCACATCAATGCTGGCTTTCCACTGCTCGACCGATCGAGCCGATTGATTTTGCCGGTACGCACGGTAACGCCGCGCGATCCTGAAGCTAATAAAGGGAAGCGTCGGTTCAATGTCTTCGGTCCACCAAAGGCTGAGTACAGGGAGAAATGCTATTTCCACGATCTCGTTCCGCTGGAAGACGGCCGGGTGGGCGCTGCCGTGGTCAATGAGAGTCTGACAGAGGGCCTTGGCCTCTACGCAAAATGGAGCAAAGCCGAGCTACCGCAAATGGTGCAATGGAAGATGCTCGGCGTTGGCGCGTATGTGAACGGAATCGAGCCATCTAACTGTTTGGTCATGGGTATAGAAAAGGAGCGCGAGCTCGGCACGCTCGTTGTGCTGGAGCCCGGTGAAGAGCGAACTTATCATCTGGAGATCGGGGTGTTATCAGGTCGGCGCGAGATTCGACGCTTCGAGCAGGCAGTGAAAAAAGTTGCTCCAGCACAGCCCAAATTTCGCCAGCCGCTCATCTTCGAAAAGAGTAGATTTTAGTTGACAGCGCCTTTTGAAAGCACAAAGTAACAAAGAGGCAGAGTTTGGGAGAGAAAGGAGGTGAGTAAGGCTGGCAAGACAGCACCCAAAGTAAATCAAGAAGGTGAGATCAAGCAGAACACTAATGTATCAAGAGCCGGTAACCATTTCCAGGCTCTGGCACGTTCGTATCTCAAACAAGGAAGGAAATGAGATATGAAAAACGCGGTAAAAGCTGGGTTGATTGCAGCTTCATTGATTGTCTTTGCAGTTTCTGCGGGTTGGACGCAGACAGCAAGTGTCGTCATTTCATCCTATCCGTCGTCGGTGCAGGAAAATGTGCCGTTCGACGTGGTTGTTGATTATACGGCGGACCTTTACAACTATGGACTGTCGTCAAGGATCTTTCTGGAGGTCGTAAATGCCAGCAATAACGACATTCTAGAGGTACTCTGGGATGATGATGAACGGCTCTGCTATGAAGGTCCGAGCGGGCAGGTTACGTTTAACACAAGTGTATCAGGAGTAAGTTCCATTTACTTTAGAGCCTACATCAGCCCCGTTGAATTCAACAGCTGGTTCATTACCGAGCTCCAAAGCTATCCAAGAGATGGCACATACCCATATAGGTGGGAAGGGAACGGTGTTACCCACGATATTTATTATCAGGGCGTTCTCATTCTTAGCGATAACATTGCGGGTAATTACTGTTACTGCAGCGGCATTACGTATCAGCTGTTTATGGATGCCTGGGAAAATTACAACACCTCCTGGGGATTCACTAATATCTACGGCATGACACCAGCTGAAGCGGTCAGCTTCCGTCAGGAATGGTACGGCTGGTATGATGTAAAATGCTCCGTTGCAGCTATTGCGAAATACAAAGTCGGTTACGAAATCCCCTACACTCAGAAGGAGAAGGTAAAACAAGGCGATGATGTTCAGCTGTGGCGCTGGAGCGGCTCAGGTCACTCGGTAATTTTTATCAATTGGGTTTATGATGGGCCTGATATTATCGGCATCAGATATTGGTCTACCCAATCTAGCACTAATGGCATTAATTACAATACCGAGTATTTCGGTAGTAGTGGTAGTTATTTAAAAGACAGCGAATGTTATTACGCCCGGAAGGTAAAACCTGTTGACGGTGATGATTGGCCAAATCGCTACGGCGACGAGGATACTTCAGCCGATCCGACCTCAGTGGGTGGTGATCCGACACCAACACCTACCCCTACCCCAACGCCAACACCAACTCCTACCGCAACGCCTACGCCGACCCCATCACCCACGCCGTGGCAGATTGTCTTTGAGTTTATCGCGGATCGTGACGATTGGACCACAGGTGGGGCACCGATTGTCTTTACTCCTCCGGATTTTGTGTGGGAATCTGACTACCTGAAGATTATCTCATCAACGAATACGAATACGTTCGGCTTCTGGCAGAGTCCACAGGATGCAATTCCTGCGGATGCGGATTATCTCTATCGCGCACGGTTCACGGTCTCGACCGATATAACGGATCAACCACTCGTTCCACAGATACGCCTTCGGGCAAATTCGTTGAACCTGCAGCAGTATGATGTGCTCTCAATCGAGAGTGCGGGTGACGGCGGTGCGTCTCCCGCCGCGTCAGGCACGGATTATGACCTTTACTTCGTCCCTCCAGCGAATGATACTGCCGCTATGCTTGCGTTCGATGTTCTTAACTTCAATCCCGACGATGCGGGGGTCGCAGAACTTTCGCTGGATACGGTTACGGTTGATCGCTTTGCTCTGGATTCGCTCTCAACTCCGACAGTTGTTCAGGATTATACGCTCGAGCTCAATCAGGACGGCTGGACAACGGGTGGCGCACCGATAGTGTTCAGCTCCCCGCAGTATATTCATTCTGCGGGCGCGCTGGAGATTCGGGCAATAACCAACACGAATACATTTGGCTTCTGGGGGAGCCATCCGGCCGATATAACTATTGAGGCAAACCGATTATATCGGGGAACATTTGAAATTCGCAGCGACGTGATCACCAAGGCGCAGGTTCCAGAGATGCGGCTGCGGTTTAACACCGGCAATCTTCAGGCATCGCAAACGCAAGGCATTGCAAGTGCAGGCGACGGAGCAAATTCTCCAGGCACCACAAACACGGTCTACGATAAGCTTTACTTCCTACCTCCACCGAACTGTGTCGGTGAGAGCTTAACGGTCTCCTTTGACATACTCAACTTCTCACCGGACGACGCAGCTGAAGCCTCGCTCATCCTCGACCGCGCAACAATCGAGACCCTTTCTACTCCAACGTTACCATAGCCGCTTGGTCTCACCTATCGAAAAAATTATATTTCCGGCTTCTAAGATAAGAAATTTTTCTCTCATAATATGAACTAGCCCGGGCTTCCATGTCATCTAACGTGCACTTGCCCTAGCTGAATTCCTCCATGAGCCTTGTTACGAGTAACTACCCTATTTTGACGCCAGTGCCCAGAGTATTCCCGAAAAGGTTGAGCTTGATGCAGCGGGCTTGCCCACACCAACGCCGACCCCAACACCGACACCATCACCCACTCCATCAGGCAGCACGGTATTGTATGTTGAGGATATTGCCATGGGTTCTGGCAGTGCCGGGGTGAACTACTGGGCGACAGCTACAGTGCTCATTTACAATGAAGATCTGGTGGCCATTGAAGGAGTGACAGTCGATGGTGATTGGACTGGGGCGACCGTTGAGAGTCAGTCTGATAATACTGAAGGCGACGGTAAGGTGACCTTTGAGTCCTCCAAAGTAAAGAATGGCGGAACCTTCATCTTTACCGTTACTGACGTAGCAAAAAGCGGCTACACTTACGACCCAGGCCAGAACAAAGAGACCAGCGACTCAATTACTCTGCCATAGCTGTTGTTAGCAATAATTGCATGTGTCCATTGGTCTCTCTGTTTTCTTGAAACAATCAAAAGCCAAGATTAATAAGAATCTTGGCTTCTTTTTTTTCATTTCCTCTGGATTCCAGAGGGGAAGAGGCATAAGGCAGGATTGTTAAAAGGCCCATCGGGCAATCAGGCCTTATCCATTGCTTGCCTGGGTGAGTATAAAAAATCTGTTGCGAAAAGATATTTAGGCGCTCAAAATCTCTCAGTCATTTGGATAAGAGACCTGATATGTTGGGCTGTGATGGTTCTTCTGATTATCAAAGAGCCTGACGCAGACGAAGGATGAGCAATGAGTATGTGTGGTATTTGCGGAAAGATTTATTTTGAGGCGGGACGGCCAGTTGAGCCGGAGATTCTCAAAGAGATGGCGCGTCTGCTCAACCATCGTGGGCCGGATGAGGACGGCTTTCACATTAAGGGAAACGTAGGGTTGGGCCATCGGCGTCTGAGCATTATTGATCTGGCTGGCGGGCGCCAGCCGGTCTACAATGAAGATCGTACGCTGGTCATCCTGTTCAACGGTGAAATTTATAATCATCGTCTTCTCCGTGAAGAGCTGGTAAATAAAGGGCATCACTTTTCAACACGCTCGGATACGGAGGTCATTGTCCATCTCTACGAAGAGCTCGGGCCGCGTTGCCTGGAGCGCCTACGGGGAATGTTTGCCATTGCCATCTGGGACGATAAAGCGCAGCAACTCTTCCTTGCTCGCGACCGCATCGGGAAGAAGCCGCTCTATTACGCGCATCTGAACGATGCGTTTCTCTTTGCCTCTGAACTAAAAGGTCTGCTGGCAGAGCCCAAAATATCGCGCGATATTGACTATAAGGCCCTCCATGATTACCTGACGTTCCAGTACGTGCCTCCTCCCGCCACCATTTTCAAAGATATTAAGAAGCTCGAACCAGCCCACTACCTGTTGCTTAAAAATGGCTCGGTTGAAACTCACCGGTACTGGGATTTGGTTTACGAGCCCAAAACGCAGATCACCGAGGCGCAGGCGCTTGAACAGACATTCGCGATGATTGAGGATGCCGTTAAGGTGCGCCTGGAGAGCGAAGTGCCGCTGGGCGTCTTTCTGAGTGGGGGTGTGGATTCTTCTGCCATTGTCGCGTTCATGCGGCGTCACGTCACAGGCGAACTTAAAACCTTTTCCATTGGATTTGAAGAAGAGCAGTTCAACGAGCTGCCCTATGCTCGCCAGGTTGCGGAGCTCTTCGAGACGAAGCACGAAGAGTTTGTCGTCCGGCCAAACACAATCGAGATTCTGCCGAAACTTGTGTGGCATTTTGACGAGCCGTTTGCGGACTCCTCGGCGCTGCCCACGTACTACCTGTCGCAGATGACGAGCGAGCACGTCAAGGTCGCCTTGACCGGGGATGCGGGCGACGAGTGCTTTGCCGGGTATCCGCGATATCGGGCCGTGAAACTGGCGGCAATGCTGGATCGGCTGCCTTTTCTGCTGAAGCATATT
>CAZVVA010000078.1:0-16389 GCA_964630455.1 uncultured Candidatus Sumerlaeota bacterium
TATCTGATGAATGTGGGGAATGGTGCGGAGAAAACCGTCTGATCCCAGGAGCGCCTTGAAGGTGTCAGGGATTTCCTCGCGGCTCGTATCCACGCTAAATCCGGGGTGAGTTTGGAGAAACCGTTGGATAATCAGCTCATTCTCATCAGGCGTCATTGTGCAGGTGCTATAGATCAGCAGCCCGTTTGGCCGAACAAGGCGGCTCGCGGCTGAAAGAATATCCAGTTGAAGTTCTGCCAGGCGCGCGATGTCTGCCCGCCGCTTTTTCCATTTAATGTCAGGGTGACGCCGAATTGTTCCAAGTCCTGTACACGGGGCATCCACCAAAACTTTATCAACAGGGTAGCGAGAATAATGATCCAGTAGCTCGGCGCTGAGCACGTGTGGCCTGACGGATCGAATCCCAAGCAATGTGCAGTTTTCAGCGATGCGTTGAATTTCGTCCGTATGCTGGACGCAGGCAAGAATTTCGCTGGCATCACCCTGGAGCTGGGCAAGATGGGTTGCCTTGCCGCCAGGTGCTGCGCAGTAGTCAATCAGCCGTTCGTCTGGCCGAGGATTTACGTAATGCGCAATCAGCTGCGAGGCTTCGTCCTGGACGTACGCCAGGCCTGCCTGAGTCAGTGAACCCACTGTCTGCCACGTCTCTGCAGTGGACGGCTTAATCCGCACGGTATCTGCCGCGAATGTCCCACGGTTGATCTTTGCCCTGCCAACCGTCTTTTTTATCATGTCGATCAGCTCATCTGGAGAGGTGCGAAGCGTATTCACACGCATATCCAGAGGCGCGACTAGATTGTTGAATTCCAGTAGTACTTCAGCCTCCTTCTTGCCATACCACTCAATGAAGAGCTTGACCATCCATGGCGGGTGAGAATATTTGATGCTGAGGTAGTGCACAAAATTCCTGGCCCTGTCTGGCAGTGGGGGAGGGGTTCCGGCACGCAGCAGGCTTCGTAAAACCGCATTGACGAGTTTCACATGGGCAGGCCGACCGTAGCGTTTTGCCAATGTGACGGCCTCATCCACAAGGGCGTACGAAGGAATTCTCGTCAGAAACAAAGCTTGGTATGCGGCGATCCGCAAGATGTGCCGGATATCGTCTGGTAGGCGCTGCATGGGTTCGCGCAAAAGTGAGCTGAGCACATGATCAAGATATCTCAGCTGGCGCACGACGCCGTAGCTCAGCTCTGTGGCCAGCCGAGCATCGGCGGCTCTTAACGGGCTGGCCTCGAGGTAGTCGTGAAGAATCTGGTCGCACGGTGGCGCACTACGAGGAAGTCCTTGCTTAAGGACCTGGAGTGTAATTTCTCTGGGATTCCTTAGTTGGTGTGCGCGAGGGCCCTGTTCATCGCGTCTCATCTTAAATGATATAGGTGCACCTCATTAAATGGGGCATGCCTCCAGCAGGTAAGGTAGGAGGGATCTTTAGAAGAAGGGAAAGTGGTCTGCGTCGTGTGAATTGATCTGCCGACACGTCTGCCGCTGTTGAACAGCTCGAACTCCTCAGGCGCGCTTATTCTACACTGTTCCATTCGCTTTGGCCTATCAGCTAGACTTCAGACTCCTTCTCCTCAGCTTCGCTTTCGGCCTTCCTCTTCTGAATCGCCTCAGCCATGTATTGTACAATTCCCCAGAGAACGTACATGCTAAATCCGATAAATACCAGGAGCTCGATAAATTGGTTCAGAAACACCAGCATGGAGATGATCACACTGATCGAGACCAAGTAGTCAAAAGGATTGCGTTTTTTAACTTTAATGTTCCTTAAACTCGGGTATGGAATTTTGCTGACCATTAAATAGGATAGCCCGACCATTAAAATTGGGAGAAAAACTTTTTGAGCGGCGAGGTGCTGGTATTGCTGGAATAGGAGAAAACCCGAGACAATTGTTCCTCCAGCTGCAGGGATCGGAAGCCCGATAAAGACTTTTTTCTCCTCCGAGGAGGCCTGAACGTTAAAGCGCGCTAGTCGCAGTGCTCCGAAGATGATATATAGAACTGATACGCTTGCAGCAAGCCGCAGGTTTATCGGCTCCAGGTATGTGAGCATTAGAAGGCCGGGTGCCACCCCAAAAGAGACAATGTCGGCCAAGGAATCGTAGTTCAGACCAAACCCGCTTACGGTTCGCGTCAGTCGAGCAATCTTGCCGTCTATTCCATCCAGAACCAGTGCAAGTAGAATCAGCCAGCACGCCTCAACAGTTCGACCAATTGTTATATCAACCAAAGCCAGCACACCGCATAACAGGCTGGCAGTGGTAAATACATTCGGTAGAAGATAGACCTTTCTCATTGTGGATTCCTTTCCTTCCTCTCTGGCTCGTGTACCGGGAGAATCCCTATAATGGTTTGGGCGCCTCGTACGTGCATCCCCGGATATGCCTTTAGCGCAGTTGATAGTGGAAGCCAGATTTCTACGCGTGACCCAAAGCAAATCATCCCCACACGTTCACCCATGCCAACATTCTCACCCACGCTACGCTGGCAGATGATCCGCCGTGCCAGTACGCCGGCGATGTGCTTAACAACAAGCACCTCAGACCCGCGTTTAAAGTGCAAAAGCATGTGCTCATTATAATCCGACGCTTGATCGCTCAGCGCACTGAAAAACTTGCCCGGACAATGCGTAACGGACGTGATCCTACTTGCCCAGGGCGAGCGTGTGATATGTACGTCAAGCAATGACATAAAGATACTGACATGCAGCGCTTCACCATTCGGAAAATCACTGTGTGGAACTCGTTGAACAGACAGGACTTTCCCATCGGCCGGCGATAGCACAGCATTGGGCACTGCAGGAATCGGGCGATCTGGATCGCGAAAAAAGAACAACACACTTCCTGCACCCGCCCAGCAGATTACTGCAGCCCACTTCAGCGGCGTCAGAAGTAGCAGCAGCACTCCGACACCCAAAAGCGGCAACGCCAGCTTCCACGCGGGTTTTGCTATCGGGAATTTGAAACGATTATCCATGCGCTAGTATCCTGGCACCGCCATACGAGCCAAACGGTTGTTGGGTACCTGCAATCACCTTGTGTTCAGCTCTAAATGCAACGCACCCTTCGCGGCGCACACTGACCCTCTATTCCTGCCACACCTCAAGCAACATACTTTCTTATTTTCCGCATCTTTGTTAAACTTAGATTTTCTCCCTAGCACCGGCATCGCACGAAATCAAGCGTTTATTGCGCTTCCGGCGCAGTTTTGCTTTCGCGCGGCGAACGAAGATAGCGTTGCACTGCCTGGTTATGCTCTGCCAGACTTTTTGAAAAATAGTGCGTTCCGTCGCCTTTATAGCAATAGTAGAGAAAGTCCGTTTGTGCAGGCTGCAAGGCCGCCTGAATGGAGACTTTTCCCGGACTACAAATCGGCGCTGGCGGTAGTCCTTTATGCACATACGTATTGTACGGTGATTTGGTTTTAAGATCCTCACGGGTCAGAGGCGCATCCCATTTATTCAGGGCGTACCGCACGGTTGCGCAGCTCTCAAGGCGACGTCGTTTAGCAATACGATTAGAGTAGACCGAGGCAATAGTGGGCTTCTCGAAATCCAGCCGGGCCTCGCGCTCAATGATTGAGGCAAGAATCAACGCCTCATATGGGCTCAGCGAAGATGAGGAGCTCCCAAACAGATCGTCCGTTACCGCGCGGAATTGCTCCACGAACACCCTGACGATCTCTTCCTCCGATAGCCCTGGTGGGATAAAATACGTATCAGGGTAGAGATAGCCCTCTAATCTCGTTGCAGCAATTCCCAGCGACTGGATGAATTCAGGCTCACGGCAGACTGCCAGGAACGTCTCCTGTGACGTGATCAAATTCCGTCTCCACAGAAGACCGGCGGTTTGTTCAATCGTGTATCCCTCAGGCACCGTCACGCGAAACTCTCCTGCCTTGCCTTTAGCCAGTACTTCGTGAATCTCTTGCACGCTCATGGAAGATTTGAGCAAGTAGACTCCGGCCTTCAGGGAGGTGCGTTTACCTGAGAGGCGATGAAGGATCAAAAAAGGCTCTATCCGGCGCAGAAACCCTGTTTCCATAAGAACCCGGGCAATTTCCCGAATGCTTTCACCGCGCCGCACTGCCACAGCTCGCTCAAACGCCACCTTGCGTACCGGCTTCGATACCAAGGCCTTGAAATAGAGCCCCACCGCAACAAACACGATCACACTTACTCCAGAGAGCAGGAGAACCAGTGCCCGGGTTCGGATGCTAACAGACCTGAATTTTGGCTGGAGTCCAATAGGCATACCGTTTTTCTCTCTACATCTGAGCATTACATAAGCGGTTTCCCCCCGTTGTTGCAAGAATATTCTTGTGCCTTTTTCGTATTGGAAAAATCAAGAACTACGTGCCTCTAGCCCTGGAAAGGAGATTGCGAGAATACATTTTGCTGTTGATTCCATCCCGGAGATGTTGTAAGAAAAAAACGGTTTATCCTCGTTAGTTCTGATGCTATTTTTTCACACGGGGTAGTGAAGTCCATGCCCGAGCAACACGCATCCATACTGAATCAGAGAGAAAAGAAGGCGCTTTTACAACTTGCCCGGACAACTATCGAAAAGTGGGTTAAACAACACGATTCGCTAACCAGCGATGAGCTAAGGGTTTTTGAACTTACTGACGCTATGCGCCAACGCGCAGGTGTATTTGTCACTCTGAATAAGAAAGGGGCACTACGGGGTTGTATTGGCTACATGACGGGGAGCACCTCACTCTATGAGGCGGTGATTGAAAACACGGTGAATGCTGCCTCCAATGATCTACGGTTTTCGCCCGTTAAGGAGAACGAACTTCCCGAAATTGACATAGAAATTTCTGTAATGAGCCCGCTGGAAAAGATTCGTGGGCCCGAGGAGATTGAAGTCGGTAAGCACGGCCTTGTGGTTGAGCGCGACTGGTCGAAAGGATTGCTTCTGCCCCAGGTGGCGCCGGAGTGGGGCTGGGATCGCTATGAGTTTCTTGAACAGACCTGCCTGAAGGCCGGCCTGCCACGAAATGCTTGGAAAAAGGGTGCCAAAGTCCTTCGCTTTAGCGCCCAGGTGTTTGGCGAAAAGGAGCGTTAGAGGGTCAATAATGAAGATGGCCGAACGATACAATCGTTCGGCCATCACTCCTCAGCTTCCGACGGATTTTCCTACCAGTTGTTCACATCATCCGTTTCCAGACCTCGGTACGGAACAGGATATGTAGAGCCATTTGGGCCCACGGAAAATATCTGAATAGTCTTTGGATTGTAATAAGTCTCGGTGTCCCAATACGGATCGCTGGGCCAGAGTTCCGTTCCGCCAAACAGTACATAATCCTGCTGTCGAGTGTAGGTATAGGGTGTTCCCCACGGATCGAGAAATTGGATTTGCGATTTAGGTGTACCTGACGTGATCGGTGAGCCGCCGAGATCAGACAGTTGCACCTCGTCAAACTCCATATACGGCCCAAGCCATCGCTTGTCCAGAGGCTGGTGGACGTTACCACTGAGGCTATGAAGCAACGCGAGCTGCAAATAGCCGCAGCCAGCTGATGGACTTAACGGACTAACAGGAGAAACTGTCGGTCCGGAGCTACTGGGCGGGTACTGGCCGACATCAAGCTCGTAGCGTGCTACGGCCAGTTCCAGACTGCGGACTGTGTGATATGCTGCTGCAACCCGGGCGCGCTCGACCTGGCCCACGTAGACCGTCACCGCGATTGTCGAAAGAATTCCAATGATGAGCACCACCACGAGAAGCTCCAGCAAGGTCACCCCTGTTTTCTCTTCACGTTTCATCTGTTTTAGGTCCTTTTGATCTATTTAATCTTGCTCGCCCAACTATCCACCAGGCCAGGAGTCTAAGGAAAAGGCATCCATTCCTGAGCCTCAGAATATACGGAACATTGACTCCGTTGCAACGATGCCGAAGTAGTAGAACACGTCATCCCCTGTGTAAGATACCCCATCTGATACGTTGTCACGCCCGAAGCTCACAATGGCAAAGCGGTCAAAGCGGTCGTCGCTTGTCGTTAGTAGGCCGTTGCTGAAACTGCCAGTATTGAAACTGCTGCGATTCGTAGCCCCTGCACTCGAGCCGACAATGCCGTCCGGTGAGTACAACCGGTAGGGTTGGCCCCAGGGATCCAGCGGATGGTCGCGGCGAATGAGATCCTCGGAGAGCTGCTGTGGTTCTGCACTCGTCTCATCACCTATATGTACGCGGGTGGGATTCAGAAACGGCCCTTGCCAGAAATAGTAGAGCTTGTGCACACGTGTGTTGGTGTCGCGGTCTTGCAGCAACGGCTGCGGCGGATTGCCAGCTATCTGATCGAGAACGTTGACGAACGGATCTATCAGATACAGCGTGTCGGTTTCGTTCTGTAAATCATCGGTTCGCGTGGTGCGGCTGCTAAGGTCAACCGCAACGTCATCGAGCACCTGAATGGGTACGTAGAACCCGTGGATCATGGCGACCATTTGTTCGGCTTTGGCGATTTCGCGCACCTCCTGTTGGGCGGTGCGGACCTTGGCTTCCTCGGTTCGCTGCACATACACCGGAATGGCAATCGTGGCCAGCAGACCGATTATGGCTAGCACAACAAGCAGCTCGGTCAGCGTCACACCCTTGGCCTCGTGTTTATCACTTTGTCTCATCATTATCCTCCTTGTCTTCAACACTAATTTTCAATCCCCATGCATAGGGGTGCGCTAAAGCTAAAATTGTCGCTTCAGATCATCGCCAGTGCCGAAATTTGTTCCTGTACCCGAGCCAGGCAACCCGTTGGGGCCTAGCGACAGGATGGTTGGTCTGTCGAACATCTTTGCATCATACGAAAGCCCATCTTTGCCAATGTACACGTCGCGAATCTCGCCGTCGGGTTCTAAAACGACGCCGACTTTTGTAAAAAATAGATAGTTATTTCCCCATGGATCATCGCCAATATCATCCTGATTCGTATCGCGCTGCCAGGTGATATAGCGGCCGTGCCAGTTAAAGGCAGTCTCATTTGCAAACCGAATGTTATTGTCGTAGAAGTTTTCAGCGTTAATCAAGAATTCGCCCGTTTTGAGGTCAACAAAGATGCGGCGCGGGTTTTGATAGATCCGGTTTGCCGATTCGTCCAGAAGACCGTCTCGTACATCCAATGAGTCTCCTAACCCGTAGTCATCACCCGCCCAATTGTCGTCAAGCACGTACAGGCGGTAAAAGTATCCCGTGTCAATGCCTGCCCGTTCTTGAGCATCCTGAATGTGTTGCATATCAGACAAGGCGGCCCCGTGCTGCGCTTCCTTAGTTCGCATTGAGAGGATCGGAACGATGACGGCAATCAGGAGCCCAATGATAATTACAGCCACCAGGAGTTCAATAATGCTAAAACCCGAAGTCCGCTGGAATGGTTGGTTCATCATATTCCTCTTTTGCTCTTTATCCGCTGCGCCCGAGAAGGCGCACAAGCTTGGTTTAGAATTCAAACACCAGGTCATCACTACCAGTTTCGCCCAGAACGTCGTTTTCGCGCACGTAGAGATATGGATCGTAGCCCCGTCCGTTGCCGGCCTGTCCGTCAGGTCCCAAGCTGTAAACTACGGCAGTCCCGTAGTCTGATTCTTGAGCTGGCGATAGTTCGTTCCTCCTGCCCGTGCCAAAAAAGAGATAAGGACTTCCCCAGGGGTCAATCGGCATTTTATCCTCTAATGCGTCATTGCTCACTACCGGCGTGCCCCCATCAAGCGCAACTGACCGTGATGTCAAATCCATAATAGCCCCACCAGTGCCTGACGCACTCTGGAACAAATACGGCTTCCCCGCAGGGGGTGTGCTTGTCAGGAACTCATAGGTGGCATACTTAGGGAGACTTGTATGTGGACCTTTCCACGTCGCCATCAAACTGCTGCGTTGTTCCTGGCTCAGGGCACCGTTCCAGACTGCCACCGGCACGTCCCTGTCGGACAGAATGGGTTGTCGAACTTGCTGGGTATTATCGAGATCCTGTAGGCGGAAGTAGTAGCCAGTGTCAGCGAAGGCAGCCATCTCGGCGATTGCAAGCGACCGCATATCATCGAGCGCGGCTGTCCTTTTTGCCTCCTCGGTTCGTGTTCGAAACAATGGGAGAATGAGCAGCGCAAGGATCGCAATCACTGTAGCGACCATGGCTATCTCGACCGCCGTAAACCCTTGCTCTCCCTTTTTGACTATCATCATCAGGTTACCCTCCACCCCTGGATGCTCTTAATCTCTATCGCTAAAATTCATATATGATATCGTCAGAACCAGGATCTAGGATCCCGACTTCATCTTCGCTGATTCCCGTGCGACCAATCTTGGTCAGAGCCTGGAGCCGGGGTAGGTTATATTCGTCAGCAGTGAGAGCAGTGAATTCCACAGCACGCGGATTGTTATATATATCACGTGCAGTACCACCACCTTCTATGTATAGGCGTTCATTCTTCAAACGATTAAAGTCGCCTGGAGGAATTGGCGTATCTGCCCTGTATCCTGGTATCCTGTTCCGGCCGTAGCTTACCACGGCCGCAAAGTAATTTGGCTCGTCCGTGGCTGACCTTGCCCAATCCAGCCCACCTGTCTCGGTAACTTTAATCAGGTAAAGCACGTAAGGCTCGCCGTAAGCGTCCGCTGGCCAATCGGTCACAATACCTGTGTTGGGCAGCAGCATAGTCACCACGCCGCCAATTGCCCGGGAAACTCCGCGTCGCGTGTGCGAGACCGAATAATACGGGCCGCGCCATTCCGACAAAATTGTCGATTCGAGCCCTGGGCCAATAGCATACCCCATATAGTCGAAATCGTTACGCAAGTTAAGCTGCCTTACATCTGCTCCCACAAGCACACTAACCTCGGGGTGATAGAGTGCTTTATTGAGAAAGTTCAGCTTCGGGAAAACCCCCGCGTCCATTTTGATGAAGGAAAGTGCCGTGTGTATCTGGTTTACTTCGGCAATTGTGATCTTGCGAATATTGGCGAGATATTGTCCCTGGATATTGAAGATTGCGATGCCGGCAAATAGGGCAATCAGCGCTCCAACGATGAACATCTCAACAAGTGTGAACGCCCGGTTGGTTGGAATAAATCCCCTTTTTGCCGAGTTCACTCTGCGCACCCTTTTATATATATTTTCTATGTTCGTATATGACGCCTCTGGCGAACTGTCAACAACTTTTAACGCCTAAGTGCCGATTCTAGAGGCGCCTTTCTGCTTTAAAGGCCTGAACCTAGGGCACATCGCACTCCCTATAGAATTAGACGTTCAGGAACGCAACTTGGCCCACGTCTTTGAATCATCGTAAACCAAATTTGAGGGAAGTTAATTCTCATCGCGCGCTTCCGTTCAGGTATCGCCAAAAGACTATCCGCGTCGGCTGTTCATCCGTTGCCAGAATTGCCTCTAGCGCTATACGATTGGAATGAGCTGTAAGGAGACCCTTGGGAGGGGTACTTTTTGAGATAACTGAACATGATCGCGATTTCACTGTGATGAGATTTGCCAGATTGAGAAAGCTTCCAATTCGTTCGTTCTCGTCCTTATCGGGCCAGAGGACGTTATTGTATAGCAGTTCGCTGATGTTATTAAAGACCCTTGGATAAGATGGCGTTGTTCGCTCAGCCTTAGCCGATAATGTGCCCTCACGATAACGGATGATGCGTTCCGCATCGTGCTGGTCAACCTCGGGAAGCGCCTTAAGAACTTCCACTGGCGCTGTATTAATATTGACCTTGCCAAGCACTGGTGGATTTTTCAACCGCGGAGAAATGGGCAAGACATTCTGTCTGTGTGTTTCATCGCGCTTTGCCTCAAGTAAAGGCGAGCGTCCTGAAAAATTGATCAGCGTAAATAGGTCAATGATTCGGCAATCCAGCTCCGCATCTGTACTGTTTGAAATCCTCGGATATACCCAGCACGTCCCCTGGTGTCCCCCTGCTGGTGCCCACCCGGAAAAGACATACATGACTTCTGCAGGTGACGTAAACGCATGATCTTGCCATTCCTTGGCAAACCGTGTCTCATCCAGATTCTGCGGCGAATAATTTGCATTAAGCGCAAACGGCGTGCAGGAAAGCCTTTGCCAGAATCGAACGCGCGGATCATTGCGCTGCAAACTAATATTCGCTCCCCCAAAGACCCCACCCAGGTAGTAGAAATAGTCAATTAAATGCCCTTGTGCATCGCGCAGATATATCGTGCCGCTGGCATTGGGAACGTTCAGTGCTGGCTGTTCAATGATGCGTTTCGTCGTGCCATTCGGCACTAGGCCAAAAATGTCGTAAAACGACCCATAGTTGGCCATTTCATCTTCCGGGGTTGGATCGTTCTCCTCATTATAATCATCAGTAACGATAACGAACCCTCTTGGTGCAATGTTCCCATTGAGATATGCAATAGATCCACCACAATTTAGCTGCCATCCCTCTACACTGATGGGATACGAGTACGGATTGTACAGCTCGACATACTGCCCATCATCTCCGTCTTCCTCCAGCGTCGGCGAGTCTGGAAAGACCTCGTTGATACAGGGAGCCTGCTCAACGCCGAGTATAGGGTGGTTGGGATCGCTTTCTGGGTAGAGTGTGGGGACACTATCGGAATCGCGAAAGTCAACGATGTTTGCGCTAAATTGCTTGAGCAGATCATCGTGTTTGCGAGGGAATAGAGCCCGAAGGGTAGAATAAATTTCCGATGGAATCGCATAGTTTACGCTACACTTGCGCACAAGCTCGATGCCGTTAAAGTAAGTCTCCTCCGATGCCGAAAATATGGTGAGGCATGGCTCCAGAGCAACATAGATTTCCGGGGTGAAATCAGGCAGAAGCAGGAGCTCCTCCAGATTGCAGAATGGCTTGTCGTCTCCGTAAGGAGGGAGACGTGGATCGCCCACATATTCATTCGGGATATCGGATTTTCCGGGCCTTCCGTCAGCCCCGAGGCGATAGCGAACAATTTCACGCGCCAGCGTCGAGGCAAGTCTCGAAGGCAGGTCATTTTTGTGTAATAGTGATACAAACAGAGCTTCCAGTATCTGCTTATTTGCCGTGTTTATGTTAATCTTTGCCGATTCGTCAAAAATATATATTTCTGAAAGCGAGCTCTGAAAGAGCTGCTTATACTGTTCAGTAGGCCGCGCCGATTCGCCGGCCTGCAAAGTCCAGAACCCATTAGGGTGAGCCCATTCCTGTGTCAGACTGGTATACTGGACCTCCTGGTTAAAGAGAGCTGCTGCGCGAGCGACACCGGTTGCCGCGCCCATGCGCGACTGAATGCCTTCAGAGAAATTGCTAGCCGCTATGATCTCCAGCCGCGAGGTAAACGACAGGGTGGTCGCGATAAGCACCAGAAGCGAGAGGATTGCAATCACGAGAATAAACGTTGATCCTCGATTTGGTCGTCCTCTATATAAGCAACGGTTCATCATAGGTTCAATAAATGCGTCTGATAACGCTGGTCTTTTAGCACCTGCTCAATGTTGACAACCGTCTGAAGCGTAATGGTCTGTATCGGATTGCCCGGTTTATATTGTTCGATCGGTTTCGTATCCGCATAAACGGTCACCGCCAGAAAAACCGAAATAGGCAGCTCGATGGCCGGCTGCACGAAACGCGGCGCATCGAATGAGTTCCAGATCGTAGTCCAATCCGGCGGAATGCGGTTCGGATCCCAATAGAGTAAATAAAGCGACATCACGTTGAAGGCGATAGGTGCTACTTCTACCGTCCTATTTGGGGATGATGGGTTGTGAACGATGTGGCGTAAAAGGACATGCTGTTCGCCTTCAAATGTTCCGAGCTCGAATGTAATCAGATCGTCACGACTAAGGGGGCTATTCGGATCAGGGAAAATCCGAAACGTCAGCCGATCAAGGTCGAATTTGCAGTCCTCGTCAACGTGGCTATCTCCCAGGTCAGGAGCATTAACAAAGAATTGCCGCTCAAAGAGGCCGCCTGCCACAGCGTGGCGATCATCACGTGTTCGATCCCAGTCCGGGCCACTATAATCGTCATCACGCCCGTTGAAAAGCTCTTCGTCGATCGCGCCATCTTCGTCGTCATCAAGCCCGTTGCCATAGGCCAAGAGATAATCTTCACCCACGAAGTGCTGCAGCGGCTGGCGTGGATCAATGCGTGCCGCCTTGATGTCAATAGCCATCATTTCCAGTGCAGCGCGGGCATTGTTAAAAGCCTCCAATTTCACTTCTGTAAGATTAGTAGCCCGCAAAATCTGAATAAACGCCGCTACAACGCCACCCATAAACGCCATCGCTATTGCCACAGCAACCAGTAGCTCCAGCAAAGTCATCCCTTTGGTCCTGGGGGACTTTTGAACTATGTGCACATTGCTTGTCATGGGCTGCAGATTGTCGGTTTGCCTGGGTGTCACTTTGTCAGTTAGATTATTTGTGCCTGAAACATCAGGCCGAAAGTCACTATTGGACTTTAATTGCTGATTGCTTCTACACATCATAACCCTTAAACGGACTAACCGACAAATAGTGGTTCTGCATTATTCATCAAAGCGCAGCTCGTAAATGATATCCTGGCTGCTTTTAAAGCTTCTATGATACCGAATGATGATTCGCGCAACGCCGACGTCGTCCCGCGGATCGCCAGGATCGTCCTCTGGATCAATCAACGACACGCCGCAGAATGAATGGGCTAGATGAGAACTTTGTGGAAACTGAATGGGCTCGGTTGGCGTGCGTAGAATACGCACCTGTTGAATGAAATTATGACGTGAAGAATTATCGCGCCGAATTTCCTCTGCCTTCTGGTGTGCTAACAGGGCAGCTTCCGACAATACCGCCGCATCATTATTGGCTTTCAGACTCAGAGGGAAGAAGTTGACGATGGCAACGATTCCCGCCAGCAGGATAGCAAGACTGACCAGCACTTCGAGGAGAGAGTATGCGCGCTGGATGGCCCGTCGGGGACTTCGACGCATTATCAAGCCCCCCTTCATTTGCGGGCATCCGGATAGATTCGAGATTTGGCTGTTGAAGAGTAGAGCGTTATGGTGTAGTAATTCTCCCCAACTGCAGTATCTTCGCTTTCGCGGATGAGATGCACTGTTGCGTAATCCGAGGTTCCATTGGGACGAAACAGAATGTGCACAACCCCCGAAGTCTCGGTTCTTGAATTCACCTTGACATCCGTAATTTTGACAAAATCAGTCAACCACTTTGGTGTGGTAATTTTTGGCTCGGTGATGTTAAGAAGGTAGTTGACCTTGTCAATCCAGATGCGTCGGTTAGAGATATCAATTGTCGCCTGGAAGTAACCATTCTGCTCGATTGCCAGAGTGCGAGCAGTAGCAAACAAAGTGTTTATCTCTTGTGCTGAGCTCTTCAGACGAAGGCTTTTGCGATAGGTACCGTAAGATAGGATGGCAAGGGTGGAAAAGATGGAAAGAATAACAAGAACAACTAAAAGCTCAATGAGGCTATACCCCTGCTGCTTTTTCGTAGGCAATCGTCGCACCCGCACAATTCCATTCCGAAGAATAAAATAAACCAGCACAGAACCTCTGCTCCCTTCAACGAAACACTGTCCATTTTCAGTAAGGGAGCTTTTAATTTATGTAACATCCTGCCACGAATGTCAACTCAAAACCTGGATAGGCAGGCACCACGAGCGCATTTTCACTTGGCTCAGGGGCCATCCCCTGATTATTCTCGACCCACGATCTTCGGGATCATAAACAGCGGGAGATAAAGCGCAACCACGATCACGCCGACAATTGCGCCAAGACATACGATCATCAGCGGCTCAAGGATTGAAGTAAGGCCATTTACCGTATCATCAACTTCCCGCTCGTATGCCTCTGCAACCTTCGTGAGCATTTGGTCTATCGCGCCGGTTTCTTCCCCAACAGCTACCATATGGACAACCAGGGGAGGGAAGACTTTGCTTTCGCGCAATGGCTCATGAATACTTTCGCCATCCTTCACGCTCGTGTAGACCTTCTCCATAGCCCGCGCAATGACCTCATTTCCTGACGACTCGCGCACGATGTCGAGCGCCTGCAAGATGGGCACACCAGCGGTGATAAGCGTTGACAGGGTACCTGCAAAGCGGGTGATTGCAATTTTGCGCAGCAGATCCCCGAACACCGGAAGGCGCAGCTTCATCCTGTCAAGCGCGTACTTGCCATTACGGTTTGCATTGATCTTCTTGTAGATGAATACTATCGCAATAATAGTAAGGACCACAAGCCAGGTCTTATGGACCAGGACATTGCTGGCATCAATCAGGAATTGCGTGAGTGCAGGGAGCTCAGCATTCAGCCCGGCAAAGATTTCTTCAAACCTTGGGATGATCTTGATCAAAATGAAGCCAACGATACACGCAGCCAAAACCATAACCGTCACGGGATACATCATGGCCGAGCGGACCTTGCCAATAAGGACCTGGCGTTTCTCCAGAAACTCGGCCACCTTGTTCAGGACCGCTTCCAGCACGCCGCCGATCTCGCCGGCTCTAACCATGTTTACGTAGAGCTTGTCAAATACTTTAGGGTGCTTCGCCAGCGCATCAGAGAGCGACGAGCCTCCTTCGATATCCTTTGCAACCTGGCCGATCTTCTCTTTAAAGACGACGGATTCCACCTGTTCCTGGAGAATGTAGAGACTCCGCAGAATTGGCAACCCCGCGTCAATCAGTGTCGCTAGCTGCCGGGTAAATGTCATGATATGTTTTGTTTTAATGCGGTGAGCAATATTGCGAATAATGGGAAGCGCAAACAGGTCAGCCTCAGTGGCCTTCTTCCTATGGAGAATAACCTTCAGAGGGTAATACCCCATTCCGCGAAGTTTTTCGATAATGATGTCTTCGTTGCTGGCGTCAATGACGCCGCGGACTTGCTTACCCCCCCTATCCAGGGCTTCGTAAAAATATTCGGCCATGATCCTTACTCCTTTGTAGACTGCGGCGGTTTTTGTCCGTCACCAATCTGATGGGGGCTCGTGGCAGCCTCGTCCTCCCAGGGCTGCTTTGCAACTGGTTGAGATGGCGCCGGTACTTCTTCCTTGCGCGCTTCTGGGGCCTTTTTACCAAGCCGCATCTCTCGGTCGGCTTTTACCTTTCTGACGGTTTCTTGAATAATTTCTTCCATTTCCTGCGAGATCTGCTCCTTGCTCTCCCTGGGTGTTTGACGTGTAACTTCCTCAAAAGTTGTCGCCCCCAGGCAGATTTTCAGCCACCCATCGTTGCGCATCGTTGGCATGCCTTGGTGGACCGCCATTGCATGTATATGGTCTGTGGTGGCTCTTTGCAGCACCAGTTCCCGAATCTCATCTGTCATGATGAGCATTTCAAAAATCCCCAGGCGGCCCTTGTAGCCGGTATAGGCGCACTCGTCACACCCAGCCCCTTTGTAGAACGTAATATCACGAACATCCTCGGGTGTAGCGCCAAAGTCCTCCAGCTCTTCCGGCATTGGTGTATAGGGGCGCTTGCAGCTCTGGCAGACCGTGCGAATGAGGCGCTGGCCCATAATCGCCTCAACGGTTGAGGTGATAAGAAATGGCTCAACCCCCATATCAATAAGCCGGGTGATTGTGGCTGCTGCGCTGTTGGTGTGCAGTGTACTAAAGACAAGGTGGCCGGTCAGAGAGGCCTGGACAGAGATCTGGGCGGTTTCCAGGTCACGCACTTCACCCACAAGAATGATATCAGGGTCTTGCCGCACGATATGGCGGAGGCAAATTGCGAAGTTCAATCCGACTTTAGGGTTAATGTTTACCTGGATGATGCCTGTCACTTCGTACTCCACTGGATCCTCTGTGGTGATGATTTTATAGCCTGGATCGTTAATTTCGTTAATCGCAGCATAGAGGGTTGTTGTCTTTCCACAGCCCGTGGGGCCGGTTACCAGAATTATTCCGTTGGGCTTGCGAATTAGTTTCATGAATTTATCCAGTGTCTCTTTTGTCATCCCAAGCTGACCAATTCCCAACATCATCATTGATTTATCCAATATACGGAACACGATGCTCTCGCCATGGACGGTAGGAATGCTCGAGACACGAAGGTCAATTTCCCGTCCAGAGACGGTCAGACGAATCCGGCCGTCTTGTGGCATCCGAGTTTCCGCGATATTCATGTTCGCTAAGACCTTGAGGCGCGAACAGAGGCCGAGCGCAAGTGATTTGGGAGGCGATGGAATCTCGCGCAGGACTCCATCTACCCGGTAGCGAATGCGCAGGATACCGCCGAACGGCTCGATATGAAGGTCACTAGCACGGTCCTTTATCGCCTGGAGCAGAATGAGGTTTACCAGTCGAATCACCGGTGGTTCATGCGCGATGCGCTCCAAATCACTCAAATCCATTTCGTCAATATCCCGGATCAGCAGCGCTTCGTCGTCTTCCTTATCAAACTCCTCAACCATTTTTTCAATGGTTTCATC
>CAZVVA010000079.1:0-16158 GCA_964630455.1 uncultured Candidatus Sumerlaeota bacterium
GGTCTATGTCAAAGGCGAAGGGATCGTGCTATGTGAGCCCTCGGTAGTTGCCATTCAGCGAGACAAGAATATTCTCCTTGCAGTGGGTGCAGAAGCCAAGCGAATGATCGGTAGAACGCCTGGAAACATTGTGGCAATCCGGCCGATGAGAGATGGAGTGATTGCTGATTTTGAGATTACCCAGGATATGCTCCGTTACTTTATTAAGAAGGTGCATATGAACCGCCGGCGTTTGGTGCATCCGCGGATCGTGATCAGTGTGCCTTCGGGAATCACTGAAGTAGAGAAGCGCGCGGTGCGGGAATCAGCGTACCAGGCAGGCGCCCGTGAGGTCTACCTCATGGAGGAGCCGATGGCCGCGGCAATAGGTGTCGGTCTTCCGGTCACTGAGCCATCGGGCAGCATGGTGATTGACATTGGTGGCGGGACTACTGAGGTGGCGGTGATCTCGCTGGGCGGCATTGTGGTCAGCAAGTCTGTACGGGTGGCTGGCGATGAGATGGATAATGCAATCGCGCAACATATCAAACGCAAATATAATCTGATGATTGGCGAGCGAACGGCTGAGGAGATCAAGATCAAGATTGGCTCTGCGGATAAGTTGCCGGAGGAGCATGTCCAGGTGATTAAAGGGCGGGATCTCGTTGCAGGATTGCCGCGCACAATTGAGGTTACCTCGGAGGAGATACGCGAGGCTCTGACCGAGCCTATCACGACGATTGTTGACGCGGTCAAGGCCACGCTGGAGAAGACGCCGCCTGAGTTATCTGCGGATATCGTAGATGCGGGTATTATAATGGCTGGTGGAGGCTCTCAGCTTCAGGGTATGGACACGCTTTTGGCCAGTGAGACGGGGCTGCCGGTTCGGCTTTCCGAAAATCCTGAAACCGCGATCGTGCTCGGCACTGGGAAGACTCTCGACTCGTTGGAAATGCTTAGCAAGTTAGAGAGCATGAAGCGTTGAGCCTTGGGACGTCGGGCAGCGCAGCAGCGGTTGTTGTGGGCGCAGTTCGGCCGGCCGGACATCAGTTAGGTTTGTGCCCGAGCGGTTACTTTCTTGAGAAGCCACGGTATTGATTGTTTGCGACTGTGGTCCTCCGGGCAGGTTCAGGGGCGCGAACCGCGACTGCAAGATATTCGTCATCCCTATTCAATTCCCCATATGCATCGGACTGGGTCCTGGAGACAACCCGTTATGGCTAACGGGTGCTCATCATGAATCTGAATCGATTGTGGACGTATCGGAAACTCATTCTTTTCTTCCTGCTAATATTTCTCTCCCTTCTTATCCTCATGGCGCATCAGAGGCAAGCACTGAGCGAAAGTCAGGCAGGGCGCATTGCACTGGTGATCTTCGATCCGCTATTTAAGGCGACAGCATGGGTGGATGAGCGCGTGGTGGATTTCTTTGACGTGGCGTTGAGCCGCTCGTCGCTTCGCCGTGAGAATGAAGCCTTGCAGCAAGAACTGGCCGCGCTTCAGGTTAAATACCGGCTACTGAAGCAGGAGATGCTGAAGCTACAGCATCTGTCAGAGCTACAGACGCTTGATCTTATCAGGTCGTTTCGATTGCTTCCGGCTAGTGTCACGGCCGTGAGTCCGAGCCCCTGGAGTCGAACTGTGGTGGTTGATAAAGGTATCATTCAAGGAGTACGGACGAACATGGCAGTAGTGCACGTGAAGGGGCTGGTTGGCATTGTCCGCGAGGTAACACCGAATAGCGCGGTGGTTCAGCTATTGATTGACCAGCGAAGCGCCGTGGGTGTGAGGATTGAAGAGACCCGTGAGCGTGGCATCGTACGTGGCCTCGGTACGCCAGAGCGCTACGAACTGCTGCTTGAGGAGTCTGGTGAGGGGCCGCAAGAAGGGGCGACTGTGGTGAGCTCGGGGCTGGAAGGATCGCATTTTGCTGGTGGGCTGTTTGTGGGAACCGTTCATGGGACTAAGAAAAACAAGTATGGTCAGGTTATAGCCACGGTCAAGCCAGCCGTGAATATGAATCGCCTGGAAGAGGTTCTGATTATTCTGGGCACCGAGGAGGGGAGTTGAACAGTTACAGTACGATATCCCCCGCTCGACTATTTCGCATCGGCAGCACGGTTAAGCTGCTGCTACTTGTGGTAGCTGTCCTGTTTTTTGAGTTCGCGGTGCAATACCTGGTGCGCTATCGCCTGCCTGTTCCTCATCTGCTGGCTCTGTTGGTAATATTTATCGGCCTGGAATGGGAAGAGACGAAGGGGGCAGTGCTGGGATTTGTCTTCGGGATGCTTTACGGTCTCCTTGCGTATGAGCCACTCGGGCTGTCGGCATTCGGGCTGACGCTGATCGGGTTTCTGAGCGGGCTGTTGAAGAGCCATTTCTTTGTTGATACGTACGCAGACAAAACAGTTCTTGCAGTCTGCTTGCTCGTTATGCACAACGTTGCTATCGTGACAGTGGCGTGGCTCACACTGGGATTGCATCTTCCGCTTGGCCTGCTTCAGTGCGCGATCACCGGTATATTCGCCGCGCCTTGTTTCGTTATTTTTGACTGGTTGTTTCAGACGAGGGAGAGATAAGACGACGTGGCGCTGTGGCAGAATATACAGATTGATCGCCGATTGCTCAAACACTTTGACTCTTTCATTCTCATCCTGATCCTGCTGCTCAGCCTTGTTGGCATCATAGTGATGTACGGGTCAACTCATGCGATCCCGCATTTGCAGGGGATTGCTAAGCGCCAGGCGGTATGGGTGCTGGTTGGTCTGATCGGTTTCGGGGTCGCCATTAGTTTTGATTACCGTCATCTCAAGCGATTTGCCTACCCGCTTTATGCGATCTGCGTGATCCTACTTGTCATTCTGCTGGTTAGAGGGATGACTATCAAAGGTTCAGCGAGCTGGTTCTCTTTTGGTAGAATGCGTATGCAGCCATCGGAGTTTACCAAACTGGCGGTTGTCATAGTCCTGGCCGCATACTTCTCAAGCCGCACACTGCGTATTCAGAGCATTCGCCAGGTTGCCATACCGGTGCTTCTTGTGGCGGTGCCAACTCTGCTCATTCTGAAGCAACCAGACATCGGGACAGCGGCACTTTTTCTACCTGCACTCTTTATTATGCTGTTCATTTGCGGCGCTAGAAAGCGTGTGTTAATTACGCTGATGGTGCTTTTTCTTGCTGGGGCCGGTGCGATGTATCCGTTCCTCAAGCCCTACCAGAAGCAGCGCATCTCGATCTTTCTCCATCCTGGATCGGACGCGCTTAATCGTGGGTATAATATCATTCAGTCAAAGATTGCGCTGGGTTCAGGCCAGCTGATGGGTAAAGGGTGGAAGCAAGGGACTCAAACCGCGCTCCAATTTCTGCCTGAGCATCATACGGATTTTATCTTTTCCAGCCTGGGTGAACAGTTTGGCTATCTTGGATGCATGGGTTTACTCCTGCTGTATGGCATGTTGATTGCGCGGGGAATAAGAATTGCCCGCGATGCGCAGGATTTCTTTGGCTGCTACCTGGTCATTGGCTTACTTGCGATATTTGTTATTCACATACTGGTGAACGTAGGAATGTCGGTGGGATTATTGCCGGTGACGGGACTCACGCTGCCGTTCATCAGCTACGGGGGATCGTCGCTTCTCACAAATTTTCTTCTGTTCGGGCTTGTTGTAAACGTGGGGATGCGAAAGTTTATGTTCTGATGCAAGCTGGCGGGCTTACCGGTTTCAACGGCGGTTTGGGGTAGATATGTGGACGCTGCATAAATAGCCAAGGTTTGGAGGAATTGTTATGAGTTGCAACCGAAGTGTAAAGTGGGAAGGACTCGTGTTCGTATGGCTAGTTCTGGTTCAGTTGAGCATCAGCGCCTCCCCCATTATGATTACTGAAGGTGTGCGACAGCTGGCACTATCGCCTGATGGCAATCAGATGGCATTTGTTCTTCATAATGCGCTCTGGGTTATGCCAAAGGCCGGAGGAGAGACCCAGCGGCTGGCTAACGGTGAGATTCAGGATCCGAGCTGGACACCGGATGGGCAGCACATAGTGTTCGCGATGAAGGAGCGCGAGACTCTGGATCTTTGGCAGGTGGCTGTCACATCAAAACGTGTTGATCGGATAACGTCGGGCAGTGCGAATGAGATGATGCCGAGCGTGTCGCCGGATGGCCGCTGGATTGTGTGGGTTTCGGATCGAAGTGGCAATCCGGATCTTTGGCTTATGGATGTTGAGGGTAAGCACGCGAGCCGTCTGACTACGAATCTCTTTCCTGACACCCAGCCCCGCTGGAACGCGAAAGGCAAGGCCATTGTTTATGCGACGTTTCAGGATCAAAGGGATCAGATCGCTACGCTCAATGTAAAAGGTGACGAGCCGGAAATTCTCGCTGGGGTGCGTGGACGTAATCCACAGTGGTCTCCGGATGGCCAATACCTGGCGTTTGTGAGAAGAGGCCTCAGTATTTACCATGTGACGGACAAGGCAGAGCGTACGATTGTGCCAGGTGAGGTGACTGCGCATTCCTGGTTGCCTGATAGCACGGGATTAGTGTATGAAGAGGATGGAAGGATATGGGAGGTCTCGATCAGCCCTGAGGAGCCGGAGCCGAAGAAGATTTCGTTCGCATGCCTGATGGAGCCGCAGGAGCTGTTCGAGCAGGCTTGGACTGATCTGAATCAGCGCTATTATTCCGGGCGATCAGGCGAACAGGCTTGGAGAACAATGAAGACACAATACAGTGAGAAAATCCGTGACGTTTCAACGGAGGCTGAATTTCAAGAATTGATCTACAGTATATTACTGCATCTACCGCAGATTAATGCCACGGCGTGTGGACAGAAGGGTGTAGTTGCTGCTGCGAATCCGTATGCCCCTGAGGCAGGGATAGAGATTTTGAAAAAGGGGGGCAATGTGGTGGATGCAGCAGTGGCTTCCGCCTTTGTGAGCGACGTAGTGGAGGTGGGATCGTGCGGGATTGGTGGGGAAGGGATGATGGTGATTTACCGGAGTGGAATGGCGGAGCCGGTAGTCGTGGATTTTCGCTCGCAGGCGCCGATCCACGCAACATGGGATAACGCCGCGCTAAAGACCGAAGACGGACGATGGAAGCGTCACGGCCCTGAAGCAGCACTCATTCCTGGTGAAGTGCGCGGTCTGCATCTCGCGTTCAAGCGTTTTGGCAGCGGCAAGGTCGCCTGGCACGAACTGCTTGCTCGGGCTATTCAGCTTGCAGATGAGGGATTTCCGCTCGACGAGCGGACTGCATTCGGCATTGAAAGGATGAGCGGATTTCTTGGCAGCGATGCGGAGATGAACAAACTCTTTTTCCGAGATGGCCGTCCAATCCGTGCAGGTGAGAAATTCAGGAATCCTGATCTTGCCTCGACGCTGCGCAGTATTGCGACGTATGGGGCCGACGCATTCTATAAGGGCGCCATTGCGGAGAAGATTGACGCTGACATGCGCGCAAACGGTGGACTGATCTTTAAGGAGGATTTGTCGCAGTATCGCGCGATCGTCCGCAAGCCCGTGGTTGGAGAATATCGGGACTATACTATTTATGGCGCTTCTCCGCCGTGCGCGGGGGGGATAACCGTGATTGCCGTGCTTCAGATGCTAAACCATTATACCTTTGGACCAGAGCCGTATACTGCAGATCAGCGTAATTTCTTTTACTTGTCCGAGGCAATGAAGGTCGGTTACGACATTGCACTCAAAACTGGAGACCCGGCATTCTGGGACTTTGAAACTGAGTATTATCTTTCGAAAACCTTTGCGCGGGAGCAGTTCGGAGACATCCGGGCGCAAGAGACGCGAAGCGTAGAGCCAACACCTATAGTGGCTAAACCGGGCCACACCTCTCATCTGGCAGTGGCAGACAGCGATGGCAATATGGTTGCCCTCACCCATACTCTGAGCGGGTGGTTTGGGAGCGGCCATATGGTAAAGGGTACGGGGATCATTCTGAATAACGAACTGCGAAACTTTCGGTCTGAGCAGGGCGAAATCAACTCACTCTTGCCGCTCGTGCGCGTGCGGACGGATCTGGCTCCGCTTATTGTTTTTCGAAAAACACCCGAAGGTGTAAAAAAGCCCTATTTCACGATTGGCGTAGCGGGTGGGGATTTTATTCCATCCACTGCTCTGGAGATTCTGGTCAATGTAATTGACTACGGGAAGTCGCTGCAGCAGGCCATCGAGGCGCCACGTTTTCTTCCGCCCGTGTGGGGTCGTCCGAGTTACGAGATTGAAGATTTCTTTTTTCCACGTGTATTGGACGCAATGATGGCGCAGGGCGAGAGCTTTTCCAGACCTGCGGGGCTTGGCGAGCTCAGATTTGCTCGCGCCCAGGGTGCGATGATTGATCCAGAGAGCGGCTTGGTGGTTGGTGCAGCAGATCCCCGCGGCTCAAGAGGTCTTGCAGGGTATGTTTCAGGGTACTAAGCTTCTAGATATAGATTCTGCGGCTTTTTGGTCCCGCCCGCAAAGGCGCGTGACCATACGCACAAAATGAAAACTCGTGACAGGTAGATTGGGGTATTGGCCATGAAAGAGATACATCTTCTCTCGATAGCTTTCCTCTGTATAGCTTTGGTGTTTTCGTGCGTTGAGCAGGCTGAGGAACAGGAGCCCCTCGGCCCAGTGATAGAATGGGATGAAACATGCGAACAGTTCGCTGCACAGTTCCTCCAGAGGCTTGGCCCGGACTATGATCCCCAGAGCATCACGAGTCACGCCAGATACTGTTTTAAGACCATGACACCATTGTTCAGGGGACAGGAGATTTCATTACATGAACGCGAGGCGTTGGTGGCTCTCTGCTTGATGTCGGGGATAGAGTTTAACCAGAGCCAGCTGGAGTACGATGGTTTGTTGAACAGAGAGGAGAAACGCCAGATGAATCAGTCGTGTATAAATGACATTGCTGCGATGGGAGCCCCAGCAGAAAGTGTCTGTCTTACTCTGATCAGGGCGATTGCACCGCTGAAGAAAGGCAAGTACGAGAAAAAATTTCCCTATGTTTTTACCGGATACTACGCGATCTTTGTGCTGCAGCATATGAAGAGTAGTGAGGCCGTGCCGGTACTGATGGAGATAGCCAGCAGCCAGCTGGAGCTGCGGGGGGCGGCTGGCCGCGCATTGGGTCTTATCGGTGATCCGCAGGCCATACCGGTTTTGCGTAAGCTTGAGCGTGATCGCAAGGAGATTATTCGACGAGAAGCGAGGGATGCGATTCGCAGAATCGAGCGGATGCCTGGCGCGACACCGTTGAATAATGATGACGTAACATCTCCCACCGACAGGTAAAGCGCCTGCCTATGCTTGGTGAAGCATCGCGATGTGCCTCGCAATGTACGGCTGAGCTTCTTCGCAGGGCTTCAGCCGATTTTGTTTCTTGGTCTGTATCTCTACTAGTCGTGCACTTGCGCGGATTGCTGTGCAGCTAGTCTATAATGACCAGGGCTACTTTGACAAGGTCCTCAAACGATACGAAGGTATTACTCCCGTACAATAGCGGAAGAAGGTTCTGGAATAAGCCAAGACTCCGATAGACATTTCTGGAAGGCATTAAGTATATTAGGTATATTTGATAATCCGGGAATGGTAATAAGCACGGCAGGTTAAGGGTCTTAGTTTTATTGTCGGTTATATGTGCATAAGAGCTGAGCCGTCTCACAGCAAGAAACTACCAAAAAATGGCAATAATCTACTAGACAATTGTTATGTATCTACAATAAAATCAGCCCTGATTGAACGATGAAACGATTATTTGTTTTAAGTTTTTCCCTATTCAGTGCGTGCGCGACTTCTAAGCGTCCATGTTTTTGAGCTCCATTGGGGCTGTGACATTACAAATGCTAGGAGGATGTCCAATGGCAAATTTGAAAGATATTGCTGAGAATGTAATCTGCGGAAGGGCTGATAAGAATGCTGCATATCCGCCATCCAAAAAAGGTCAACCCGGGGTGCGTGAGCTGGTGGAAGAAGCCATAAAGGAGAGCGTTTCTCCGGTCGAGGTTCTCAACGAAGGGCTGATTGCCGGAATGGAAGTTGTAGGCAAGCGCTTCAAAGCGAATGAATGCTACGTGCCTGAAGTGCTGATTGCAGCACGTGCCATGAAGACCGGGATGGTGCTTTTACAGCCGCTGCTGGTGGCTACCGGAGTAAAGCCGGCCGGGACGTTCATCATTGGCACGGTAAAAGGTGATCTGCACGATATCGGAAAGAACCTGGTAGCCATGATGCTCGAAGGAGCAGGTTTCAAAATTGTTGACCTTGGGCTTGATGTTCCAGGGCAGAAATTTCTTGAGGCGAGTAAGGAGAACCGTGACGCTATTGTAGGTATGTCTGCGTTGCTTACAACGACGATGGTTGAAATGAAGAATAACGTTGATCTCATTCGCGGCGCTAATCCAGATTTTCAGATTCCGATTGTGATTGGTGGGGCGCCGGTAACGCAGGAGTATGCTGATGAAATTGGCGCCGACGGATACGCCACGGATGCAGCATCTGCAGTTGATCTTGTGAAGGGCTTACTAAAGGCAAACTAAACTACGTGCCGGGAGATACAGAATGATTATTATTGGGGAGCTGATCAATTCAACGCGGAAGAAGATTCGAGCGATGATTGAGCAGCACGATGCCGAGGCGATCAAAGATATTGCACTGAAGCAGATAGAAGCGGGTGCAGACTATCTGGACGTGAACGCTGGGGCGTTCGTGGCGAACGAACCGGAGCAGATGGAGTGGCTGGTAAAGACAGTTCGCTCGGTTACTGAGGTTCCTTTGTGTATTGACAGTCCTTCCTATGAGACACTGGACGTCGGGCTTCAGCTGGCCGGGCCGAACGCGATTATCAACTCTATCTCCGGCGAACCTGAGCGCTATGAGAAGGTGCTGCCGCTTGTACGGAAATATGAGGCTTCGGTGATCACGTTGAGTATGGACGAGCGCGGTCTCCTGGACGATGAGGAGCAGATTCTCGGTGTGATTGACAGGCTAGTCGGACGTCTGAAAGACGACCAGGTTCCTGCAGAGCGTATCTACATTGATCCGCTCATTAGGCCGGTCAGCACGAATACCATCTATGGGAATCTGGCATTGCGAACGTTGCGGGAAGTGACCAAACGGTATCCAGACGTTCGGACTAGCTGCGGGCTGAGCAATGTCTCCTATGGTCTGCCAAAGCGCAAGCTGCTTAACCAGACGTTTATAGTGATGCTCATAGCTAGCGGGCTTAAGGCAGCGATCCTGGATCCGCTGGACAAGCAGCTCATGGCTAATATCGTTGCGGCTGAAGCGATTCTTGGAGAGGACGAGTTTTGCATGCGTTATCTGGAAGCAGATCGCAGCGGACGATTTGAAGGACTCACGTAAATGGCTGATCTTGACTGCATCAAGCTTTCCAACATGGGGTTCTATGCTTTTCACGGCACCACGAAGGCGGAAAAGGCAGTAGGGCAACGCTTTTTCCTGGACGTATACATTTATCTGAATCTCCGCCGCGCTGGCCAGTCGGATAACGTGAAAGATACCGTGAACTACGAAAAGGTATACAACTTGATCCGCAACATGATGAACACCAGGAAATATAATTTGATCGAGGCCCTCGCAGAGGACGTGGCGAATGTCATGTTCTCCAACTTCCAGAATATCGAGAGAATTCAGGTCTCCGTACGGAAGCCTAATGTCCCACTCACCGGCATTCTTGACTGCGTCGAGATGACCATACATCGCGAGAAAGGAACACCTACACTGCCTCAGTCTGGTACGGAGCCGAAGGAGCAGGGCAAACCATGAGTCGTATTCCAGGCGCATCGCCTGAGATGAAACCTGATCTGGAAATTGCGCAATCTGCACCTCTTAAGCCTATTCAGGACACCGCGGCATCTATGGGATTGGAGGAGGAGGAGCTGGAGCTCTATGGCAAGTACAAGGCGAAGATTTCGCTGGATGTGCTCAAGCGGCTTGAGAATCGTTCGCACGGGAAATACATTGACGTCACGTGCATTACGCCGACACCGCTGGGCGAGGGTAAGACCGTCACCACCATCGGGCTCAGCATGGCACTGAATCGGTTGGGGAAAACTGCGGTTGCCACGTTGCGCCAGCCTAGTATGGGGCCGACGTTCGGGATCAAAGGGGGAGCCGCTGGCGGCGGCTACTCACAGGTAATCCCAATGGAGGATTTCAATCTACACCTGACAGGCGATAATCATGCGGTGAGTGTAGCGAACAACCTGCTCGCTGCATTTATTGACAACCATATACACCATGGGAACGCCCTGGGGATTGAGTCGCATACGATAAGCTGGAAGCGCGTAGTTGATATATCCGACCGTGCATTGCGCAACATTGTCATAGGCCTGGGAAGACGGACCGACGGACCGATTCGGCAGGCGGGTGTTGACATTGCAGTGGCTTCGGAAGTCATGGCTATTCTCGCCCTGACCACCAGTTTGGCTGACCTGCGCCAGCGCCTGGGGCGAATTGTTGTTGCCGAGAGCTACAAAGGTAAGCTGATTACGGCTGAAGATCTCAAGTGCGCAGGTGCGATGGCCGTGCTGCTCAAGGATGCAATCAAACCCACGCTGATGCAAACAATCGAGAACACGCCATGCCTGGTACATACCGGTCCATTTGCCAACATTGCGCATGGCAATTCGTCAATCCTGGCGGATCTCATCGGTCGGAAATGCGCGGATTATGTGATTACGGAAAGTGGTTTTGGGGTAGACATGGGATGCGAGAAATTTATTAACATAAAATGTCGCTCCAGTGGTCTCACGCCTGATGCCGTTGTGTTGGTTTGTACTGTGCGTGCACTGAAAATGCATAGCGGCGCGTTCAAGATCGTACCTGGCAAGCCGTTTGATCCGCGTCTCCAGGAGGAAAATCTGTTTCTCCTCGTGAAAGGGATTCCGAATCTGGAAAAGCAGATTGAAAATGTTTTGATGTACGGAGTGCCGGTGGTGGTGGCGATTAATCGCTTTGACAGCGATAGCGATGCTGAGATTGAGGTGATCCGTGAAGCAGCGACTAATGCTGGGGCAGAGGAAGCTGTGGTAAGTGAAGTCTGGGCCAGAGGAGGGGAAGGTGGCACGGAGCTGGCACATGCGGTGATGAAAGCAGCAGATAAGCCAAAGCAGTTTCGCTTTCTGTACGAGCTCGATGCATCGATTATGGAAAAGATCGAAACGATTGCCACGAAAATGTATGGCGCCGAGGAGATCGAATACTTGCCCTTGGCAAAGAGGCAAATTCGCTTTTATAAAGATCACGGATTTGGAAATTTGCCGATCTGCATGGCCAAGACGCATCTGTCGCTATCCCATGATCCAAAGATCAAAGGACGTCCTACTGGATTTAGCATACCGATCAGGGAAGTCCGGGCAGCCATAGGTGCAGGTTTTCTCTACGCGCTACTGGGCGACATCATGACGATGCCAGGGCTGCCGTCAGTTCCAGGCGGGACACGCATTGATATTGATGAGAACGGGAAGATTATCGGGCTCTCCTGAGAGAGGCTAATTGTATATGGCCGGCTATTTGAGCAAGTTGGAGGCGTTGCTGAAGACGGGGCAGTTTGTAGTATGCGCAGAGCTGGAGCCCCCGCAGTCTGCGAATGCCGAGGCGATTTACCGCAAGATAGAGTTTTATCGTGGCGTGGTGGATGCAATTAACGTTACGGATAGCGCCTCGGCCGTAGTGCGCATGTCAAGCCTTGCAGTCAGTACGATGCTCGTGCGCGAAGGTCTGGAGCCGGTGCTGCAGATGACGTGTCGCGATCGCAACCGTATTGCGCTGCAAAGCGATATCCTGGGAGCCGCAGGGTTGGGCGTCAGAAATGTGCTCTGCCTGACGGGCGACCACCAGACGCTGGGGGATCATCCGAGTGCCAAAGGGGTTTTTGATCTTGATGCATGTAATTTCCTGCGGATGGTACGGCGCATGCGCGACGATAAGCGGTTCTTTTCCGGCGGGGAAATTAAGACCGAGCCGCGCATTTTCATTGGCGCAGGCGCTAATCCGTTTGCTGAGCCTTTCGAGTGGCGTATTAGCCATCTCGCAAAGAAGATTGACGCTGGTGCAGAGTTTGTTCAAACCCAATGTATATTTGACCTGGAACGGTTCGACAAGTATATGGAACAAATTCGGGCCGAAGGGATTCACGAGCGTGTGTTCATCATTGCAGGCATTTCGCCCGCCAAATCGGCCAGGCCGTTGGAATATATGAAAGAGCACGTATCCGGATTGATGATACCTGATGCGCTGATAGCGCGGATGAAGCAGGCGCGCGACCCACAAGCCGAAGGCATTGCCGTAGCACTGGAGATTATCGCCCACGTCCGCAAGACACCCGGAATTCATGGCGTGCATCTCATGCCGCTGAAATGGGCATCCGTGATTCCGACAATCGTGAAAGAAGCGGGCCTGTTGCCACGGCCCGTAGTGGATGTCAGTGCTCATCCGGTGGCTAATGCATAGCCGCGCGTAACGAGAGCTGTCATGGGCATGTCATTATTACTTCGCGATGTTGGATATGGGATCTGCTACAACGCAGAGCGCATTGCCAAGGTAGTATTGTTTCGCTGTTCTATGTGTGGTCAGTGTATTTTGCGGAGTACTGGATTTATCTGCCCTATGCGCTGTCCCAAGCAAATGCGCAACGGGCCCTGCGGCGGGCCTACCGGCGGAATGTGCGAAGTACACCGCGACCGAAAGTGCATCTGGGTTCGCATATACAAGCGCAATCGGTTTTTCGGCCAGCTCCCTAAGATCGAACGCCGGATGACGCCCCTGGATTTGGAGTTGTGGGACAGTGCCGCATGGCTGAATGTGGTGGCAAAGAAGATCACTTTGTCAGGTGAAAGCCGCCGTATTAAAGAAGAATTCCAAGATTAGCCTCCTTTTTGTTGTCCGCTTCCTCTGGTGCCTTCCTCGCGAATTGCCTCATACCCATTTGACATCAAATGTCTAACCCGGGAGCTGTCAATCGCTGTTTTTATAGTGCAAGGAAGTATGATCTATGTGTGGCGTACTTCTGGCTTGACATGCGGAGCAAATATCATAATAAGATTGGCGAGTTTAAACGGAACTCGGATAAAGCCTTGGGGTAATCTCCTTTCACCTGTTGTTTTTTGGCAGCGTTAAAGCAGAACGCGCAGAAGCGGTCGCCGCGTCGAATGCGGATATCGAAACTCGCCAAGCGAATAGCTGAGTATGGTGTGCTGACTTTTGCAAGTCTGGACTGGACGCTGCTTTCTCGCCTGAATCGTTCGCTGCGCTGCTTGAACGTATCCGTTTCGGACCCACGTTGCCTGCGGGAGCTCACGGTTCATGAGTTAACCGACCAACCGCCTGAGCGTCACCGGAAGGATGATAGGAGTAGCTCCTTGGCTGGGCTTTGAGAACGCACGCTAGCACAGGAGATAGAGCGATATTTGAGAAACTCAAAGAAACGGCCACGCATTTCCTCATCTACGGCTTTGGCGAATTTCTTGGCAATGCAATCGCCTTTTTGCTTATCCCTATTTATACGCGGTATCTCTCAACCGACGAGTATGGAGTTCTGGCGCTCTTCTTTATCACCCTTCTGGTCGCCAGTACCATAAGCAGTCTGGGTCTTATCCCAGCATTTTTTCGCTCTTACTTCGATTACGCAGACCAACAAAACAGAAGGCTCATTACCAGCACCACGTTTCTCACGCTTGTGAGCACTCTTGTCCTGTTTACGATTCTTTACCTTTGCTGTGCCCGGCAGCTGAGCCAGCTGATCTTCGGCACGCCTGCCTATACCTCCTATTTCTATCTGCTCTTCGGAATAAATTTCTTCGAGACGCTGAATCAAATTCCAAAGTCGGTGTTCCGCGCTCAGAAGGCATCAGTGCGCTATGCGATTCTCTCGCTGGTGACCTTCACGACCAAGCTGCTGTTGGTGATTTATTTTGTTGTTGTGTTGCACCAGGGCGTGTTTGGGGTGCTGAGTGGATATTTCATAAATGCCATACTGAGTGTGCTGCTCTATTTTCCCTTCATTGCGTCTCAGCTGGGGATACAGTTTTCAGGTCGTGAGTTGAGAAAACTCCTCAGCTATGGGCTGCCGCTCGTTTTTAGCGGACTCGCCGCGGTAGTTTTGAGCGCTGCGGACCGATATTATTTGACCCATTTTTCGACGCTCACGCAGGTAGGCCTCTACGCATTGGGCTATCAGCTGGGGATGGTGGTGCTGGTGCTGCTGATGCATCCGCTTACTCTGATCTGGCCACCAATGTTGCTGGCGGTGAAAGACGATCCCGAGGCACGCGAATATTACTCGCGAAGCCTCACCTATTTTCTGCTCATCGGGATGTTCATCAGCTGCGGTGTAGCTGGCCTGGCAAAAGAGATATTGCACATAATTGCCACCCCACCTTTTTACCCGGCTTATAAGATCGTTTTTCTCATTTGTCTTTCCTACGTTTTGCTCGGGGCAGTGCGTATTCTTAATGTTGGTCCTGCTTTGCACCGCAAAACGAAGTACGAGCCGCTTATTGTAGGAATACCGGCTGGACTGAACCTGTTTTTGAATTACTTTTTTGTGCCGCGCTGGGGGATGATGGGGGCTGCATGGGCGACGCTTCTCTGTTGTTTGCTGATGGCGATATTGCAGTATATTATTGCAGCCAGGTTTTATGTCGTGCCGTACGAATGGGGCCGTATTGCGAAGTTGATTATCACCGGCACAGCCCTGTACATGGTCTTGCATTTCGTACGAATCGAGGCTATTGTTCCGGCAGTAGTTGTGAAAAGCCTGCTCTGGGTAAGTTTTCCTCTGCTCCTTTTTGTCGTGGGCTTTTATCAGCCGGTTGAGAAGCAGGGGATCAAGGAGGTTGTGCAAAAGAATTTGGCAATCTGGTTCAAGCGCAAGCCATAATACAGCCTTATCGTGCGTGCGGAGAAAAAAGAGAGGCTGATCATATTAAGGTGTGGCACGTCAGCAAGAGCGTGGGCTTTCTGAGGGCCTTGGAATATGAGGGGAAGCGTATAGCGTGAAAGTCATTGGGTTACGAAATAAGACAATTAAAACGTCGCAGACGAAATTACTTGCGCTCAGCGGCTGGGTTTATAGCCTGGTTTATGAGCTGGTTTTAGTTGGCGGGTTTCCCTATGCTGCTTACAGGCTGGAGCAGCTTGTGCACCTCAAGATGCTCCCATCCGCGCTGATGCTAAAAGTTCCGGCCCTGTTTCTGATTATTGGAGGGCTTGTGATATCAGGTGCCTGTATGGCCCCATTCAGTCGTCGGGGCCACGGTACACCGGCGTGCTTCAGTCCAGCACAGGAACTGATGGCTCAGGGGATATACCGCTATTCCCGGAATCCAATGATTCTGGGGAATGTCGTTACGGTTTTAGGCCTTGGCCTATTTTTCTACTCAGTATTTATTTTACTTTACGGGATAGTGTTGGCTCTGGCATTTCACTTCTACTTTGTGCATGTTGAGGAGCCTCGGCTGGAGTTGCGCTTCGGTGATGCCTACCGCCAGTACGCACAGCACGTGCGCCGGTGGGTGCCGCGGATAAGAACCCGTTGGCACGAGAAAGGGAGGAAGTAGACGGCTATCGCCAGTCGTCTGCTGGCAGTAGGCTGGGGGAGTTAATCAAGGTCAATGGTACGCAGCGGCTTTTCGGGTGGGCCTTCTTCTTGGGCCTTTTTCAGCTCTTCCTCGAAGAGCTTGTCGAGCTTCCCCTTGCGCTCTTGCTGGCGCTTCTTGGTGTCCCGTACTTTCGATTCAATGAATTCTTTCTGCCCTCTGACCTTTTTCATCGCATCTTGAAAGCGATCACCGCTCGACTCCTCAAGGATCGGCCGCCGCTCTTCCAGTATTTTCCCTTCTTTGCGATCAACAATGAGGATGGTTTTGCAGCAGGGACACGTCACTTTGATTGTCTCGTACATAGTCAGATTCCTCCTTTATCTCTGGAGGCATGTGCAATTCTAATGTTAATTGCTACCACAGCAGAGCGCGGTTTGCAAGCATTTCCGGAAAGCAAACTGGAATAGTACAGATCACGGAGACCTAGCCAAGTAGGGGCACGCTGCAGCGTGCCCCTACCCGCTTAGTTACTCTCGCACAATTAAGGAATCACGAGATAATCAATCGCAACGCTGTCCATGTAGATGGTCCCGCCCTTCGTCGGGTC
>CAZVVA010000080.1:0-16070 GCA_964630455.1 uncultured Candidatus Sumerlaeota bacterium
GGGCCTGGCGTTGCTGTTCTTCGAATGGCTGATCTATCACCGCCGGGTGCTGGTGTAAGGCGTATCAAGTCTGTTAAATCTTCACGTACTGTTCTGTGCCCGGGAGAAAACGCCCTGGCACGGCTTCTTTTCTATTAGGATTGTAGCGACTCGATTTTTTAAAAGGTACGGCTAGAGACAATGCTCTTGATAGTGCTTGTTCTGCTTGCGGTGGTAATTGGTGGTATTGTGTTCGACAGTCTGCTCGTTGAACCACGCTGGGTTCAGGTGAACCGGTATCGGTTTCCTGTAGTGAATTTGCCGGGGGCATTTCAAGGGTTCACGATCGTCCAGCTCAGTGACTTACATTGCAGCAGGTATGTCTCCGCGGGCTATTTACGCAGAGTAGTGCGGATGGTGAATGCCCTGTCTCCAGATGTGGTGGTGATTACCGGGGACTTCATGCGAGGCACCTCTCGCTATACGGGTAAAGTGCCCGGTGCGTTGGCTGAGCTCGCTGAGCTCAAGGCGCGCGGTGGTGTGTTTGCCGTACGAGGGAATCATGACTACTGCCCAAGCATCGAGATGGTAGAGCGCGCTGTTAGCAGGGCGGGGGTCAGGTTTCTCACCAATTGCAGCGTTATCATAGAGCGCAGCGGGGCCCAGCTGGTGATCTGCGGGGTAGATGATCTGTGGGAAGGCACGGTAAGCTTTTCCGCAGCGCTTGCAGGTACGGAGGCAGCCAGCCCAAAGATTCTCCTCATGCATAACCCGGACGCATTTGAGGAAGCCGTACAGTATCCTTTTAATCTCGTTCTTTGTGGACACACGCATGGAGGACAAGTTGTGCTTCCACTCATCGGTCCACTGCTTGTGCCGTCACGCTATGGAAGGCGCTATGTTTCCGGTTTCTTTTACAAAGATGGACGAACGATGTATGTGAACCGGGGTGTGGGGCTTGGTCCGCCACCTGTGCGATTCTGCTGCCGCCCGGAAATTGCTGTCTTCAGGCTCGAGGCAGAACACGAGCGTGTCAATCAAATAATATGACCGGTTGCGCCTCAATGGAATTTAGCCGGATGAGCGCGTGTCTTGCATAAAAGGTAGAGTACTAGGAATACGAAAAACGGGTTGCGCGGAATACTGCAACCCGTTTGATAGGAACTCTGGAAGAATCTCTGGGCTCTCTACTGGCCTATGTTGGTATCTCCAACACGCCAGCTGTGGGACCCAGTGCATTGTCTCGTTCTTTTATCCTGCCAGTATTATTTCTTCTCCACTTTGGCTTTCGGAATTGAAATCGGCAGCACATCTTCCAACTGCTCGTGTGGATGTGGGATGACGTGGACAGAGATTAATTCGCCAACCTTGCGCGCCGCAGCAGCACCAGCGTCAGTGGCTGCTTTACAAGCGGCCACATCTCCCCGCACAAGCGCTGTCACGTACCCACCGCCGATCTTCTCGTACGCCACCAGAACGACGTTCGCTGCCTTCACCATCGCATCTGACGCCTCAATCGCTGACACCAGGCCTTTAGTTTCAATCATGCCCAGAGCCTCATTCATCGTTTCTACCTCCGAAGTGGAATGGAACAGAATTGACGAACGTCCGTTGGGATGCTGGAATCAACAATTCACTGAGATTATTTCTTATCGTAGACCATATCTAAAGTCAATAGAATAACACGACTATCTATAAAAAGTAGATTGCCTGACGGTATTCGCCAATTTGCTAGGTAAGGGATGCGTCGAGGATGTTCGGCTGGTGGGATGAAAGATGCCAAGACATGCGAGGTGTAAGGAATCGCTGTGCGGCGAGGCAAAGCAAACCTCTACCGTTACAGGAATGTCTGGTAAAATGAGGGAAGTCCTTATTAGCAGTTTTAGGTTGAATCATGTGCTCCACTTTTGCTATGTTTAGATACTAGTTTCGAAAGCGAGGTATATATGAAATGAAAAGGATAATTTATTCTTGTATCGTGGGGTTGATATTGCTGGGACCAATGACGTCGCAGGCCCAGCGCGGCACATCGGTTACTGACAGAACACGGAAGGAAACGACTAAAAAGAAGCCTCCGCCCAGGCCCGCACCTGCTAAGCCGGCCACGCGTGTGACCCGTGGTGCACAGCCAAGAAGCGTCCGACGGCCCCCCGCTTCGGGGTTACGATCCTCGAGTCGTGCGGCTCCGTCCTCCTACAAACTGCAGCGATTTCAGTTGCAGGCTAATCTTGACGTCGCGGTTCTCTATTTTGAACCGATGGACCTGGTTGCAAAGGTGGGTGAGGAATTCAATACTGGCGTGCGACTGAGCAATCCAAAGAGCCGTGGTTTTACGCGGATGTTTCTCGTCTTGCAATACAATCCCGAAGTACTGCTGCCACTGGAAGTAAACGACCTGGCGCTGCAGGCTGACATGCTGGCGCCAGCCAAGGCGTACGTATATGAGAGTCGCGGGCTCCTGACCTACGAGGTAACGTTTGCCAGTGAGCTGGCTTTGCAAAATCAGAATCTGCTTACTGTGAAATGGCAGGCGCTGGCCCCTTCGCGTTATTCAGCCATTGAGTTTAGCTCTTTTGACCAGCGCGATACCACGCTGGCCCATCAGGGGGAAGATATTCTGGGCGAGCCCGCGATTCTGGGAGATGGAACCATCAAGGCCACGGTGCGCGTTCTCCCTCTCTCGCCTGAGGACGAAACTGAGATTCTGACAGGGGCGACCATAACGGAGTTTATGGGGTCTGAGACCATAGGTGGAGTGAAACTGGCGTTGCGAAGTGAAACCAAGAAGGTGCGGCTTGGCGAGGAGTTCCTTGTGGATATTGATTTTGAAAATACCCAGCAGACGGTGGTTGATATGATTCATGTGATCGTCCGGTTTGATCCTCGGGTGCTTCAGGTGGTGGACTATGACGAGGAGAACTGGATTACACGCGGCGTGAATGTCTACGATGGGCCGTACCACGAGAAGTTTCCGTTTGACCGTCATATTAAGAATACCGTTTCCAATGCTGAGGGTGAAATCGAGTACTACATGGGCATCTCGGAGAGTCAGTTCTTGGCAGACCGCGGGACATTGGCTACCATTGTATTCCGCCCAATTCGGCCTGCTGCGAACACCTCGATTTCTTTCTTTACGCCCCCACGGCTGCACGCACGCGGTACTCGGGTGACCTGCATGGGGACAAATGTACTGGGCGATTTGACCACCGAAGGGGACGGGGTGGAAAACCTGGCCATTACGATTGCCAATTGATCTTCCTGTACGGCTCCAACCACACGAAAGGCTCACGATGGCCTTCCAGAATTTGCGCAAGTTCATTGAGCATCTGGACCAGGCAGGTGAGCTTAAACGCATCCAGCAGTGCGTGGATCCCCATCTGGAAATGACAGAGATTCTCAGCCGGGTCGTCAAACGCGGTGGCCCGGCTGTGCTGTTTCAGACAGTCAAGAACTCGCGTATTCCAGTGTTTGCCAACGGCTTCGGCTCGCGCAAACGCATCCGTATGGCACTAGGCGTTGAGCGCATAGGCGAGATTACTGAAAATTTCCTGGCTCTCCTTGAACCCGGCAGCCCCAAGGGTTTGCTTGACAAGCTGAAACTGCTTCCCCGACTGAAAGATTTGCACGACATTCTCCCCGTTCGTGTCAGGAATGCTGCCTGCCAGGAAGTCCGACTGCCAGAGCCTTCTTTTCAACCGTTTCCGATTCTTCAGTGCTGGCCTCAAGATGGCGGCCCCTATATTACACTGCCAATGGTCTTTACCCGCGATCCAGAATCGGGCGTTCAGAATTGTGGGATGTACCGAATGCAAATTTACGACGAGCGGACTTCAGGTATGCACTGGCACGTCCATAAAGGAGGGGCCGAGCATTTCCGGAAATACACGGCCCGCAAGCAGCGTATGTCCGTATCGGTAGCCGTAGGGTGTGATCCTGCGGTGGTGTTCAGTGCTGCGGTGCCGCTTCCACCGGATTTTGACGAAATGCTGTTTGCGGGCATCTTGCGCCGTCAGTCTGTGCGCATGGTCCAATGCCTGACCAATGATCTTTACGTCCCGGCAGAGGCGGAGATTGTGTTTGAAGGATACGTTGATCCTGAGGAGCAGCGACTGGAAGGGCCTTTTGGCGATCATACGGGCTATTACTCGCTGCCCGATTACTATCCGGTGTTTCATCTGACTGCAGTGACGCATCGGCGTGACCCAATTTATCATGCTACGGTGGTGGGCCGACCGCCCATGGAAGATTGCTTCTGGGGTGAAGCCATTGGCGAGCTTTTTCTTCCGCTGGTTCAAAAGCAGCTACCCGAGCTGGTGGATCTGCACATGCCGTTTGCTGGTGTATTCCATAACCTGTTGCTGGTTGCGATCAGGAAGGCGTACCCGGGCCATGCACGCAAGGTTATGCACGCGCTGTGGGGCATGGGCCAGGCGATGTTCAGCAAAGTGATCGTGGTGTTTGATGAGGGGGTAAATTTACGTGACTACGACGAAGTGGTGTGGCGTGCACTGAACAACATAGATCCACGGCGCGACGCGGAATTCGTGACCGGCCCAGTAGATGCGCTGGATCATGCTTCTGAATTGCCACATCTTGGGTCAAAAGTCGGCATTGATGCAACGAAGAAATGGACGTCTGAGGGCTTTTCGCGGCCGTGGCCGGATGAAATCCTGATGAATGATGAAGTACGCCAGCGCATTGATCAGCTCTGGAATAGCCTGGGGTTGTGAACATCTCGTCCTTTGTACGCTTGCCGTCCTGAAATGAATTTCACCTCCTTGTTGACATACCCGCCTGTATGTTTCATTATCACATCGTATTAGAACTTCCCTCTAGACGAATCGGCACTTAGCTCAGATACATTCGTGGAGGATTAATTCTGTCTGAGTAGCACAGGCATCCTTGCCTGTAGCAATAGCGGAGGATATTCATGGCACATCTACAGCGAAGGCGTGCAGGAATATTGGTGGCTATAATTGTGATAGTTTTGTGGTCCGCAGTACTTGCGCAGGAGCACTCGTTTCCCTGGGCGGACGATTTTTCAGACGACAACATGAAAGGGTGGACTGTGGTTGATCCAGCGCCAGGTGCAGAGCAGAACTGGCGCGTGAGCCAGAAGCGACTCTGGTATATTTCACCGAGTACACCTGAAGTGACACATCCTGGGGAGCACGAGAGCTGGGCTGTGGCGGGCGGCAGCGAGTGGGCAAACTACACCCTGCAGGTCACTGCCCGACCATGGGGCGAAGATAAGGGCTACGGTGTTCTGTTTTGTTATCAAGATGCGAAGAACCACTATCGCTACATTATGCATAAAGACCCGATACCCAAGAAGTCCTACCGTAAAGTCGAGAAAGTCGTGGGGGGTACGGTGAAGACGCTCTGGCAGGATCGCTACGATCGGCTGGCCACGGACTTTGCGGCGCAGCAGGTAATCCGCGTTGCATTAAAAGATGGAAGGATAAGCGTGGCGACCGGGCTAGGGGAGATTTGTTCGCTGACGGATGATACTTTTGCGAGCGGCAAGATTGGGCTGTATTGCGTTGAGGCGAATAAGTACAGCTTCGATGACGTGTCGGTTTCCCGAACTGAGACGCTGGAGCTTGCCTTCTTTAAGAATGGGCCGTATCTTCAGAATGTGGGTCCGGATCGAATTACCATTATGTGGGAGACAGCGCGTCCCTCGGATTCGCGGGTAGAGTATGGTTTGACGAGTAGCCTGGGCAAATCGGTGTACGAGTCCAGAAGAACTCTGATCCACGAGGTAACCCTCACCGGGCTCAAGCGGGAGAGGCAGTACCATTACCGGGTCGTATCGGATGGAGAAGTAAGTGAGCTGAGCAGGTTTCGGACTGCAATCAAAGCGAAAACGCCATTCCGCTTGGTGGTCTATGGAGATAATCGGACAGATGTTCCGTCGCACGAGAAGGTCGTCGAAGGCATTGTGCGCGAGAAGGCGGATCTGGTAATTAACGTTGGAGACGTGGTGACGAATGGTTGGAACTACGAGGAGTGGAATCGTGAATTTTTTGTGCCTGCGCGGCCGTTGATGCGCTCGACGCCGGTCTACATCGCAATTGGTAATCACGAGCGGAACGCACATTGGTTTTACGACTACGTTTCGTTTCCACCGCCGGAGAATTACTATTCGTTCGACTATGGAAACACGCATTTCATCGTGCTGGATACGAATCCCTACACACCGTACCAGGCGGGAAGTGTGCAGTATCAATGGCTGGAAAACGACCTGCGCTCCAAGAAGGCACGAAAGGCTACATGGGTGTTGGTGTTTGCTCATCAACCGCCTTACAGTGAGGGATGGGATTCGCCCTTGTACGACGGCGAGTGGGATATGCGCGATGCTCTGGTGCCGCTGTTTGAACGGCACGGTGTGGATATCATGTTTGCCGGACATACGCACGACTACGAACGCGGCATGCTAAAAGGTGTGACGTATATCATCACCGGAGGTGGGGGAGCAGCACTGGATCACCGCGAGCAAGATTGGTCACATATCACTCAGTACGCTTCTTGCTACCACTTCTGCACAGTTGATATTGATGGGAAAACATTGCGGTTTCAGACAAAGCAGCCTGATGGCACGGTGATTGACTCGTTTCAGCTGAGCGCAAAGCGTTGACGCTTTGCCGTTCTATTTTTTCTGCGCACTGAAGCGTTTATACAGAAGCCACTGAAGGCCTTATTTTTGTGCGAATGCTTGGCCTTCAACTGTGCCATTCAACGTGGCACGGGCATCACGCCACAGGCGCATTTTCAACTTGCCCGTGTAGATTCATCCGCCTAGGCGGATGCCACGTATAGTTTTGTAGGGGCGTTTAATTAAACGCCCCTACATGCTCTACCGTTATTTATACAAATCGCAATAAAGTAAGCGTGAAGTGAGGAACACGAGCACACGAATGGAACGCCGGGCGCTGGGCATTGACATTGGAGGCACCAAGATTGCCGCGGGAATCGTGAGCGATAGCGGCAGTGTAGTCAGGGCAACGCGCGTGAGCACTCGCGTGGAGGAAGGCCGGGAGGCCGTGATTGACCAGATTCGTGGGCTGGTGGAGAAATTTTCGTCTCGCGGCCCGCTGGTTGGCATTGGAATTGGCACAGGCGGCTGCGTGGATGTGGGCACCGGCGAGGTGGTGAGTGCAACGCCATTGCTGCCCAGCTGGAAGGGCGTGAATCTGAAGCGTATGCTCGAAAGAGAAACCGCACTTCCCGTGTTTGTTGATAATGACGTAAATGCCGCGGCGTTGGCAGAACGCCGCTTTGGCTGGGGACGTGAGCGGCGCAACTTCGTGTTACTCAGCATCGGCACAGGTTTGGGCGGCGGAATTGTAATTAATGGTGATCTTGTACGTGGCAAACATGGTTATGGTGGTGAGATCGGCCATCTTATTATTGTTGCTGAAGGACGGCGGTGCAATTGCGGAAAGCGGGGGTGTCTGGAGGCATATGCTTCAGGTCGCGCGTTGGAGCAACAGGCGAGGCGACTCAGGTCACGGTATCCGCGATCAGCGATTTTCCGGTCTCTGCAGAAGCAGACCCTCAGGACTCGTGTCATTAGTGCCAGGCACATTCTCCGGTGTGCGCGGAATAGAGACCCGCTGGCCTGGCGTCTGCTGGTGGAAATGGCACGCTATCTGGCACTTGGCATTGATGGTATTTTTACCATGCTTGATCCCGAATGTGTGGTGCTAACAGGTGGCGTCACGGAGGGCGGAGGTCGGCTACTAATGCGGCTGGTGCGAGAGAGTCTTGGAGAAACATCTGAGTATGGTGCCAGTCGGGCCCGCGATGTTGTACTGTCGCGCGTCAGGCGCTTTGTCGGAATTCGAGGTTCTGCGTGCCTGGTATTTGCGTCCGTGCCGTCACAAAGAAGAACGTAGGGGTTCAGAATCCGCCGCGGCGGATGAACCCCTACAATTAGATGGTACTGATAGATACACAGGTGTGAACCATGTAGGGAAAAGGAGCAGCAATGGTTCGCTTTATTCATCTAGCTGATTTGCACCTGGGTGCGCGGCCTGCGTATTTGGGGGAGCGGGCTGAAGAGCGTTCGCGCGATTTTGAAGCCGCATTTAAGCGCGCAGTTGATTTTGCGTGCGACCCCTCGAACGCAATTGATCTGGTGCTGATCGCTGGCGATCTGTTTGATTCTCACAATCCAGAAGAGCGGCTTGTCGCCCTGGCAGAGTCACAATTTCAAAAAATTGCTGATGCAGGAAAACGCGCTGTGTTGATTGCTGGCACGCACGATTCCTATCGGTATCCCGATTGCATCTATCGCGTGCGGAGTTTTCCGGGTGTGGAGATTCTCACCGATCCGAACATAGCTAAGCCGCACACTATTACTGTTCGCGATGTACCGGTACATCTTTACGGCATGAGCTGGGATTCACGCACATCGCGTCCTCCGTATGATGAATTCAAGCGACAGGATATGCCGGGAATCCACATTGCGCTGCTTCACGGCTCGATCAAAGGGAATCCGGAGTGGGAACTGGAGAGCCGTGATATTCCCCTCTCGCTCGAGCAGCTGGGGCAAACAGGCATGCATTACGTGGCACTGGGACATTATCATAATTTTCGCGAGGAACGACCAGGCGGCGTCACGGTTGTATATCCCGGCACGCTGGAGGGACGAAAGTTTGGTGAGAATGGGCCGCGCCACCTGGTTGTCGTTGAGATTGAAGGCGATGCCGTGGGCGTAGAACCGGTGCGGTTCAATCAGCGAACACTGGAGGAGGAGCGGATCAATTTTGCTTTGCAGAATATCCTGACCCCAGAAGATCTTATTCGCGAAATCGAGCAGCGTGCAAAGCCAAACCTGATTTTGCGGCTTATTCTCGATGGACCCAGTGAATTTTTCATTAAGGAAGAAGTGCTGAAAGAGCGAGTGCGGGAGAAACTATTTCATCTCGAGCTCGATGATGAGACAACGACGTTCGACAGTGTGCTGATTCGCCGATTTGAAGAGGAACGAACGATCCGCGGTCTCTTTGTACGGCGTATGCAGGAGCAGATTCGTTCGGCGCACGATGAGGAACGTGCGCTTTACGAACATGCCTTGAAAATTGGACTGGAGCAATTTCTCAGCCGTGAGTCTTAAATTAACGCTCAAAACGCTGCAGCTTGATGGATTTGGCTGTTTCGGGCCAAAACCATTGGAGGTGAGATTTGTTTCAGACCGTCTCAATTTAGTCCTGGGTAAGAACGAAGCAGGCAAGTCAACCCTGGTGCGAGCTATATTCGGAATTCTGTTCGGAATTAAAGATAGCGACGAAGAGCAGCGATCTGCACCGTGGCATAATGGAGGACGCATTTATAAGGGGAGCCTGGAGCTGATGAGCGGTGATAGAGAGGTTCATATCACTCGCGATTTTCAGACTAATCATGTGCAGATCACAGCCACGAGGCTGCGTGGGACAAAACCGCTATTTAACGATGCGGCAAATCCCCGAAGTGCAAAGCCCTATAGCCTATATCTGAACGTGCTAAGAGACTTGTCCATCCTTCAGGACGACGAACTTTTCTATGCCACCACTGTAATACGGCAAGCTGACCTGCAAGTAAAAATGACGGACAAATTGCGCCAGCTCATCTCAGGGGCCGCAGAGAGCGACTACCTCACTGTGCAAAAGCGATTGAAGGATTTGCATGATCAGTTGACTGTGAAGCGATCGTGGACGGACAGACAGCTACGGAATCCTCGCAAGATCGATCTCCTCGAACAGGAGATACAGAAGAGGCAGCGGTCATTGAGTGAGGTAAAAAGTCAGCTGGACAGGTTCGCCACAAGCAAAGAGGAATTTGATCAGCTGGAGCAAGACTTAGAAACTCTTGAGGAGGAGATTAATAAAGGTCGCGAAGAACTCCGGCGGATGGACCGACTGACCGAGCTGCTGCGGGAAGAGCTGAGACTGAGAGAACGTCTTAAAGATATCCAGAAAAGCGTTGATCGCATTCGTGAGATGGAGGAGAAGAAGCAACACCTTGAGCGGGCGAATCAAGAACAGTACCCTGAGTTTACCGATGCACCGGAAGACCTGAGTGAGCAGCTGCAGCAGTTACAGCGTTTGGATGAACGATGTCAGCACCTCAAACAGGACCAGGCTCGGATAGCTGCTCAGCGCATTGAGGTGGAGAAATTTCTGGCCTCGGCAGAGCAGAAGCAGCGCGAGCAGTACGCACGATTTTGTGATAAGCCAGATGATTTTCCTGGCCGTCTGGCAGCGAATCTGCAGAAACGCGATGCTCTTAAGAATCAGATTAAACAATTCGATGAGAAGGCTCAGCAATGTGACCAGATCTTTCCTGCCTGGTCAAATCTGAGTAGTACAGCGCTCAGTTTGCTGGAGCGAAACGCAGCGAAAATTCTGAGTGCTGCGGATGGCCGGATGCGGCTGTATGGGAAGCGGCGTGAAGTACAGCGACTTCGCCAGCGTCAGCGCATGGCGGCTGTTCTCTCCTTAGGGCTTGCTGCAGGAGGTGCGGTTATCGGAAGCATGACGCTTGGCCCTGTGGTGGGCATCCTGGCGGGAGTTGTTCTGGGGCTCGTGTTATTCTTCGTGCTCAGTTTTTGTTTTGCGCCGCGGGAGCTGCTGGGACAACTCACCCATCACGAGCAGATGCTCGAAGGGGAATGCGAGCAAGCACGCCGTGCGACAGAGGAACTTCATCCGCAGCTCGGCAGTGAAGTCGCACAGAATCCTGAAGCGCTGCATCGCTTGGCTGAGCAGTACCAAACTGCCCGGCCTATTCTTGAAGAAATGCGCCTGCTCGAAAAAGACATTCTCAAAACAGAAGACGACGCCGGTATTGAAGGCAAGGGTGTTAAGGAGATTCTCAAGGCAAAACTCGATGAGCTGAGAGGCGCGCTAAAAGACACGCTGGAGGAGATTCAGGGATTCGAAACAACGGTAGTGGATGATGCCTTTCGCGCATCGTGGGACGAGTACCACCAGCTGCGCGAGACATATAGGAGCAAGACCTCAGAGCTCAAGGTGCTGCTAAAGCACGAACAGGAGAAAGCCGGTGAGCTGGCAGAGGCAGAGAAGCAGATTACTGCGGCTAACGCGCGGCTCTCGCCGATTCTGAAAGGGCGCTCTCCCGATACGGTTCAGCGCTTGCATGCAGAGTATCGCAATAATTGTATGACGCTCGGCGCGCTTCGCGACACCCTGGCGCGCGACGAGAACCTCGATGATTTAAAAGGCGAGCGAGACGATCTCACCGTAAAGTACGATTCGCTGCAGCGGCAGCTGCACGAATTTTTTAAGCAGTTTCCTGCGCTCGACCTCTGGAAAGATAAGCCTGGGGATTTGCAGCGTGAGCGGGACGAATTCGCCAGTAAAATTCAACACCTCGAAAAAGAGATTGATACGAAGCGAAGACGCCGCGCTGACGTAATAGCCGAGCTTAGAGTGTGCGAACGCGTGGATCAGGACGTCGAGCGTTTGGAGGAAGAGATAAAGGAGGGCGAGCGCCAGCTCGTACGGCTGGACCAGCGTAGCAAGGCCATCGCCATGGCCATCCGCATGCTTGATCAGTGCATAGGGGATTACCAGGAGCAGTATCTGCAGGGATTAGCCGAGAAGATTGAGTCCGCGTTCACGAAGATTGTAGGCAGGCGGTATCGGGATTTTGAGTTCACGGAGAATTTCGATAAGCTCTACTTCGCCACAGCTGAGGCGCATAAGCTAACCGACGCTTCACTAAGCCATGGCGCGCGCGATCAGCTCTACTTTGCCATGCGCCTGGCTACCGCCGGCGAGCTCGCCGCGCAGGTCAACCTTCCATTCATCCTCGATGACCCCTTCGTCAATTTTGATCATGATCGCCTGCAGCGCCTGATGGACATGTTGCTCCGTATTGCTCAGACCCACCAGGTGATCTTACTGACCCATAGGCGCGAATATGCCAGATGGGAAGTGCCCATACTGGATCTCGATGAGTATCAACGTGAGAATGCGCGATGGCTAAATAAGGGATAAGAGTATGTAGGGGCACAACACCGTTGTGCCCTATAAGGAATACAACCTAGCGAGCAACCAGACGATACTCAAGCGAAACTTCAGGATGCCGAACGTCCTGAAGGACTTTATTCACGCTACCGGTAAAAATATCAAAAATAGACGGTTTGCGCCGCGTGGTGACGACATGCGGCTTTCCGACGATGCCCGCCAATTTCGCAGCGCGGTCAATAGCGTCCTGGAGATTGCCTAGCCGGTCAACAAGGCCGAAGCGATAAGCCTGCTGGCCGCTGAAGACGCGGCCGTCGCAGAGCGAACGGAGATACTCCTTAATCTCCTCTTGCGTAGCTTCTTGTTTAGAGAAATCGCCCTTGGCCTGGCGTTGTCTGTGGAGCGCTTCGCGTAAGGAGTCAGCGCGCGCATAGAGAATCGCGCTGAAAAACTGCGAATATACATCATCAATCATCTCCTGCATAATGCGGCGCTCCTCCTCGGTCATGGGCCGCGTGGGAGAGCCAATGTCCTTGTGCGCCCCGCTTTTCACCACTTCAAATTTCAGGCCAATCTTTTGGATCAGTTCCTCCCAGTTGGTGAGATTAAAAATTACCCCGATGCTGCCGGTCAGACTTCCTGGATTTGCAAATATTTCATCAGTACCGCAGGCCACGTAGTATCCGCCCGATGCAGCGACGTTGCCAAGCGACGTGATAAGCGGTTTTGTCTGCTGTTGGCGCAGCTTATTCAGTTCTGCATGCAGCTCCTGGACACTCGCCACCACGCCTCCCGGGCTGTCAATACGTACAACGATTGCCTTAACCGACCCGCTGTCGCGGTATTGGTGGAGAATTTTGATTAAAGGTTCGGTGTTCATGATCGGGCCATTCACTTCCAGAATCGCCACGGATTCCCCCAAGCTGGGCAGCACGGTTCTCAGCATCGTCAGGCCAGTTATTAACAGAATCAAAATGATGAAGGCGGCAAAGAGGACAAAAAGGCCAAGGAGGAAGGAAAAGCGTTTCTTGCTAGCTCGAGGTCGTTCTTCCATTAGATTTCGAAGCCTACGGTACGGATTTTAAAACGTGGCTCAGTGCGAAAAATATCCAGTCGTCTCATGCTATGCACTTTAAGATAAGGTGCGTGGTCGAAGAAGTCAATGATGATTGCCTTGTCTTTATCTGGCGCGGTACGGAGAGCACGGCCCAGCCGCTGTAACGCCTTAGTTTCTGACTTTCCGCCGCTGGCGAGGATGACTGCATTCAGGGTGGGGATGTCAAGGCCTTCGTCGGCCAGTGTGGTGGCAATCAGCGTAAGCAGAGATTTCTTTCGCAGGCTCTTTAACGCTGCGTTTCGAGTTGTGGACGAATCTTTCCCCTGCACGAATTCAGCCTCTGGCAAGAGCGCTTTCAAACATTCTCCATGGCGCACCTGGGAGACCAGGATGAGGACGCTCAGCCGCTGCTGATTCAGTTTGCGTGCCTCTTCTGCGATCAGCTCATTGCGCTTCTGGTTCTTGATGATGTACTCCTGAAGGATCTGCTGGTACTCCAGTCCCTTTGCAGTACACTTTAAATTGGGTGCGGCAAGAAAGACGATTTCTGGTGAGACGAGATAGCCCTTATCAATGAGCAGCGAGGCGTTAGCCCGGTAGATTTTTGCGCCGAGAGCTGCTTCCAGCAAGAGATCGTGGCGATCGGCCCGATAGGGCGTGGCACTGAGGCCAAAGCGATAATCTGCGCAATATGTCCGCATGGCCACCGTATAGTAAGTTTCCGCAGGGACGTGATGACACTCGTCGAAGAAGACCAGTGGAACCTGCTCGACCTGCCTGACGATGCTCTCCTCATACTGCGTGACGTCGGTCTCGTCCTTTTCGTCGCCCTCCTCGTCAAAGCTTTTGCCGTACTCGCTGCCCAGAGCTCGCACAGTGCTTTGAATGGTGGCCACGGTAATGGGCTGAATGTCCACCACTCCGTCGCCAATCTGGCCGATCTGCTGGCCAAGCGTCGTGGCAAAATAGTCCCGGGTCTGATACAGGAGATCCTTTGTATGTACGAAAAAGAGGCAGGGTCGCTGCAACGTGGCAATAATGAAGGCAGCAACGGTGGTTTTCCCGGATCCGGTCGCCATTTCCAGGACGCCGCGCTTGTGAGTGAGGGCCGCCCTGATAGCCTCCTCCTGATAATCGCGCAAGGCGACATCAGGTGTCATGGGTGGCAGGCTCGGCTTGCTTGGAGTGCGTTGGTCTATGACGCTAGACCTGTCGCCCTGTTTGCTCAGGATGTCGAGCACAAGATTCAGGAGGCCTGTAGGAAACGAGTAGGTACGTTTATCAAAGAGATGTTTGCGGCCATCCCAGGAGCCACTGATGAATTTCGGGCTGTACTGGTGGCCATACACCACGAATGACGAAACCGCGTCAATCTGATCAACAGGAATATCTTTGCCAGTGAGCTGGGTCAAGGTATTCTTGATTTTCACCTCCAGACAGGTTTTGATCCACTTACACTGGTAAGCACTTACGATTTCAGGCGGGATGTCTCTTGGATGAAGGGAGAAAATCTTGATGACTTCCGCTAGATGGGCAATGTGTACCTCCCAGCGCTTTTTCTTGGGATTCCAGCGCCGGCAGTCGAGCGCACGAATCTCCTTGACCAGGGATTTGTCAAAGTGGAACCGAATCCCGATGAACTCCTCGTCTATCAGTTCCATCTGTGTCATGATTGCACCCGGAAGATCTGGATGTCCCGCCACTTACCGGACGAAAGGCAACCGTTCTCTATTCCTCAGGCTTTAGCTCAATAGGCAACTTTTTCAGGAGCTCGCCCATATTGACGCCACCTTTAATAGGCTTATTAACGTATTCCTTGGCTTCCCGTGCCTCAAGGTCGCGCAGGTATTCTTTTCGGCTAAGACTGATTTTCTGATTTGCCACATCAATTTTAGTAATCTTCAGGTCCACAGTCTGGCCGACCTTTAACACGTCGTCGGGCGATTCGATCCGTTCTGGAGCAATCTGGGAGATATGGATCAGCCCTTCAACACCGCCGAGATCTACAAAGGCGCCAAATGGTACTAACCGCACTACCTTCCCTTTTACACGTTCACCAACGCTATGTGTTTTGGCAAACTGCTCAAAGGGGCTGATGGTGAGCTGCTTCAAGCTAAGGGAGATGCGATGACTTTCCCGATCTGTTTTCAGCACCACGGCCTCGACCTCCTGATTCAGCCGCAGCACCTTGCCTGGATGTGCAGGGGGTTTTCCCCACGAAAAGTCAGAGACGTGGATCATGCCTTCGATGTTCTCATCAAGTGTGACAAAAGCACCGTAGTTCGTAAAGGCGGTGACAGCGCCGCGAATCCTTGACCCCACGGGGTACCTATCTTCTACCTCGGTCCAGGGGTCCAAGCTGATCTGCTTAAGGCCCAGGGATAGGCGCCGTTTCTCCTTATCGAAGCCGAGCACTACGGCTTTGACCGTGTCGCCTTCTTTTAGGTAATCCTGCGTACGTTTGGCTCCACTCGCCCAGCTCAGATCGGATGCGTGAATCAGGCCAGTCAGGCCCTCCTCCAGATTGACGAAGGCGCCGTAGCGCGTTATATGCACGACCGTACCGCGCACAACTTTATTCTCAGGATATTTGCGTTCGATGGTCTCCCAGGGGTTGCTTTTCGCCTGCCGGCGGCTGACCGCAACCTTGCCTGTCTCGCGATCAGCTGAGAGAATTTTCACCTTGAGCGTCTGGCCTTCTTTGAGATAGGCAGAAGGATGAGCGCTCCGTTCCCACGAAACCTCTTCGCGGGGCAGCAAGGCATCCAGGCCGCCAAGATCAACAAATGCTCCGAAGTCCAGCACGCTCTTGACCTTGACCGTCAGACTCTCGCCTGGGGTCAGGCCCGCCAGCAGATTCTGACGGCGTTGTTCTTCCGCCTCTTCGAGGAGCTTGCGCCGGGAGAGAATGGCGCGGCGCCGGGACAGATTAAAATCAATAACGTAGGCCTCAACCTGCTTGCCCAGCCAGGCTGTCAGATCGTCAACACGCCTGCGATCAATCTGGGAAGCGGGCATGAAGCAGGGAATCCCGACCCTCACGATTAGCCCGGCCT
>CAZVVA010000081.1:0-15896 GCA_964630455.1 uncultured Candidatus Sumerlaeota bacterium
TTGAAAGTTTATGTTCTTAATCTACTTAGCAATTACAATGGTCGGTTCGGATTCCAGCGTGCTGTTCGTAGTGTTCAGCGAAATGCTGCTGGTCTTTGGAGGAATCGCTACGGTCGGGAGTTTGAGCTCAGTTGCGCTTTACCCACTGGAGAATCAACTGGAGAATAGGAGCATGGAATTGCGGATGAGATAAGAGATTTTTTCCACTGTCAGCGCTTCATTTTGTTAACACCTCGATTGCATACTAAGGATGCTGATTATTTTGGCTGAGACTATGATGACGTAGAGCAAAAGTGCTGGCTCTTCTGGGCAATCATAAACTATGGAGCAATATCAATACCAACTCTTAAGATATCGAAAAAAACAAGATAAGACCTGTAGAATTAGTGATGTATAAGACCTTATGCCTGTTTGTGGGGGAAGGTCTTGGGTACGGTTATTCTCATGGAGTGAAACATTCTGGGGCAGGAGTGATTAAATTCTGTGCAAGAGCGCATTACCGGCAAGGGCGTCTGAATATTTGCCCTGCTGCGCGGCGAGCGTTCATTTTACAGGTAGGCTACCAGGGTATAAGGCGGGGGTAAAGATAGTCGCTAGTTTGGGGCAACCGTTATGGGGTCGAAGAGAACCAGGTCAACATACATCTTCTCGGGCCGGAATGTTTACCTATAGAGTAAATATTTGGCCCTGGTCTTGAGAAACTTCTCTAACGCTGGCTGCCAGTTGCGGATGATCTCCTCAGCGCTAGCGCCCTTTTCCAGAGCCTGGCGCACTTCATCTGTCCCCATCGCCTTATCAAACATAGCGATGCGGTTGGGTGCCTTGGGATTCTGGAAGATATGCTGATCCGGGTGGAGCTTATTAATGGCTTCCATGATATGGATACAGGCCTGAACGGGTTTGACGGCGTCGTAATCGGTAATGTGGATCTGCACACCATGGCATTTCTGGTTAGCGAAAGCGAAGTATCGAGGCTCGTAGGAGATAGGGCGAAAGTAGATGCCTGGCAGCTTACGGCGATTGAGCTCGCGTGCCAGCTGCTGCGGGTTAATCCATGGTGCCCCGACAATCTCGAAGGGGAGCGTATAGCCCACGCCTTCATTTACTGTATGCAGCTCACCCATAATGCCTGTTATGGCGCAGTAGAAGGCCGAGTCGGGCCGGGCAATGTGCGTGGAGGGAGGCACCCAGGGAAGACCCGTATCCCAGTACTTCATCGAGCGCGTCCAGCCCTTCATTTTCACCACTTCGAGTTTTGCCCCAATTTTGAACTCTTTGTTAAAGTACATGGCCAGTTCGCCAGGCGTCATTCCGTAGACGTAGGCGATTGGATACATTCCGATAAAGGAGGAGAACTTTGGATCAAGAATATTCCCATCAACCAGATTCCCGCCCAGGGGATTAGGACGATCCAGCACGATGATGGGAATATTGTTCTCCTTTGCTGCCATCATCGCATAGGCCATGGTATATATGTAGGTATAGCCGCGAACGCCGATATCCTGAATGTCATATAGCAAGACCTCAACGTCTTTAAGCATTTCTGGCGTGGGCTTCTTATACCTGGGATACAGACTGTAGGTCATGACGCCCGTTGCTGTATCTGTGGTATGCCCTACTTGTGCTCCAGCAAAGTAGTCGCCGCGAATGCCATGTTCGGGTCCGAACAGTGCCACGAGCTCACATGCCTTGCACTGGTGGAGGAGATCAATGGATGAGATAAACTGAGCGTTCACGCCGGTGGGGTTGGTAATCAGGCCGACTTTCTTGCCTTTAATCAGGCCCAGGTGCTTTTCAAGTAACATATCAATGCCAGGTTTGACCACGGGATTCTTCCCTCCTTCGTATTGTGCCAGCGTGAGCTGGGCGGTACTTGCAAAGATGAGCAACGCAGCCAGAACTACTTGTGATATTCTGCGCATAAGGATGCCCTCCGTGTTTGTGCTAGACTTTGTTTACGACACTTACGGGGCGGCAGCTGATTAATCAAGAATTTTTTCGCTCTTCGTCGCCGAGCTTTTTGATTGCAATGCCCGGGGGATTTACATATAGTAACCATTGAATCTATTACGAAAGGAATCTGCAGTGGAGCGCTAGAATGAGCGTGTTGCTTCATACGTGTTGTGCATCGTGCCTGCTCTATCCTCTTGGGGCATTGCGTGATGAGAGATTGGAGGTTGTTGTTTTTTTTTACAACCCGAATGTCCATCCCTATCGTGAATTTCGCAAGCGGCTTGTCTGTGTTAAAGACTACTGCAATGCACAGGGAATTGCAGCGATCTATAATGAAGAGTATGAGCTGGAGTCGTTCCTGGGCGCAGTGCTGGGCAAGCAAGTTCCTGAGCGCTGTGGGGTCTGCTATGCGTTGCGGCTAAACGAGACTGCACGTGTGGCGCAGGAGAAAGGGCTTGACGCATTCAGTTCAACGCTGCTGGTGAGTCCGTATCAGCAGCATGAGGCGATCAAGGCTGCTGGCCTTGCAGCTGCAGCAGCGCACGGGGTGGAATTTCTCTGGCGCGATTGGCGGCCAGGCTATCGCCAGGCCCACGAACAGGGTCGGCAGCTGGGATTTTACATGCAGGGCTACTGCGGCTGCATCTTCAGCGAAGAGGAGCGCTACAGGCCACAAAAGCGGCGAGCGTTACAGCGGAGGACGCAAGCATTGAAAAATCCTTAATAACACAATCGCGCAATAAGCCGTATGAATTTCGAGATATGACTTCTGGAAGCCAAGGACATAGTGGCTTACTTGTGTTGAATGAAATTGGTGACTGCTTATAGTATAGCCACCGAGACACGGAGCATTGAATTGAAAATTGCAAAATGAAAATTTAAAATTTGATATTTACAATTTTAATTTTGCAATTTCTCCCTCGTCATGAGCATCCTATTGACGGTTATTTTAAATCTCCTGTTTCGCAGATAGGGACTGGGCAGGGGATGGTTCTTTTAAGTGCATGAAGGAGCTCGAGTGTGCCTGATGCGCAGATAACAGCTGAGAAATTGTTCGGGGTGTTGCACAATTTCGGATGGGAAGAAGGAGACTATAGCGCTCTGAAGCCGTTGGTGCTTAGGAAAGCGGGCAAGACGCAGCATTTTTTAATGGCCACTTTGCATCCTATGCAAACGCCCCTGGTTGCGATCGCAATAGCGACACAGGGAGCGTTGGGCCGGTACCAGGACTTTTACCAGAAGTATCTTGATATGGATTTCGGGCTGCGCCTGTTGCTCGACCATGTGCAACAGGAGGTTTTTGCGCCTTACGTGCTGTGCGTGGACGGACAGCGTGCGTATCTGTACGATGTGGATCGGGAGGAGTGCCTGGTCTATTGCGAGGATGCGCGAGAGCAGGCCGAACGATTGTTTCCACATTTTGACCGAAAGAAGATGCAGCGCGAGACGCTTGAGCAGCTGCCACGGCGCACTGATGATCTTTTGGGCCGCGAGCTGTGCGAATGGGTTAAGTTATGGAGCGCGGAGTTGGGCAGCAAGGCGGGAGAGAGCCGCGATGCAATGGCACGTTTTTTTGAAAAGCTGCTGCTCCTGAGGTATTTCAGCCAGCTGTTCGGCCGCCGAATCCCACTCAGCGAGTTTCGCCGCTTCCTCGATGCCCCGGAGCGACTCGCAAAGCGTAAGCGCCTGCCCGATGCTCAGCGGTTTCTCACCACTTTCCTGGATACCCTTGCAACGAAGCATCATGTGCAATTCTGCCGGCTCGGGTCTGAAGAGAAGGCCTTTCTGCGGCGCTCTGCAGCGCTGGACCGCAAACTCAATGAGATGCTCCTGCAATTCAACTTGTTGTCGCGTGAAAAGTTTACGGTCGAGTGCTTTGTGCAGGCCTACGCAGATCTATCGTCGAAGTTAAAATCGTGGAAAGCACGATATACGACGCGCGATATCCGGCTGAAGGATTACATGGTTCAAGAGGAGGTGCTTGTCTACAAGCCGCTCACTATAGCACTGGATGAAGTGGGTTATGCCTGGATGTTACGCCTGTTTGAGGAAGTGGTGGAATACTGGATGGACTACAATCGCCGTGTGGAAGCAATGATCGAACGCGGCGAGCCGCAGTCGCTTCAGCTCGACTTTTTTCATCCGCTTCCGAAGACGCTTACCACGTCGGGCACTATCCAGAACGTCGTTGCGTTTACCCTTGAAACCTCTTTTCGCGTGCAGGCTCAGCACACCTGGCAAAAAGACATCTGCCGGTTTCTGCTTTCAGCGAAAGTGCTCGAGATCTGCAGGCGATATAAAATGCCCCTTACGCCTCTCGTCACCCTTGACCAGATTTTTCAATCCTGAATCCCTGCGCCGGATTGCTTAGCCTGAATATCACTGCACGCATGGAGGTTTTTGCGCCTGGCTAGTCTGGCCGCCTATGTGTCTAAACAGCAGGAAATGGGCGATAGATTACGGCTATTCAACCACCTTATCAATCCAGGCTCCGCCAACCACAATGTCTTTGTTGTAGAAGACCACGGCTTGGCCGGGTGTGATAGCGCGCTGCGGCTTTTCGAAAACCACCTGCACGCGATCCTCGCCAAGTGGTCTGACCCTTGCGGGGGCAGGCGTATGGCGGTAGCGAATCTGGGCCGAAACGCTGATTTCCCGGTCTAACTCAGGAATGCTGATCCAGTTTGGCCGTGACGCAACCAGGATGCGGGAAAACAACTTCGCCTCTTCTCCCACTATCAGTACGTTGTGAATTGGATCAATGTTAAGAACATAGAGTGGCTGGCGGTGTGCAATGCCGAGACCTTTGCGCTGGCCTACCGTATAGAAAGGTGTACCCTGATGGCGTCCGATAGTTTCGCCGTGCGTGTTGATGATATTGCCTTCGCGGATCGCCTCTGACGCATCAATGCGCTCGCGCAGAAAACGGCGATAGTCATTATCGGGGATGAAACAGATCTCCTGACTCTCGGGTTTCCTGGCAACTTTTAAGCCGAGGCGCCTGGCCAATTTGCGTGTCTGAACTTTCGTTTGGCTTCCCAGGGGTGTGCGAAAGCGCGCGAGCTGCGCCTGGGTCAATGAAAACAGAAAATATGACTGATCTTTTGCAGGATCACTGGCTCGCTTGAGCAAGAATCTGTTTTGTGCCTGGGCGTACTCCACAATTGCGTAATGCCCCGTGGCAACCTCTGCTGCGCCGTAGGTGCGCGCTTTTTCCAGCAATGTGCCGAGTTTGATCTTCTCGTTACACAGGATACATGGGTTTGGGGTGCGGCCTTGCAGGTACTCACTGACAAACGGCGCGACGATCTCCTGCTCGAATTGCTTCTCGAGATCCAGCACGTAGAACGCAAAGCCGAACTGCATTGCCACGCTGCATGCATCCTCGACCTCGGGCGGAGCGCAGCAAGGGCGGGGCCGTTGCGAACGGATTTCACTTTCGGTCGTCTTACACATGCGCATGGTGACGCCGATAACCTCGTGCCCGGCCTGATGCAGGAGCACTGCGGTCAGGCTGCTATCCACCCCACCACTCATGGCGACAAGTATTCTGTTTTTGGCATTTCCCATTATTCGCCTGAGCGCTGTGCCTACGCGTGGTCAAGATATCAAATGGATACTACGTCGCTTCTATAAGATTTGTTATGTTCCGTATTTACTTCTACTGAATCATTGCTGTCGGGGGCAATAGCTTTTTAGCTCTGGCCGACCAACACCATGACGCCAAAAGAGATAAGGGGCATGTGAATGGTTATGATTTTCCTTGCATCGGTGCGCCTCTTCTGAGAAACATACTAAGGGAGTTACTCTTATGAGGGAGTATGGCTGGGAAGGTATTTTTGAAAAAATATAGCAGTGCGCTACCCATGGTGACTACTGAATAGCAAAACACTGCTTTGCTGTAAAAGCAGAGCCAATAGTCTGGAGGAAGTGCACTATGAAGATCAACAGATCATTAATGGTGTTTTTCATAGGAGCATTGCTGAGTACGGGAGCGTCTCAAGCGAATACGGATATCGAATGGTGCACGTATCTCGGCGGATGGAAGTATGATGAGGCTGAAGCGATTGCGCTCGATCCTGAGGGAAACGTCTACGTCACCGGTCATACCGGATCGTTTGACTTTCCCACTTCCGCAGGAGCGTATGACCCTACATGGAATGGCAAGGGCGACGCCTTTGTGGCAAAGCTCGACCCGTCAGGAAGCAGGCTTCTCTACTCCACTTTCCTCGGCGGGAATAATGTGGCGGTTGGGAGGAGTATCGCGGTTGACAGCGAGAGGAGAGCTTGCGTTGCAGGCTTCACCATGAGCCTGGATTTTCCTGTAACAACGGGCTCTTTCCAGACAGTTCATGGCTTTGACGGCAGCGACAATCACGATGGATTTGTCACCAAGCTCAGCGAGTCAGGAGGCGAGCTTATTTTTTCAACGTTCATAGGAGGCAAATTTCACGATTGGGCACACGGTATCGCCTTAGACGGGAATGGCAATATCTATGTCACTGGTAGTACAGACTCTCCTGATTTCCCAATAACCGCGGGTGCCTACGACACTGACTACGCCTCTACTCAGGGGTTCGTAATAAAGCTCAATCCCACAGGGACTGACCTGGTCTACTCAACTTTTCTCGGTTCCCAATACACTATTTGCAAGCAAATCGCTATTGATTCCGTAGGAAACGCTTACATTACGGGACATACTGACGCTGCCGACTTTCCTGTGACCCCTGGTGCATTCGATAAGATTTTTGATGGACATGAGGACGCCTTCATCACAAAATTGAATCCTTCCGGGAGTGCTCTGATATATTCAAGCTTCCTCGGGGGAAGCTGGGGCGAGCCGCCGAGTGGGATTGCAGTGGACGATCGTGGCAATGCGTATGTTTGCGGCTGGACAGACTCGCCAGACTTCCCAATAACTCCGGGTGCGTTTGACGCCGAGTATGAATTTTACAAGGGCTTTGCTACGAAGTTCAATGCTTGGGGCAGCGCTCTAATTTATTCGACCTTTGTTGGGCACAACATACCTCGTTCTATCGCCGTAGATTCCGAGGGTTACGTTTACATTGCGGGCGAAGGAGGAATGATTGCGAAACTGAATAAATCGGGCACCGATTTGATTAGTTCTACTATACTAGGTGGCCCCGGAAACACCTTGGTGACGGCCATTGTTATTGGCGCTGAAGGTTGTATCTACGTTGCCGGCAAGACATATTATGATGTCGCTGCAACCCCCGGAGCTTTTGATACAAGCCTTAACGGCGAATGTGACGCTTTTGTTGCAAAACTGCGCCCCCATGCTATCGCAGCGTCTCACTTCTGGCCCCTCTACCACTAAGAATGCGGAGTTTCATCCTGACCACCTTGTGTGATCATAAACCGTTATCGCCAAGTATAAAAAAGGGCAGACATTAAGAGAATTAGCCCCGGAATTTGGGGTTTCATACAAGGCCATAGGACGTGTTCTCAAGGGGAGCAATACTAGTCTGCGGAAACCGGGCAGAAGAGTGAAGTACGTGACGCAGCGCTTGATTTCTCTTTGATCATGGATGAACTCCGCACATTCCTCATTCCTCCGCTCTTTGCCGCTGCCAATGATGAGGCTTACCATAAATCATGGACTGATGGCGGTCCCTGGTCATGAAGATTATAGCAGTGGAGGCTGGGCAAGTCGGCCAGAGGCGGGCAAGGTAGAAGCATTCTCTAGATATTTGTGAGGTGGACGTTGGCGGAATCTAAGGGTCAAAGCACCACGAGTAATTTATCCGTCGGTGGGGGTCTGCTGCTGAGGGTGCTCGGCCGTCTTGTTGACCGGTCGAGTCTCAACCGTTTCTTGAATTCGCTCGATATGCGCGACAACCGCGTCGTCATGCGAGCCAGACCTTTCGACATCCAGCTGGAAACGACGACAAAATGCAACCTGGCGTGCATCATGTGCTCGCGCCAGAAGTACCACGGTGCTGGTACACACCTCGAACTCCCGGTTCTCGAACGCGTTCAGGCGGAGCTCGTTCCCTATGCGCAGAACCTTTGCATTTCCTCTTTCGGCGAGCCTTTGCTCTATCCCGACATCAGGCAGCTGCTTGAGGTTGCCCGTCGGTTTCCCAGGCTTGAACTTGGCATGTTCACAAATCTGTTGCTCGTGGACGAAGATTGGGCGCGCAAGCTTGTAGACTCGCGAGTAGCCTACCTGAACGTCTCAATTGATGGTGCAACCTGTGAAACTTACGAGAAAGTGCGCCGGGGTGGTAAATGGAAGAGGCTAATCGAGGCACTTCAGACGCTTAATCGTATCAAGCGCGAACGTCGCTCGCGCCGTCCGATTCTTAACCTGGCAGTCGTCGGTTTGACGGTCAATATCCATGAGATGCCGCTTTTTATTGAGTTTGCCAAGCGCTACGGGTTTGCCTCGCTCACAGTGGATCCCAACGCCTACATTGATGATGAGGAAATGGAATGTCTTTCACTCGTTCACGCCAAGCAAGAGACCAACGCAAGGTTTCGTGCAGGCTGCGCCAGGGCGTTGGAACTTGGGGTCCACAGCAATCTCGATAAGGTTCCATTCGACCTCCCGGAACGCAACAGCATGCAGGATGCCGGGAAAGGTCAAGCGGAAGGTCCAAGAGGGGTGGTGTGGACACTGCGGAAAGCCCGTCGGGCACTTTATCTCAAGTGGCTGCGTCTGGGTAGCATCTATCATGCAGCGGGAAAATCGTGCCTGCTTTTCCCTATAATGCTTGTGATCAAGTTTTATGATCGCTTCCTCCGTCGCTATTTTTCCCCACCGCGCCGATATCTTCATGTCGTTCCCAATGACGCACCGCCGGCACGATGCGGCAATCCCTGGACCCATGCCCACATCAAGCTGGACGGCAAGGTGTATGCTTGCTGCTTCAACCACACGGTCATGGGCGATCTGACAAAACAATCGTTCGACGATATCTGGAACGGCCTGCGGTATCGTTCGCTGCGCCACTCGATCGTGACGGGGAACTTTTGGAAGTCTTGCCAGCGGGCCCAGTGCAGCTGGCTGGAGCCGGGAGCCTCAGAGCAGTACGGGGCACGGATTGAAGGTGTGCCGGAAGCGATGGAGCTGCTGGACGGCCTGGGAAGCCGCCTGCGCGTTAAGGTGACGAACACAGGAAAATTCGCTTGGCCGGCTGCCAAGGAGGGCGACGCAGGTGCACCCGAGCAGGAATTCTCGCTCGCGTATCGGCTTTTCCAGCTCGACTCTCGCGGCCGCCTTCAGCCTGTCCAGGAATGCCCTCACGTCGGGCTTCCGCAGGCCGTATCACCCGGCGAAAGCATTGAGATGGAACTTCCAATCTGGCCAATTGAGACACCAGGTGAGTACATGATGAAGGTGGACATGGTCAAGGAACACGTCACCTGGTTCGGCGAGCGGGGCGACAGCGCCGTGAAGATTTCCGTGCGGGTCAAGGCATTCTCTGAGCAATACGGAGCACGGATTGAGGGTGTGCCGGAAGCAATGGAACTACTGGATGGCCCGGGAAGCCGCCTGCGCGTTAAGGTGACGAACACAGGGTGTGTCATCTGGCCTGCGGCCAGGAAAGGCGACGCAGGTGAACCCGAGCAGGAGTTCTCGCTCGCATATCAGGTTTTCCAGCAGGACTCTCGGGGCGGCCTTCAGCCTGTCCAGGAAAGCCCTCACGTCGGGCTTCCCCATGCCGTATCACCTGGCGAAAGCATTGAGATGGAACTTCCCATCTGGCCCATTCAAACACCAGGTGAGTACATGATGAAGGTGGACATGGTCAGGGAACACGTCACCTGGTTCGGCAAGCGGAGCGACAGCGCCATTAAGCTTCCCGTGCGAGTCAAGGCATGGCGACGCGGTGAGTTGCGCGTTCATGGGCTTCCCGAGCACCTTCGCGCGGCGAGCGAGGTGGCTGTCGAAGTCGTCCTCACCAACACCTCGGAAACCATGTGGCCCGCCGCAGGCCCTTACCCCGTGCGTTTGACCTACCACTGGTTGACCGAACAGGGGGAGATGGCCGTGCACGACGGGCTGCGCACCTCGCTCGGAAATGATCTTGCACCCGGGGACTCGGTCGCGCTGAAAGCCCGGCTCCTCGCTCCAGCGAATCCCGGAGTCTACCGGCTTCAGTGGGATTTGGTGCAGGAAGATGTAATCTGGTTCGGGATGGACTGGCCCCAGACCCAGGTCGAGGTAAGTTAGACAGGTTCGCGAGGCCCGTGGCAGATGTTTGTGGGGACATTCTGCACCAGCTCCAGAACATCGAGCGTTATGGAGTATGAGACATTGCTTGAGGAGCAATACACTCGTGTCCCCGATTGGTGGCTATACGAGAAGTGATCTGGAAACTCTGCAAAAGATTTTAGGACACCATAGCCTGGCAACTTAAGATCGAGGGCCGCGTGGATTCCCACGCGGCTCTTCTCATTAGTGGCGACCGGCGGTTTGCCCCTTACTAACTCGCTAATTCACATCCTACCATGCATCTTTACGTTGATGGAATAGGTGAAAATCATCCATTGCACATGGGTGTAGCCAGCCGGCTCTCGAACAGATGGGTTGACGAAGTGGAGGAGCAAAAAGCCATAAGATTTTTCGCAAGCATATGTAGTAACGCTTGCCAACATCTTCGAAGTACTATACCTTACATGCCAACACTTTGAGGTTTTTATAGGTTCCTTCCGCTAGAAATAAATTATGTAAAGAAGTTGTAATAAGGCAACGCCACCAAAGGGTTTCTATGGCATTCCGCCACCGCACAATCAGGCTGACAGTGGTAGCACACATCCTGCTCCTTGCGTTTCTGATTGCTTGGGCGATTTCGACCACGGGGCGATGGGAAGAGGACGAGTCTAAGCATTTTCTCATTGCTCGCTATGCGTGGACGGACTGGCAGCTCATGCTCGACGTCTGGGGACGTCCGGGTTATACTCTCCCAGCTTCTTTATTTGCAGTAATTGGGGAGCACCGGGCAGTGCAGCTCTTCTCGGCGTTTGCCATCTGGCTTTCCGCCATTGGCGCGTGGAGAGGAGCTAAATGCATGGAAATGCCTTTTGCGTGGTTGGCTGCGGTGATAGTAGTGGCTCAGCCTATCGTGTTGTTGGTTGGAAGCGGGTGCTACACGGAACCACTTTTTGCCGCCTGCCTGGTATGGGGGCTCGTTTTTTGGCTTGAGGAGCGGTTTATTCCTTCGGCTCTGCTGCTGGGGTGGACAGCGCTGACACGTCTGGAGGGAATCCTTATGCTTCCTCTCTTTGCAGCCATGTTCGCGATTCGCAAGCGCTGGGTCCCGATTCTTCTTTTATGGTTGCCTTTTGCTGTGTGGGCTGGTCTCAGCGCAATCTTCTCCGGTGATCTGCTTTGGATCAAGAATTCCGTTCCCTACAGGATTCACCAGTATGGAGACCTCATCAGTTACCCTGGACACTATGGGCGTGAGTTAATAAAGCTAATGGGGCCGCCCCTCTTTGCGGCGGCGTTGATCGGGGCTGTATCATTGTGGCGATACTGGGGTGGAGCTTGGTGGGTGATTGCCGGTGCCTTTTATTTCCTGATTCAGGAAGCGGCCTTTACCTTTGCCTATGGTTCCGCAGGATACACCCGGTTCTTAGTTGGCGCCAGCCCGGTCTTCTCTGTCATGGCGCTGGCGGGCATAGTTGAACTCCTTGGCTGGCGATGTAAGCAGAGGTCAGTAGCCGTTGCAGCGGGAGTTGGGTGGGTTGCTCTGCTTGGAATCGGCCTTATCTTTATTCCGGACCATCGTACTGCGGCGCTTTTGGCGTCCGTCTGCTTTCTAATTGGGATGTCTCTTGTCATCCTGCTTCCCAGGATTTTCAAGGGTCGCTACAAAGAGGTTTGGGATAATCATAGAGCATGGCATCGGGGGGCCAAGCTAGCGGCCATACCGGCATTAACAGGCCTGTTTCTTGTCTTTTCTATTCTTCCCTATGCCGCTGCCGTTGCAAGGCCCCTAGGTAGACAGCCGCTTGATCGGTCATGCCGTGAATTGGCGAAGCTTGCCCAAAAGGAGATTACCGCCAGCGGTGTCCGGCCTAGGTTCTGCTCCTCGCTATACCGGTTTTACGAGGGGATGGAAGTTAATCCCTTCGATCTCAGGCAAGCTACTCCATATTTTAACACGACCAATGTGCTCGCCGCTGAACCCGGCACTCTAATTTTGTGGGATGGCTTTTTCGGGGGAAAACTTTACCATGTTCCTCTTGAGGTGTTGGAGGATCGAAATGCTTTTGAACTCGTCGGGAAGGCGAAACATCGCGATGGGAGCCCTGATTTGCGCCTCTATCGGAAGCGGTAGGAGTTTTCTCAATCAGATTTCTAGTACACCATCACATTTGAAATGAAGGGTAGAAAAATCGGGGACTGTCCCAAGCGAGGAATGAGCGCGTGGACTTTACTCTATTTTTCTCAGCTGCTATCTGTCAATTCTATTGTGACGGAATACTAGAGAGTTTCAGAATTCTTGGTCGTTCTTGGGGGAAATCGTTGACAATTAATAATATCTGTAAATACGTACTATGGCGTTCTAACTACTTATAATATGTAATCCGCAAAGAAGCACTGTGGCGCATTTCCAGGGATTCGGAGGTAAAGATGGTTTTTATGTTGGGGATGTACGAGCGGGGAAAGCGAATCGCCAGAAAAGGCCCAAACGGTTCGGCAATACTTTTCCTGACATGTCTTTACATTTTTCTCTTCCAGACCGTGTCGGCACTATCGCCCGTGCCACTCTCTGACGTGATAACCGGTCCAGGGAGCTATAATTTGGACCCCAATGTGGAGTACTACTATGGAACACTTGACATGGTAGACTGGCCCAGTTCCGTTACTATTATTGGGAACGGCGCGACCATCCGCGACACAAACGTCTCAAGAGGCCATCAGATTTACATCAGAAGTGGCGAGATGACGCTCAGGAATTGCAACCTGGTCAGCGAGAATAATAAAACATTTATCATGGCGGAGAGTGCACAGGTGGTTGCCGAGGGAACAACCACATTCTCCGGTCACGAAACTGCTTTGCTCTTGATGTCAGGATCCTATGTAAATTTCTCTGGTACGCGGTTTACAAACGTAGCACACGCCTTTATGATGTCTGGCGGTGCGCGCGGTGCTATTTCGGGTTGCACAATTAGCGGCCGGGGAAGCGGCACGGGGAAAGGTATCCAGCTTTCCAATCCCGTGGCCGAGCCGGTTGAGGTCACGGACTCTGTCTTCGACAACTTCGAGTTCTGCATCTTCTCTAACTTGGGAAGTCGCCTCAACGTGCGACGCTGTAATTTCGCTAGCATGACTGTGGGGGTCAGCCACGAGGAAGTCTCGGGAGTGGTAGAAGTAATGGATTCCACATTTGACTCATCTATCCCTGAGTCAAAAGGTATTCAGGCGAGTGGGAATATGGACATTACCGTTCGTAATTGCGCCTTTAACAACATAGAATTTGGACTCTTGGCAAAGAATGGAACCCGGCTCAATGTCACGGGGGATACGAAGGGGGATACAAGGTTTACGAACGTGGGGCATGGCTTCATCTTATTTGGCGGTGCGCATGGCTCCATATCAAATTGCATACTTGGCGGAAAGGGAAGTAGCATTGGAAAAGGTATACAGCTTTCAGACCCCGTTGCAGAACCGGTTACGGTTACAGATTGCGATTTTAGCAGCTTTGAGTTTTGCATCTTGGCCAACAATGGGAGCCGACTTAACGCGCAGCGTTGTAATTTTAGTAATATGAGCGTGGGAGTCAACTACTACGGTGCTTTTGGAGATGTTAGCGATTCTCAATTTGGTTCACAGAATTTCCCTCTCAAGAGTCAAACTAGAGGTATCTTGACGGACGGCGACTTGAATTTTTCCTATCGTAACTGTACCTTCACCAATCTTGAATTTGGGATTCAGATTCTTAATGCCGGCGTATCGGCCATTGCAAACACCCGTTACATCGGATGTAAAAACGGGATTTTTGCTGGTGGGGGGAGTTCGATCACCGTAAGCGCGGGGGCCGTTTTTGAGAATTTACAGACCAATAACGAGGAGCCCCCTCGGGGAATGCTCGTTGTTGAAGGCTCCACTTGCACCATTAGCTCACCCGCCAGCTTTACAAATTTCTTCAATGGAGAAGGCATCAATATCAATGGCGATTCTATCAACGGGTTTTCTGAACTCACTGTGTTGTCCGAGAGGAAAGAGGACTTTACCTTCGAACGGGTCGGCCGTTGTATCGTTGTTGACCATGGCCATTTCGTCGTCGATAAAATCAGGATGCTCAATTGCGGCAAAGGTCTGGATGTTCTAGGTGCTGGAACAGCCGGTCGCTATTGCGAATGGAAGAACTCCGATTACATCGTTGATGCCCTGACCCCCGCAGAACGCGAAACCTCGGACGCCCTGGCCTCCATTGATAGTTTTCTGACAATTGAAAACAACTATATTGATGGCTGTTCCGGCGGTGTTATCTGCGCCGAAAACGATAATAGCGTAGTCAGGAACAATGTCATCCTTAACATGCGCACGAATGCCATAAACTTCACCAGGAGCCAAGGAGGGGTGGCGTACGGTAACTTCTGCCAGTATACAGACGAGTATGACCTTATTTACATCGGCAATAGCAACGATGTTTCTATTTATGACAATGTTCTGCTCGATGGGGCGGATAATGGAGTGTTTTGCGAAGACGCCAGCAATGTTAATGTATACAGGAACGTGATAATCGGGGTGTGGAATGTCGGGATTGGTTCCGTGATGCAGATTTCACTCGAGCCTCAAGGATCATTTGTCACCGCACACGATAATACGATTCTTAATTGCGGCAACTCCTCTCTCAAATGCGATGAGCGAAGCTGGCTTCATGCCTATCGCAACATTTGCGGTGTCGTTTCTGGAGCCGCCTATCCCTCTACGCGCCGGCACACTGATTTCCCTAGCGACAAGCTCGTGTCGCCCTTTGAAACAAACTCCCGCGGCGCCACTGTACGAGACAATTTACTTTTTGGCTCCCTTACCCAGGGGGTAAACATTACCGGTCTCTCCGGAGGGTTCATTACCTCTTCAATCGCGGAGTTCTACAACAATGCCGTAGTTGATTCCCAGGGACAGGGACTGAGACTGGTGGACAACGGGTCGAATCTTTCCATTATTCGGAACTACTTGGATCGCAACAATCTGTCAAATGCGCAGGTGCCGGTGGAGATTCTTTCGAGCACCCCGACGTTCCATTATAACGTTTTCGGCAGTTATCCTGGCAGCCGTCTGCTTTACGCAGACCCCGGTGGTATAGACGTTACTTACAATTACTGGGGCCAGGACAGCGGCCCAAGCAATCCCCTCTACGTTGAAGGTGGAAATTATATTCCTTTTCTCACTTCCCAGGAAATCTTTCATGCCTACAGCGCCAGCTTAGGTAGTGTAGGTGGCGCCGTACAGTGGAACAGTAATGACTCGGTGGGCGTATCAGTGGAGGCAACGCTTAAAGAGAGCCCAGATACTTCTGGCAATACATATATCGTCTCTGCCGCCAAGTTTACAACGCCGCCCCAGGAGATTTCCCCTCTTGATCAGGCCATTGCTTACTATAATATCCTGATCGACGAGCGAATCCTCCGGGAGTCCGTTAGTATTCGAATCAGCCTGCGGACCCTTAGCGGAGATGCCGCCCAGCTTGGTTTCTGGTCCTATGACCCAGTGACATCGCGGTGGAACCTTATCGTCGTCGGAGTGGATACGCGGGAGGTTGGCGCAGAGTTTACTCCCGAAGCGCTGCCGCAAACCTACTTTGCAATGACAACCAGCGGACCCCCGAGCTTTCCTTCCAGATGGTATGTGGCGGAGGGTGCTACTTATCCAGAGTTCGATACTTTTCTGCTGCTGGCCAACATAAATCCTGAAACGATCAACGTGAGGATTGATATCCTCCCAGAGAGAGTAAACC
>CAZVVA010000082.1:0-15748 GCA_964630455.1 uncultured Candidatus Sumerlaeota bacterium
CCTACATGCTGTACTAGGTTGAAGATTCAAGACGAAGGGGCGACCCGCCGCGGCGGGTGTGCGCTCAGGGTAATGTATTTATCAAACACATAATGCCTGAGAGGAAACCAGTGAACAGAAAACCTTGCCTTCAACTTTTGAATCTTGTCTGTTGGCTTTTGCTTATTCCGGCAAGCGGTCTGGGTCAGTCAACAACAGCAACAGTAGCAACAGTATCCATTACCTCTTTCCCAGCAAGTATTGTGGCGGGACAGGACTTTTCCGTGTCTGTTGAGTGTACTGGGACGCTTCATCAGAGTGGACATCGCGCGCGGCTCTTTCTGGAAATCAGAGATGCGGCAGATGGCGGTTTGATTGAGCGGCTCTGGGACGATAAGAACGGAGAAGGTCACGAAGGGCCGACGGGAAGTGCAGCGTTTACAACCAGCATTGGAGCAGGGCCGGAGCAGGTCTACTTCGTCACCTATATCTCACCCATGGAGTTTAATCAGTGGTTTATTGATGAGTATGAGAGCTATCCAACCGACGGGACGTATCTCTACAAGTGGGAAGGAAACGGCGTGACGCACGACATCAATTACCAGGACGAGTTAATTCTTGCGAACAATTCCGACAACTACTGCTACTGCAGCGGAATTACGTATGAGGTGTTTATGGACGCCTATTCGGCCTACAATGCAGCCAAGGGACACACGACGATTGGCGATCTCACGGTGGACGAGATGAAGCAGTTCCGGCGGGATTGGTACGGCGTTGGTGGGAACAAGCGGTGCGCGGTGAATGCACTGACTAAATGGGGCTTAAGCTACGAGATCACGGAGCGTGAGAAGTTGCACCTGGGCGACGATGTGCAGCTCTGGCGCTGGAGTGGCTCAGGGCATTCGGTTATCTTTGTGAACTGGGTGCGCGATGCGAATCAGCAGATTACCGGCATGCGCTACTGGTCCAGCCAGGGCTCAACGAAAGGGATTGAATCCCGGACGGAATATTTTGGCGAAGAAAAAGGTTTGAAAGCGGATGAGTGCTCCTATGCGCGCAAGATAAAGCCGGTGGATGACGACGATTGGCCCAATCGCTATAGCGACGCCAGCACCTCTGGCAACCCGTCTGTTGTGTACCTGGTTGCACCAAGGCCAACGCCAGCCTCGACGCAGGAACCCAAGAAGGAGCCTTGAACCGAAATGGCTGATGCTAATGAGGAGACATAGACATGACAAGGGTACTAAAGACAATTACCTGTATTGCGTTAGTGGGGATAGCTTTGCTCGCTGTTAGCGGCTTTCCTGAAGAAGTACTTGTACGGTTTGATAAAAATGTATGGGGTAAAACGCCTTACTGGAAATACGTCTTTGACGCTCAGGATGGAGCTCGAGTATTTTTCAACGATGGGCGTGTCCTGTCCTTCTGGTTCAAAAAGGGAGCTGAAGAATCAACCTTTAAGGTGAATAACCCCGTATTCAAGGTGGGTGGCGATCTTGGGCCACGCAATAGAAATAGATATGCTGTCGTTGGCAACGAGCTATTTGCTACGTATAGGATTACTGATGATACCAGTGGAGCAAAAGTTTCAAAATCCTATCTTTACCTTATAAAGGGACTCGACCAGGTATCAACGCCTATAATAGAACCTCTGGGTTCGTTTTCTCGGGATAATACCTGGTTCCTGCAGGTTGCGAAAATCGGTAAAGATTTTGTTGCACTGACTTATGACTTCGATGCCCAGACAAAAATGATAGAGGTCTATGATGAGTATAAACGTGGTGTGGGCAAATATCCTGTGATTGTGCAATCAATGTCGCTATGTTACAGCCGGTCGAAAAATACGCTCTACTTTGTCAACCCTCTCGGTCTGTTGACAGAGCTTCCTATGGATAGTCTTTATCCGACAACATTTTCTTTTGACAAACCTTTACCGGATTTCAATTCAGAGCAGATCCGGAATTGGATACTTCCGTTCACCTGGATTTTTCCCAAGGATAAGGAGCTGAATTATCTCTACTACGTAATCCCGCACAACCAGGAGGAATCTTTCCTAATGGAGGCAGACCTCTCTACAAAGAAAGTGCGGCAGGCGGCAGCGCTGCCACATTTGCACGGCAGATATATTGGAAAGGTCTCTGCCTTCAACGAAAGGTTTGTTTACGTTTTCTATCTCAGCGCACCCGAAGGAGAAAGCAGGTCGCACCTTTTTGATACCATTGATAAGAAATTCATTCCACTGAAAGCGTTCTTCTATCCATATCCTAAATGGTGCATAACCTTGGAGAGGCCACGATCAACGCCTTATCTATTCGAAAAAGCAGGCGATGATTACATTTTCAAATTCTTCGATAACTTTGCTTTTGACGAGGCCTCGATTGAGTTAATTCGGGAATAGAGAAAACCAGCACGTCCAATTCATCCCTCATTAAGGTCGTTGCCCTCAAACTAGACTGGCTAGCTTTGAGGGTATCCCCCCCCTTTCAACTATTCCGCATATTCTCGTGGTGGCCTACCTGCTGTGCGTATACGTGGGCTGAATATAAGCACTGTGGTGGCTTACCGCGTCAGGAGTTATGGCTCGCACCTGCGCAGGAGGGGGAAGGCCGCTATTGCCTTTTATCGCGCAATTTGTTGTATATCCTTGACATCCAAGGTGCAGTTTTTCTATGCTTATGCCCAGAGGAATAAAGGGGATGGATAAAATCGCTAGATTAGGCTCACATTGAGGGAAACTGCTGCTGGGCCGAAGTGTTGATGATTCTCAACACTTACCGAGACCTTACACAGGAGGTATGAGAGGTGAGGCATAAAACTCACTTTAAGCCAACGATGGTGATTCTCGTTGGAATGTTATGCTGGCCAGCGATTGTACTGGGGCAGGAGACCACCGCCACGCTTACGATTGTAAACTACCCGACGTCAGTAAGCGCTGGCGAAACGTTTCAAGTTGATGTGGATTACACCGCAAATCTTGGGGATTTTGGTTATCGAGGCAGGATTTATCTGGATGTTATTGATGCGTCCGATGGCAGCATTCTCGATCACCTGTATGACGACAATAGCGCTCAGGGTTATGAAGGCCCGAGCGGGACGGTGTCGTTCACATCTCAGATAGTGGGCGTGATGGAAATCTATTTTCTTGCCTACATTGCGCCGATGGAGTTCAACCAGTGGTTTGTGAATGAGTATCTGAGCTATCCGACCGACGGCGCGCATCCGTACGTGGAGAAGGGCAATGGTGTAACTCACGATATTGTCTATCAGGGCGAGATAGTTCTCGAGAATGATAGCAGCAATGCATGCCACGATCGAGGTATTACGTTCGAGGTTTTTATGGATGCGTATCAGGACTACAATATCAGTCAGGGACTGACCAGCATTGGCGGGATTACGCTAGAGGAAATGGCCGAGTTTCACATGAAATGGTTCGGAGAGGATGATAATGCAAAGCAGGCGGTCTACGCTATAACATCGTCTAATCTTGGTTTTGAAATTACAGACCAGGAGAAGGTTATGGAAGGCGATCAGGTTCAGCTGTGGGATTATTCTGACAGTGGGATAGCAGGTATCTTTGTAGATTGGGAACGCGATGCCAGTGATATTACGGGTATTCGCTACTGGTCGAGTCAGGAATCAACAGATGGGATTGGCATTGCCACAGGGTATTTCAGCCCGGGGGGGCTGGATTCCAGCAAGTGTTATTATGGGCGTGTACTTAAGCCAGCGGCAGGTGACGACTGGCCCAACCGGTATGCTGACGATATTACATCGGCTAATGTGACAGCAGTTGTCCCAACTCCCACACCGACGCCAACGCCAACGCCAACGCCCACACCGACACCGCCGCCAATATCAGTTACGATTGTGGACTACCCGACAACAGTAGGCTTGGGCCAGACGTTTCAGGTTGATGTGGATTACACCGCAAATCTGTGGGATTTTGGTTATCGAGGCCGGATTTATCTGGATGTTATTGATGCGTCCGATGGCAGCATTCTCGATCACCAGGATGACGACAATAGCGGTCAGGGTTATGAAGGCCCGAGCGGCACGGTGTCGTTCACATCGCAGGTGATGAGCTTGATGGAAATCTATTTTCTTGCCTACATTGCGCCGATGGAGTTCAACCAGTGGTTTGTAAACGAGTATCAGAGCTATCCGACCGATGAGACGCATCAGTACGATATGATTGGCAATGGTGTAACTCACGACATTGTCTATCAGGGCGAAATAATTCTCGGCAATGATAGCGAAACTGACTGCCACGACCGAGGCATTACGTTCGAGGTTTTTATGGATGCGTATCAGGACTACAATGCCAGCCAGGGGCTGACGAGAATCGGAGGCATGAAGCCAGAGGGAATGACCGAGTTTCAGATGAAATGGTTCGGAGAGGATGATAATGCAAAGCAGGCGGTCTACGCTATAACATCGTCTAATCTTGGTTTTGAAATTACAGACCAGGAGAAGGTTATGGAAGGCGATCAGGTTCAGCTGTGGGATTATTCTGACAGTGGGATAGCAGGTATCTTTGTAGATTGGGAACGCGATGCCAGTGATATTACGGGTATTCGCTACTGGTCGAGTCAGATTATGACAAATGGGATTGGCATCGCAACCGGGGATTTCAGTCTGGATGAGCTGGATTCCAGCCAGTGTTATTATGGGCGAGTACTCAAGCCAGCGGCAGGTGACGACTGGGCCAACCGGTATGCTGACGATACTACATCGGCTAATGTGACAGCAGTTGTCATAACTCCCACACCGACACCCACGCCCACGCCGACCCCAACCCCCAGCCCAACGCCCATTGGTTTGCCTATACGTGAGTATGATTTCTCGGAGAATGAAGAGGGGTGGACTAGCGGAAGTGTGCCTGCGATCTTTACGCCGCCGCTGTTTGCTGCGGAGAACGGCATGCTTAGTCTGACGTCAAATGACAACAAGTTGCGCGGCACATTTGGATTCTGGAGCAGCCCGCCCACGGCAGTGTCTCTGGATTCTGACTACCTGTACAATGCGCAATTTTTCCTCACCTCTGATATTGACACGGCAAGCAGTGTACCGCAGATTCGCCTGCGGTTTAATGACGAGTCGCTACAGCAGAGTAACTACCTGGTGATCGAGAGTGCGTTGGATGGCGCATTCTCGCCAACCCAGGGGAGTGTGGTCAAGCGCGATTTGTACTTCAACCCATGCGTCTCCGGCTATGGCGCTCTCTCTTTCGACATCCTGAATTTTAATCCGCTTGATGCGGAACTCGCCACCGTTAGTCTGGATCAGGTTGTGGTCAGACGCTACCTGATTCCACAGCTTACAGGGAAACAAACCGAGTATACCTGGGAGTTCATCGAGGGGACTGAAGACTGGACGTTTGGGGGCGCGCCTGTAGTTTTTACGCTCCCAACGAGTGGCCGGGCGGGCAGCTGTCTCCTCCTGATGTCAATGACGAATTCCAATTGCTTTGGATTCTGGAGTAGTCCGTTTAATAAGGTAAAGATTGCTGCGGACCGTCTGTATCTCGGCAAATTTGACATACGGACGGATGTTGCATCCAGCACATGCGTCCCTGAGATGCGGGCTCGTCTGATGACGGAAAATGACCAGGCCGTGGGCGTGCTGGATATCAAGAGTTGCGCCGACGGAGCGGCTGCACCACGGGGCGGTGTGAATACCTGTTATAACGTCTATCTCTATCCGCCTCAGCATGTGGTTGGAACGGCACTGGATGGGCTGGCTGCGGCAGTGGATCTCCTGAACTTTGATCCGACGGATGACCCAATGGGCATCTTGATGCTCGACCGCGTGGTGATTGAGTCGTATGATAGACCGCCCGAGCCGTAAGGCGGGTGGCAGAAATCATTATACGCCATTGGTCAATGCAAAATGAAGAATTTCGCAGTTTGCATTTTGATATTATCGTCTTTTCAATTACTGCTAGGCGCAACGGCGGATAACATTGCCTATTGGAAGTTTGATGAAAGCAGCGGTACCATTGCAGAAGATTCTTCTGGTAATGGGAATATAGCTACCCTGGTGAATGGTCCCGTATGGACACAGGGAGTACTTAACTATGCTCTGGCCTTTGACGGCATTGATGATTATGTCACTATTCCACACAGTGCATCGCTAACTCCTACGAGTAGCATCACAATATTGCCAACGCCGACATGGAGTAATGCCTCATTAGAAACTTCCATAGCCAAAAGAATGTCTACAAAAGATGGGTTTAGTGGTTCTAGTGTGCCTGATCAGCTTTTGTCCAATGTTTTGTGGGCTGCTTATGGACATACTCCTAATGGCAGAACAATACAACAAATTGATGACTCCACAATTATATATGTATGTAGACAAGATGGAGGATACAAATATATTCCAGAAACCCATTCTCTTCAATTAGTAAAAGAAGGAGATTATAGCTGGGTAGGTCAAAAAGACGCTCCTATACAAATATGTCTTATTCATGACACTAACAAAGCTACTGAAGTTCGTGGCATGGCAGAAATTGGAAAAATTGGACAAAATATTTATTTAGAAGCAATAGCTCTTGGCCTTGGTACAATTACAACAGCTGGTCAGGCAGATGAGGCTGAAACTGCTCTTGAGTTGCCAGCTAATGAAGATTCAAAAATTATTATGCCGTTAGGCTATCCATCTTCATCTTATAGTTTCTCACCAGCACCTCCTCCTACTTCAAATCTTCCACCAGTTGTTGACACAGGAATAAGCCTAGAACTTGTTCTTTCAACCCTTAATATAGCAACTCAATGGAATGATGAGGATTTAACTACTCAAGCACTCTCTAATGTCGTCTGGGCAGCATATGGAATCTCTTACCTTTATGATGCAAAGGAAAATTTACACAGAACAGTGCCAAGCGCCTACAGTTATTATCCATTTATAATATATGTTGTTAATGAAACAGCTGCTTATGAATATGATCCATCTACCCATTCAATATCTATGCAAGCAGATGGAGACAAGCGTCAATCTATTGCGGATGCTTCAGAGCAATTTGTTGCTGATGCACCTGTGATTTTAGTAGCTGGTTCGACCAGATATAACGGAGTATATAGACCATATTGGGATTATGAAGTAGGGTCAATAGGGCATAATGTGTTATTAGAGAGCACAGGTTTGGGCCTGGGAGCCAATATGGTTGAAGTTTCAGATCCAGATGCAGTAGAAACAGCTCTGAATTTAGGATATAATTTATATCACATGTTTGTGATGCCTGTTGGCCATACAGAAGGGCCAATCCCGCCGGTCAGGCAATATACGTTTGATACAAGCCTTGAAGGCTGGTCATTCATATCGCTAAGCGCTCCAGGTTTCTCTGGAGCATCCTCCGGTCACAGTGGTGGCCGCATCAGCATCGGTTCGGCAAATGATACAACGAACCGTGTGGGGCTATGGAATGGGCCGGGGGCTATTCCCTACGTGGCGGATAATGTCTACAGGGCCAGTTACGTGGTTAGCTCAAGTCAAACCACAACTGCCGCGAATCCACAGTTCCGCATGCGATGGACCCAGGATCAATCGCTCGAGTCGGCAACCCATGTGGTGAATGCTGCAGGCTCGTATAGCTACGCCTTGCCAACTGATCCAACAACAGCTACATACACGTGCTACTTTGCGCCAATCTTGAACTACAACCTAGGTATTGCTTTTGATATGCTTGACTTCGACGCAGGCCAATATGGCACACATTATGTTGATATGGTCACGGTAGAGCGGTTCGCACGTCCGAGTACAAGTACGCTGGTCAAGGCGTATACCGACGGTTCTGACTTTGCCAACTGGGTATTTGTGAGCACAGGCGTTCCCTTCGGGACGGTTACGTCAGGCGGTAGTGGCACTGGTACGCTCACGATTTCGTCCACCCTTGCTAACTCCAACAATTATGGATGGTGGCAGTCCAGCCCAACAGCAGATGAGCTCACGTATGTGGCGGATAAGCTCTATCGGGCAACCTACACGCTGAGGTGCCAGACCGACGCAGCGCGAAACACCATGCCGCAGGTTAGACTGCGCTGTCAGAATGAAGACGGCCAGATGACGCAGACCATGGAACTCAGCAGCCAAGGTGCTGGCGGCCCAGGCGCAATGCCCGAAGTTAGTGGTACTGACTATGAGGTCTACTGGGAGACCCCAATTCTTCCTGGCTCACCAGGCACGGGTGAAGATGAGTTCATTGTGGCGATTGACGTACTTGATTTCGACGGGACGAAAGGCGGTACCATATATATGGACAGTGTTGCGATTGAATATCTTGAGATTCCTTAATTGATACTGGACGTTAATCAAGCGAGCCGTTGGATGGGGTTTTTAGAAATGTCAATCAGGGAACTGTGCTAATATTGTGCTAGATTGAATGCGCTAATATGCAACTATCTGCAAAGAGGCGGGAATGTTACTCTTAATCAGAAGGTTGGAGCCTGCCTGCCGGTCAGGCAGGGTTCGATTCCTCCACGGCTCAGTATCTGTTTTGGCGCTTATTATCCGCTCTTCTCAATCTCTTATTGAGGATTTGCTGTAATCGGTCAAATACAATTTACCGCTTTCTATCCGCTTTAAAGGGCGCTTCAGATTCCGCTGAAAATACATGCCTCAAGAGAGGAAGCTCCCTACCGCGATTCCATCTTTTTATTAATGACACTTGAATAGTGTGGTTTCTAGAATGGCCTTATTTTTGCTTGCAAATTGTCCAGAAGGATTTGACGGCGCACAATTGTCGCTCTTGCTGTAAAGGGGTGTTCAGAATGAGGTATGCGGTAATGGTTTTATTAGTTTCCTTTTTCGCTCTATGCAGCTTTGGTCATGCGGATATCATTGCCTATTGGGATTTTAATGAAGGTAGTGGCGCCATTGCACAAGTTTCTTCTGGTAATGGCAATACAGCTCTAAGTCAGGAAGAGGTTCAGCCACTCTACAACAGATATTCCGCTCAGCCGCCTACTCCCACTCCCCCTCCCACGCCCTATTCAATTACATTGCCAACACCGACATGGAGTAATGCCTCATTAGAATTTACAATAGCCAGAAGAATGTCTACAAAAATTTATGATGGTTCTGATGTATCTGATCAACTCTTGTCTAATGTTTTGTGGGCTGCTTATGGACATACTCCTGAAGGCAGAACTATACAACCAGTTGATGATTCCACAATTATATATGTATGCAGGCAGGATGCTTCATACAAGTATATTCCAGAGATTTATACTCTTGAGTTAGTCAAATTGGGAGATGATACTGATGTAGGTGGTCAATATAATACGGCTCCAGTAAAAATATGTCTTATTCATGATACTAATAAAGCTAATGATGTTCGTGGCATGGTGGAAATTGGCAAGATTGGTCAGAATATTTACCTGGAGGCAATTGCTCTTGGCCTTGGTACAATTACAACAGCCGGTGGTGCAGGTGAGGCTGAAACTGCTCTCGGGTTGCCACCTAATGAAAGTTCAAAAATTATTATGCCGTTAGGATTTCCTTCTTCTGCTTATGATTTTTCAAGTTCTCCTCATTCTGGTAATCTTCCTGAAGTTCTAGATACAGGAGTTAGTCTAGAATTGGTTCTCTCAGATTTGGATGTAGCAACTCAATGGAGTGATGTACCTATAACCAACCAAGAATTATCTAATATTGTCTGGGCAGCATATGGAACCTCTTATCTTTATGATAATTTGAATAACGTATTACACAAAACAGTACCAAGCGCCTACAGCATGTATCCATTTAAGATATATGTTGCTGATGAAACAGCTGCTTATGAATATGATCCAGCTGCTCATTCATTAACTGAGCATGTAAGTGGAGACAAGCGTCAATCTATTGCGGATGCTTCAGAGCAATTTGTTGCTGATGCGCCTGTGATTTTAGTAGCTGGTTCGACCAGATATAACGGAGCATATATCTCCTATTGGGATTATGAAGTGGGGTCAATAGGGCATAATGTGTTATTAGAAAGCACAGGTTTGGGCCTGGGAGCCAATATGGTTGAAGTTTCAGATCCAGATGCAATAGAAACAGCTCTGAATTTAGGATTTAATTTATATCACATGTTTGTGATGCCAGTTGGCCATGCAGAAGGACCAAGTGGACTTGAGTGGACGCTTTATTAATGGCATTTAATGGAGACTTTTCGTAGGCGTGCGTCGCAAGAGTTCTTTTCTAATCACGTACAAATCACCGGGAGCTATTATTAGAAAATGAGGACCGGTTCGTTAATAGGGAAGAACCGGAGGCCGCGTTTGCGGGAGATGGGCGGCAGGGCAAAGGTCTGCGCTCGGGCAAATCCTACCTCAGCGCCGCGCATTGCCGTAAGGCCCGTGTAATAGCGCATGTAGTCAAACGGAGCAACCTCGCCACGAAATAGTGCGTGGCATTTCAGCGCCTCGATCCATTCATCGTACACTTCTGATACGTCAATCCAGAAATCCGGCTGATATTGAAACGGATCTTCCCAGTTCTCAGCGTAGTAGAGTGCGGTGATCTGGTGTGCGGGGAGCTCGCGCTTGATGCCTGGCAGCGCGGCGTAGAAAGTGCCTTCCATCACGAGTTCGTAGCAATTGCGGTGGTCGCGATGAAAGCTCCCCTTCCAGTGTGTGATGACGATATCGGGCTTGATCTTGCGCGTGAGATCGCAGATAGTGAGTTTAGCCTCTTCTGTGAGCGGCAATTCGCCGTCTTTATAGTCTAGTACGATACATTTTGCCCCGAGGATGTTCGCGGCCGCTTCAGCTTCTTTAATCCGTTGTGCACGGTATTTCTCGGGTGGCATTTTGACGTTGCCCTTTTCTCCAGCAGTGAGATGAACGATGGTAGCGGCATGTCCGGCCCTGGTGTACTTACGAACGGTTGCGCCTGCGGTAATCTCCGCATCGCCGCAGTGAGCGCCAAAGACTGCGATGTGAAGCTGCTTGTTCGTCATGGTGCCACTCCTTTTTGATCACAAAATGCCTCGGTGTCTGCACTGTAGATATGGCTACACGCTTCGTTTCATAATAGCGAATTTTCGGGCACTTTGAGTCAGTTATATATTGGCCATTCGTTTACCGACGATTCCAGTCCTAGGAAATAACTGTCCGCTGCACCTGCTGTGTAGGCGCTTAGCGATTCTGAGGAAGAATCAATCCGGTAGTTTTTCGTCGCACTTGCATAATTAAACCAGACACACGCTTTCATTCCGGGATAAGTGTTTTTTAAACTGCTGAACCATTCGGTAATCCATTGAGGCTTATTGAAGGAAGTTGTTTCAATCGCCGCTCCTTCTGCGATCATCATCGGCTTGTTCGAGCTATAATTACCATAGCCCTCTGAAATAAGTGTCGTAGGTGTGTCACTATCTTGAGACGAATACACACTCAAACCTACCCAGTCTATGTACTGATGCCCTGGATAATAGTTCGTCATATTATTCCATGACTCATTGGGGTAACTTTTTGCATTCGGCGACCAAACAAATATCTGTTTTTCGCCGGTAGCTCCAACCTGTTCAGCGATGTTATACATTCTGCGCCAGGCCCAACGGTATGTTTGGGGTTCTCCTCCATACTTTAGATAACCTGAAGAAGTACTGAACGTCCAGGAACCGTTCATTTCGTTCATAGGTCTTATCCACACCGGATAATCCTTATTCTTCAAAGCGGTAAACCAATTTTTCAGAAAAGTATCGTAATTTCCGGATGCGATTTCCCCACTTGTTGCGTTATAGGGAAGGAATCCCACTTCCAGATAGCGGCCATTAAGATGAGTATCTATGACATAGCCGATGGAATTCTGGAAAGGGGTAGTCCAATCGGCATACCAGAGAACCATTACTATTGATTTTTGGGCAAGTGTTTCGAAATTGGCGATATCGAGATATCCATGTCCACCAGTATCCGTGGGATATGCCCCATGATAGCACCCATAAGAAGGAACGTATTTTGAGCTGTCCTCAATCCTCCCTTCTACCCGTAGCTCGTCCAGAAAAACCCAGGAACCGCTGGTGTTTACACTATACTTTACGTATCGGGTGTTAACCCATCCACTGTTGGCGGTAACCGAGGCAACAGAATAATCAGACGTATCCGCTGGGAATGTTAGAGGATTACCATACAGAGTCCAAGAGGTTGCATCCGTGCTGGTATAAAGAATCACGGATGAGGGGTAAGCAATCCCCAGGTTTGTCTGACTTCGAGCGTGAAGATGCATGTGAGAAACCGGATACACTTTGCCAAGGTCCACGATGATCTCAACGGATGTGTTGTCCCATCCCACCCATTTATCCAGGGGCCAGCTTTCTCCGAGAAGCTCATCTGTGAGTTTCACACCATCAGTAAATTCATTGCTCCATCTGTCAGGATACGTTGGCGATGGTTGGACCGAATAGGTGTAGAACTTCCCAACGCTTAGATTCCCCCATGTTGTATTTGCAGAACAAACGGGGTTTAATAGTGCAACGACTATAAAGATAACCCACACTACACACAAGAAGTTAGAAATACGAGCTGGGTATCTAGTGTCCATCGAGGCGCTTACTTGCTCCCAATAACGACCATAAGGAGTGTTATAACCAGTACTCATTCATAAGCTTTTTTGAGAGAAGTTTTATTATGGATCTAGCCGGGAATAGGTGTCAAAGAGAGAAGGATTGTAAAATGAACATTCCCAATATCAACTTTTAAATTTTCATTTTTCATTTTTCAATTTACAATTCAGCACCGTTTGTATGGCTACAGGCTTCGTTTCATAATAGCGAATTTTCGGGTGGCATGGAGGCCAAAGCGTTCGTAGAAGCGCGCAGCATCTTCGTCGGCCCAATTAAACCATACCGTCCGGCCGTCAGCAGCCTTGATGCGGCGCACCGCCTCGACGAAGAGTTTCGCACCGATCTTTTTCCCTCGAATGTCGGCACGGACGCCAAACGGGCCGAAGTGTTCGCCTTCCCACTGGCAGTAACCCACCACTGTATCGTTAACCAGCGCGATGAGGACTTCATCGAGGGGCCCGGAAGCAAGCTTGGTACGGGCCGCAGCGTTCCAATCGCCCTTAAAGTGCGTGGCGAGAAATACGAAGAAGTCCTGTACGCGTTCCGGCGTGAGCGACTCGACTACAACCTCATCCCTACCAGTTGACCACGCCTTGTCATAATACTTTTTATAGTCAAAATCAATAATGTCGCCCGACATGGCAACCGGTTCGTGGTCAATAGTAAACCCGTGTTTTTTGAAGAATGCGAACCCCGAGGGATAGGCATCTCCATCAATACCAGGGAAGAGGTAGCCGGGGGCTGAGCCGGTGTTGCCACATACCCAGACTGTGCGGCGGCCGTGCGATTTGAGAAAATCAAGCGCCGCATGAAGCAGCTGAGTGCCGATCGCTTTGCGCTGATATTGGGGCCGCACAAAGAGGACAGAAATCCAGCCATCGTGTTCTTCAAATCCGAGGCCATCATTAGGGGCTAGGCGTATGATGGCGCGAATGAAGCCAACGATTTTGCCCTTCGCCTCAGCGACGTAGCAGCCCCGCACATCCGTTGGCGAAAAATTAACATCCAGGTGAACCGAGCGGATAAAGCGGCCAATGGTAATCGTATCGCGCACAAGCGCTTCATTCCACGCTTCGACAATGCCGAGAATATCTTTTCCGACCATTGTGCGAATAGTGACGTTTGAACTCATTTGAGCATCTTCCTACTGGATTTTTGCTATTGTAAGGGCGTATTGCAATACGCCCCTACCATTGCTATTTGTCCGCTTCCTTTAAGAGCTTCAGGAGCGTCTGGTGGAATTCTGGATCGTCTGTGCAATACTTGAAATCTTCCGGCTTGATAGCAAAGTTGCCGGGCTCGGTTGTTGGCACTGCCCGATCTTCCTTCCACACGTGGTGTACCTGATCTTTCCAGGTTCGGAATACGTCTTTAATCGCCTCAAAATCCTTGGTGATATAAAGCCAATAGAGCAAGCCATGCTTGTTGTATTTCGAGCCGAGCAGAAGCTGCTTGGCGTAGAAGCCGGTATCGCGTTTCATTTCGGGCGTAATGTCTTCCCAGTTGCCACTTGGGGGAACGGCGAGAGGACTTTTGTCCCAGGCTCCCTGGCCAATCTCGCCCTTCGCGTACGCCTCAAGCCAGAAGTAGCGTTGAATAGCATATGGTGAGCGAAGGCCATAGTCGTCATAGGATAATTGGATATAGTCGCTGATCATCATGGCCTGAATTTCTGGATGTTCGCGGCAGTAGTCATTGACCTGCTTATTGGTCCACTCCTTTTTCACGCCGTAAGGTGGCCCGTAAATATTCTTCACGTTAGTCACGGTAATCTGCCAGGGGCCGATAGTGGTCTGGCCGATCATGTCGTGAGTCTCCTGAGCAGTAGTGCGGCCCCAGCGCTTGTCAGGTTTGTTAAACAGGCTCCTGCCCTCTTTGATGGCATGTGCCCAGAGGTCTTCGATAGAGACAAGAGGCCATTTCCCTTTTGCTTTCCCTTTGGCAAGGGCAGAGTAGGCGACATCGAGCACAATTTTGCCACCCGGGGCATACTCATCTATGTTTTGTGAAATGCGTGCATGCTTCTCCAGCAACGTAATCAGGGTATCTGTTGTTGACTGCGTGGTTTGAGCGCAACAAGGGGATTGTGCCCAGGCTGTTAAGACTGCCAGCATGGTGAACAGCACAAAGCAGTAGCGCATCATGGCCATGATTGTGTCCTCCTTTATTGAGTTATGAACTTTCATTTATTGATATAGGTACTTCTTTGCTGACAGAATAGCGCCATAAGATTTGTCTTTGAGTCAAAACCCTAGCCCAGTGGTCGAGTCATTTCAAGGCTTTTTCCCGGTACGTAACACCCTGCTGAGCGAGCGCTGGAGTGCCGTGATGCTTTGCCCAAAAGAAGAGCGCATCGAATTTTTGCGATTAGCCATTACTTCCACATGGGCTTGTCATTAAGAAATGCCTTGCCATGGGTAAGTTTCTCCGGGCCGATCCAGCGTACGGCTTCGCGTACGCGCATAAAGCTCATGCCGAGGTACTTGGGCTTCTTGCTCAAGCCGCTGACGTATTCTTCGTACGGGACATCCAGTGTGGTCTTGGCGCTCATGCTGGCATGGCGGAAATAGGCCTGGCCCTTTTTGTCTTTGTAGATCATGAGCATGTGGGCGGAAAAAATAGCTGGCCTATTCTGGATGAGCGATACGATGTCGCCTGAATTCAAACGATCCACGACCTTGGGGAGGTTGGCCATTGGGATGTACCATATTGTGACGTCGCGGTCGGGCAGCACATCGCGGACATCGCTCAGGCCTTTTCCCTCGAAGAACTTCCGATGGCTAATCGTGCGAGTGAGCGTGGTGGCGAGGTCCCCGCCCGCTTCGTGGGTGATATCGCGCAGGCACCAGGCGTTTTCCGGCAGCCAATCCGCCATAGTATAGTGGTTGCGCGTGGCCATGCCGATGATCCCGTCGCGGTAGCGAATGTGCTGAAGTATGTTAAACATCTCTTCGTAATGCGACGAGAGTACCAGCGCCAGCACCTGTTCACAATAGGTCATGCAATTGATCTGCTGGAAGTTCATCAGGGGGCCGGTCTCATAGCGAGCGTAGGGGCCATCGCCCTGACAGACCAATTCGTAGGGAGTGCCGAGAAATCGGCTGCTGTAGTAGTCAATTTTTTCGGCGTTGCTCATAGGCCCAGCGCTGATCTGGCGAATCAGCTGGTCCAGCTCCGTGACAGAGAGTTCACCGAGGCGTTTTTCTGCTTGCTGTCCCATCAGCCCAAGGG
>CAZVVA010000083.1:0-15689 GCA_964630455.1 uncultured Candidatus Sumerlaeota bacterium
GTGTCGGGGGGTCAAGTCCCTCCACCGCTACCAGCTTCTTTTAGCTACCTGAAGGTTCCAAGTATATCACTTCCAGATCTTTTCCATGAGCCACTTGCGAGTGGCTCTTTTTCCTATACGGTTCTTTTCCTTCGTGTCTCAGGCACAGTAAAAGTCATCCTCGATATTCTCTCCTCATGGGGAGCGATTCAGCTAGGCTCGCCCAAAAGCGCTTTTCGCCGCATCCCAGCCCCTTAACGCACTTTCCAGTTGATTTCTCCCGCGATGTTTGTAACATAAGAATATCACAACCACCTTACAATAGAATGTATAAGAGAAAGGGCTGAGTGTGCATTTACCTTCATCTGTGTTCACCCGCGATTTAAAAAACTACCTGCTAGTGTAACCGCAGATGAACGCAGATAAACGCAGATGTAAATTAAAAATCCAAAAAAATCACGGCGAAACACGAAAGAACACAAATAGGCACAAATGGACACGAATAATTCAAACACATCAGATTCGTTTACATTCGTGTAAATTCGTGTTCGCTTTTTTCTTAAGTATTTATCTATGTTCATCTGCGTTCATCTGTAGTTTAAATATCTATTATTTCAACCGCATATACACACAGATTTTGTAGGGGCACGCCTAGGCGCGCCCTTACCCTATTCGCTGCACAATTCTTTATGAAGAGCCGAAGGCGCGACGCTGAGCTTTATCGTTATGTCTTTGAGAAATTCGGATATAAAAAATAACATCATAGGGGGTGTAACGAGATGAAATACTTCTGTATCGTCACTCTATTTAGCCTCTTGATTTGTGGATTTGGATGCTCAAGCAATGAACCTGTAGGAGAAGAAGGCACTAACCCGACACCTCGGGAAGAGAAAGAAGTAGGTGATCAGAAAATTAACATAGAAGGAGCTTATTCTGGTTTTTATAACTTCCCCAAAGAGTTTTTTGATAAATCAATCGTTTCTAAAGAACAGATGGTGAAAGTGACTGATGCCCAATACTTAAGTCTAAAAGAGATGCATAATGGAATCTCACCATATAATTTCGCAAAAATAGAATACGAGTTTTCTGCGTATGGATCGACAACACCGAATGGACTTAAACTTGGAGTTTCTGCGTTCCCAGGGCGAAATTCTGGTCACCCAAGGTGGGAAGTCATGGCACACGAGCAAGGACATAATTTTTTTGGAGGACCGAGTGGATTTTATGGCACCTTGGCTTTCCCTTATCCCTTTTTACAAGAAAGCCTGGCTGTTTTAAGCGCATTCTATACCTATCATCATATATTGGCTAACCTGGAAGGGTTTGGGATAGAGGAGAATACCCGAAATAGCTTGGAGTTCGATTTTGCTAATGGGAGAAGGTATCAAAAAGGCCAGTATGAATATTACATATCACAAGGTAAACATTTCGATATCAAGGAGGTTTTAACCAGTCAGGCATTGGATTATAAAATGATTGTGTATGGGGAGACATATGGCTGGGAAAAGTTGAAGAAACTGGCAAAAGCATTTCAGAACGATATTTCCAATCAATTTACGTTTCAAAACGATGGTGTTTCTGATGTGGAGCAAAGCACATATATCATCGCAGCGTTAAGTGCATCATTTGACAAGGATTTTAGACAAGAATTCCGTGACCTGAACTTTTTAATTGATGAGACTTTGTATCAAGAGATACACCCTAAAATTCAAGAGTATATCAATAAATCGGAATAGATAAAAGAATTTGGAAAGGACGAGACATAACAATTCGGCGGAAACCGACTTCTTCAGGCCGCCGCTATCACCCTGGCCCCAAGAAGCGGCTCGCTTCCAACGTTAGGCACATTTAATGGTAATGCTTTCAACGCGGTTGCTCTATTATATTGGTCTGCATCATATGGAACTTCAAACAAAAGCGAGCGACGTATGAAAGGTGACGAATTCTTTAGACTAGTTGCAAAAAAGCATCCTTTCTCGAAAATGCATCCGAGGCTTGCTGCCTTTTTCAAGGAATATTTGTCAAACGAGAAAGTCATCACTTTCAAGAAGCGTTTTGTTCTAAGCACTCATTTCCCCCCTTATCCTAGCCGTGCCTTTGAGAACCTGGTGAAGCATTTCAATCAAATAGCCCAACAAAGTACGAGGCGACTTTTTTCGGTAACGTTGGCTGTCACAAACAGGTGCAATTACAATTGTTGGCATTGCTACAATGCCGGACGAAGTCAACAGGATATTCCCCTTTCGACTCTCAAGGAAGTCGTCTCTCAGATTCAAGACCTGGGAGCGGTCAAGGTTACACTATCCGGTGGCGAACCCTTACTCAGAGAGGATTTGGAAGAGATCGTGGGATCTTTTAATGAGAGCACTGCTCTTACTCTGAACACCTCGGGCGCAGGCTTTACCCAAGAGCGCGCCCGTGCACTCCTGGATAGCGGTCTTTTCGCCTGCGGTGTCAGTATTGATTCCATGTCACCGGATAAGCACGATCGACTGCGTGGGAAAGAGGGAGCGTTTCTGACAGCACTGCAGGCTCTTCAACTGGCATCTAAGAGCAGTTTGTACCCATATATTATTTCAGTGGCAACCCGCGACTTTTTGGAACCCTCTAACTTCAAATCGTTTATGAATTTTGCTTCCGAATCAGGAGCACTGGAAGTCCATTTACTTGAACCGTGTCCAACGGGAAAATTAGCTGGAAAGTCGGAAGTACTTCTTAGTCAAGCTGAAAGGCAACTAATTCTTGATTACCAGAAGGAAATTGCAGCGGATGATAGCCTCCCGATCCTTTCTACCTTTACTTACCTTGAATCTTCTGAAACCTTTGGATGCGGTGCTGGACTTACTCACCTTTACATTGACGGAAGTGGCGAGGTGTGCCCTTGCAACCTTGTTCCTCTTTCATTCGGGAACATTACCCAGGAGTCACTTCATCGAATTCTTAACAGAATGGGCCGCTATTTTCAGAAGCCAAGGTCAAGCTGCGTAGGGCGCATTCTAGCAAAACACATAACAACTGACCAGCTGCCGACTAGCCCAGAAGTATCAGCTGAGATTTGTGAAAAGTGTCTACCCCGCTCGCATGCAGTTCCACGTTTCTTTCAAATCGGAGCTGAGGCACAGGGTGAGGTGGGCCAGGATGAGTTGCGATCTGCTTATGATCAGATTCACGAATATTATGATGAGTTCTGGCTTAAAGAAGCTGCAAGGCCGATAGAGAATCTCGTTGACAAACTTAGATTCACAGGGAAAGAGAGTGTGTTTGAGGCAGGTTGTGGTACCGGGTTTGCGACAGTTTTGATTGCAGACAAACTAAAAGAATCCGGAAATGTTATAGCCGTTGATCTTTCTGAAAGCATGTTGGCCGAAGCGCGGAAACGTGCCCATTCCAAAGGAATTCGTAGCATCCGGTTTGTCGCCGGGGATGCGCTTGAAACCCTCCGGGCCGAAGGGACACTTGATATCATCATCTCCAGCTGGGTCTTGGGTTACATTCCACTGAAGCCTTTCTTCACTCTTGCAAGCCGTGCCTTGGTGAAACAAGGCCAGGTGGCATTTGTCGTGCACAAGGAGAAGTCTCCCTACGAACCGCTTCAAATATTCGAAGAGATTGTCTCTTCAGATCCATCCATATTGCAAAAGAGAGTTGCGTTTGACTTCCCTCACGATATGAATCATATAGAGCACGAAATCGCAAACGCGGGATTGGAAGTTGAACATCTTTGGGAAGGGAGGGTGATATTTCAGTACGATACTCCGGAAGAAGTTCTTGAGCATCTCTTGAAATCCGGCGCAGGGACAGCTTATTATGAAGCTGTCGATCCCAGCAGGCGGAGGTCTCTTGAGGAGGAGTTTCTTAAAAGACTGGCTGCTCGGAGAAGGCTAACAAAAAACTATGAGGTAATCCACGACTACGTCTCCTGCATTGCAAAAAAACCATGAATCGTCCAAAAACGGAAATTCAAGATTACGAAATCTGTCTATTAAGGGATGGGCATTTTGTAGCGAGTTAAAGAGCTGCCTTGGTTTTCACTTTTAAGGAGTCTGGAGGCAATTGGATATTTATCGGTGGCTAACCAGTCGCTGCAGGCGACCGCCTTCAGCGGCGCCTGAGCGCCGGTCCATTCGCCTATGCAGATTGCGTCAGAACGCAAGGATGGTCTATGTATACAGAAGCCATTTATCCTCGGTTGAGATGCCAGCAAGGTGCTTCCATGATCGTAATGGAAAGGAGAATAGGGGATGCCATATAGATATCCTCTTTTTTGGGTGGCGTCTTGCCTCGCCGTGTTGGGGTGCTCGTTGACCTCAGAACAATCTTCTGATGCAGCGCCATTGCCTGTCTATCGAGAAGAATTGGGCCCTTACTACGGGGGACGAACAAGGGCCATCTCTTTAGTTTATCCACTCCTCTATTTGGGGGGAGGGAAAGAAGATGATATCAGGGTGCTGGATGTCGCTAGTCCAACGAGCCCAGTTCTGCTTTCACGCATCCCAATGAAAGGAGTAACAGATTTTGAGGCAAAGGGGAACTCTCTCTATGTTTGTAGTAACGAGACACTCGCTGTTGTAGACTGTTCGAATCCAAGGTTGCCCAAGATCGTTACGAAAGGCATGTCAAACAGGAATACCCCGACTGGACCGCGATATCGGAATGTAAAGATGGCTGGAGACTATCTTTGCTTAACCGATTTTGGGAACATCTATCTCTTTGATCTATCTAATGCCTTTGCTCCGTCCATGCTCTCCAAAGTCGATGTGTCGGTGAGAATAGACCACTTCGTGGCAGGAGACGGTTTTGCTTGCGTGGGCGCGGGACATCACACAGGCCCGTATTACTCGCTCATAACATGGAAGGACCCGCGGAGCCCTACTGTTATCAGGTCTTGTGACTCAGGGCTTCCTGTATATGGCTGGGAAAAGCGTCTCCTTCTTCCCGATAAAAGCCGACCCTGGAATCTGATGGACATGAGCAATCCGGACAATCCCAAGTTAGTGGCATGTATGGATTGGTTACCAGGAAGGCGGATCAAATGCGGAAGCATACTATTCGCTCTGCACAGCAACAACCAGTTTTCTGCCATCGATCTTTCCGACGAGATGAAACCCAAACATATAACACGGTCCACTCGTCGTCCAGTTCGATTCTATCCCTCGGACATGGCAAGCCATGCAAAGACGTTGTATGTAGAACATCCGGATCTCGGATTGCATTTCTATGATGTTTCAAATCCAGCCGAACCAGTTCTAATTTACGAATCTTGTCCAAATCCTCTAGGGCTGAAGCAATATCCATCGAGTTATAGACAAAAATAGAAGACGTCACAAAGGTATTCCAAAAAGATGTGAACAATCGCATCCAGCGGGCTGAAGCCGCTGATGATTGACATTGGATGGGAGGGAAAACGATGAAGAGACGACTGGAATCTCTCACATGCTGCATTCTGATTGGCTTTTGCCTAGGGAGTTGCTTCCTTGCGCTGGGAGAAGAGCTTGGGCAACTCAACTCGCGTGAATTGATCTCGAACTTGCTGTCGAACAACAAGCACTGGCTCAGACCGCCAGTAAACGAACTCAGTTACACGTTCTCCATGAAGCACACGCAGAAAGATGACTTGTGGGAAGTAGCGATAGCCTACAGAGCTCCAAATTCTCTGAATGTCAGCGGGGATTGGAAGTCCTATGAGGGTGAAGTTGACAACACCTATGATCCGAACAACACGGCGGGGCCTCCCCGTCTGGTGACGATACTCCAAGGGGTGACGTTCTTTGGACCTCTTCAAGAACTCAGCCTGCATCCGGAGCAGTTTGATCTTTCAGTCATCGGCGATGAGATGGTTGACGGACGGCGCGCGCAGGTTCTTCTACTCGTTCCAACCGGTCAGCCAAGTGCACGAGCGGTCTCGAGATGGAAGGAGAAGGTGCGCGAGTCCGCCACGCTGCCCAAATACATGTATAAACTGACACCGGTGGAGACTGAGGTGCATGGCGAGAGGCGGGCGGCCCTGGCGCTGGAGTGCCTCTTCGATGAGGGCCCGAGCTGGAACGACCTCAAGGGCGCCTTGGAGGAGAATCCCACTCGTTTGGAGTGGGTGCAGAGGAGTGGAAGGAGAAGACAAGCGGATACATACACAGCCTTCATGCTAGAATGTCAGGACGGCAAGCGTCCTTTCATCGCGCTGGATGGCTTCCAGCGCGTCAGCATATTGCCCGCGGTTATCCTCGAAGAAGGCGACATCCAGATGAAGGAGACCGTGCTTGACTCCCTGGGAGCCGTGGCCAGGAAGCCCGACCGCTATATCGCGATGCGAGTGGGATGTGGCGTCTGGAGAAGTTGGTACGGCTACAGCGGAGGGGGCGCCGAAACGGACCACGTCTGGGTTGACGCTGTAACCGGCGTTGTGCTTCGGGAGGAAGGATTCTCGAGGGGCAAGCGCAGGTTCAGGGTGGAATACGGTGACTTCGAGGAGTTCGCGGATGGGCGACTCATGCCGCAACGTGTTGTAGTCTCTCTTTTCAGCGAGGAAGGTTCACAGCCGTGGGTGTTTGACATGACCTTCAGCAGCCACAATGCGAAGATATGGCTGCTTCAGGAGCTGACGGAGCTCTCCGAGGGCAAGCCTGTGGCGAAGGCCTGGGTCTCGGACGTAGAGGTGAGCCAGTAGGGACATGTGTCGGTGGCAATGGAATGGATGTCGACACATCCAACAAAGCGCTCCAGCGGACGGCTAATCGCCGCCGCTATCACTCTGGCCCCAAGAAGCGGCTCACTTCCAACGTTAGGAGATGTAGATGACGAATCTTGGAAAGTGGAAGGATAGTATGGAAGTTGCCGATACTCACAAGGGTGGAGAAGGGTTATTTGTGAAACAATAGACTATGAACATGGTACATGGTGAGGTTTAGAGAACCGCCAACAAGCACACATAAGGAGGAGGTCATTATGAAAGAAATTATCCAATTCAAGCTGAATAAGAAACCCATAAAATTAACCGTAGACAGTGATCGAATGCTCCTGTGGGTCTTACGCACCGATCTTGGTTTAACCGGAGCTAAATACGGATGTGGAGAAGGTTATTGCGGCTCTTGCACCGTACTTATAGACAAAAGAGCCGTTCGCTCCTGTATCTTGCCCGTGAAGAATGTTAAGGGGAAAGAAGTGACCACAATCGAAGGATTGGCAAAAAATGGCGGTCTCCATCCCTTGCAGAAGGCTTTCATCGCACATGATGCTCTTCAATGTGGATATTGCACACCGGGAATGATTTTGAGGGCTTACAGTTTTCTGCAAAAAACCCCGAACCCTACTTATTCAGATATTGTCAAAAATATGGATGGTAACTTGTGCCGCTGCGGGTCGCATAATCGGATCGTTCAGGCCATTCAGGCTGCAGCAAAAGAAATGAAAGGAGAATGAAAAGATGAAAGAAGATGAATATTGCGAACTCGATTCTGAAGAGAACATACTTCAGTCTCCCATTAACCGGCGCGAATTCCTGAAACTCACAGCCGGCGGCATTATCGTATTGTTTACATTAGGGGATACATCGGTTTTAGCTCAACAAAGAAGTTCCAGAGGTCGTCCTGCCACCCCGTCAGATTTCAACGCGTATCTTAGAATCGGTGAAGATGGCAGAGTTACGTGTTTCACTGGTAAGATTGAGATGGGCCAGGGAATCATCACTTCACTTGCGCAAATGCTGGCTGAAGAACTTGACGTGTCCCTTGAAACCGTCGACATGGTTATGGGGGATACGAATCTCTGTCCATGGGACAGAGGTACGTTCGGTTCAATGACCACCCGCTTTTTTGGACCTCCTCTCCGTGCTGCAGGAGCCGAAGCCAGAGGTGTGCTGATGGAATTGGCCGCTGAGTATCTGGAAGTTCCGAAAGATCGGCTAATTGCAAAAAATGGGGTTATCTCTGACAAAAGCAAACTGCAGACTCAGGTGACCTATGCCCAGCTGGCTAAAGGCAAAAAAATTACGCGACGCCTGGAGAATAAAGCCCCATTGAAGAAACCGTCGGAATTTGCCGTCATCGGTAAACCCGTGAAAAGAACGGATACGTTGGAAAAAGTTACAGGTAAAGCTCAATATGCAGGCGATGTTCAACTGCCCGGAATGCTGTATGCCCGCATTCTAAGACCCCCTGCCCATGGAGCTACATTGAAAAAAGTGGACACAGCATCAGCCAAAAAAATTGAAGGCGTTCAAGTTGTTCAGGATGGCGATTTAATCGCCGTTCTACACAAATATCCCGACGTAGCTGAGCGCGCCTTATCTCAAATCAAGGCTGACTATGATGTGCCGCTAGCGAAAGTGGACGATAAAACCATCTTTCAACATTTGCTCAACACTGCACCAAAAAGCAGTACTGCGGCTGAAGGCGGCAATCTAAAGAACGGTGAAAGTCAGTCGTCTATTACTGCTGAGGAAACATACCTTAACAGTTACGTCGCACATGCGCCAATAGAACCACATACCGCGGTGGCAAAAATTGAAGGAAATAAAATCACGATTTGGGCATCTACCCAATCACCGTTCGGTCTCCAAAGTGCAGTTACAAATACACTCGGCCTTTCTTCCGAGAATGTTCACGTCCTCACGCCATTTGTCGGGGGCGGTTTTGGTGGGAAAAATTACAACCAGCAAGGCATTGAAGCCGCCCGATTGGCAAAACTGACGGGAAAACCCATTCAGGTGGCCTGGAGCCGTGAAGAAGAGTTTATTTACGATCCATTTCGACCCGCTGCTGTTGTGAAAATCAAGTCGGGAGTGACGGAGTCCGGGAAACTTGCACTCTGGGATTATCACGTCTATTTCGCCGGCAGCAGGGGGGCTCAACAGTTTTACGAGATCCCACATCATCGTACCGCTGTCCATGGCTCAGGGTGGCGTGGCATACCTGGTACTCATCCTTTCAGGACTGGCCCCTGGCGCGCACCAGCCAACAACACTAACACCTTCGCCAGAGAATCTCATATAGATACCATGGCAGAAAAAGCCGGAATCGACCCGCTGGAATTTCGACTGAAAAATTTAACGGATCAGAAAATGGTGGGAGTCCTCAAGGCGGCTGCTAAAAAATTCGGCTGGACTCCCTCGAAAGCACCCAGCGGTCGTGGCTATGGCATCGCCTGTGGAATCGATTCCGGTACGTATGTTGTCACAATGGCTGAAGTCGAAGTGAATAAGAAAACGGGACATGTGCAAGTGAAACGCGTCATTTGCGCGCAGGATATGGGCCTGGTGATTAATCCCGCAGGAGCCAAGCTTCAAATGGAAGGCTGTATCATAATGGGATTGGGTTACGCCCTGACGGAGGAAATTCACTTTAAAGGTGGAAAAATCTTAGATCTCAATTTTGATACCTATAAAATCCCTCGCTTTCCCTGGTTGCCCAAAATTGAAACAGTATTAATTGATGACAAAGACTCTCCCGCACAAGGAGGAGGCGAACCAGCCATTGTTACCATGGGCGGTGTGATTGCCAATGCTATTTACGACGCCATCGGTGTAAGATTGCTGCAACTACCCATGACTCCAGAGAGAATTAAAGAAAAATGAGTGTTTACGTCACGGTAAACCCGCTGAATGAAAACGTGGCTCCGGGTTAACGGGAGACTATCAGGGCATGGGCTAAACAGATCTTCGGCAACATTCCGCTTGCTCGCCAATTCGAGTGGACAAAAGACGGTACTTACAGAATCGTGGTATACAGCGGAGAAAGCCTTGTGAGTTTTCTAAAGATTCTGGAGCGCACCTGCCTGGTTGACGACCAGCAGGTCAGAATCGGCGGTGTTGCCGGAGTCATGACACCTCCGGAACATCGTGGCAGGGGCTATGCTGGCCTCGCCCTACAGGAAGCCAGACGAGTAATTTTTAAGAAACTGCAGGCACAACTCGGTCTCCTTCTTTGCGAGCCCGAGTTGGTCACGTTCTACACCCGGCATGGCTGGCAGTCGGTCGATTGCCCGGTCAAGTTCGAGCAATCATCAGGCAACGCCGTTTGGCCCTACTGCACCATGATTCTTGCCAAACCCGGTAAAGAATGGAAACCGAACTCAATTGATTTGTGTGGATTCCCCTGGTGACAAGGGGTCCCACCCAAACCATCCAGCCGACGTCCTAAAGACCGCTGCTGACGCTACTCGTTAGGAGGCCAAAGATGAAACGCTTTCTTGGGACATTTATCTTAGGATGTTGTATGTGCATCCCCTGCTATGCCATCAAGTCGATGATGTTTAACAACATCGATCAGTACATCAGCCGTGCAGAGGGCATCTGGATCGTCAAAACGCTTCAACGTACCGGGCAAGAGCGGAGTATTGGCCCCGTACACCAGGCCGAAGTCCTCCAAACCCTTAAGGGCGACCCCCAGGAAGACGTTCTAAGCATTTGCCCGGTCTTTCGCGAGCTTGTTCCGGGACATAGGTATCTGGTCTTTGGATTTACTCGGGACGCTACCAACGGAACGTGGATCGACAACGGCAACGTCTCTCCCGTTCCAATACCTAACTCATTCTCGCTGACTGAACTGGATGGGAAACCCCTGAAAGACAAGATCTCAATTGTCCTGTCGGCACGTTACAAGGAACTTGCGAGATTGATCAAAAGATACAAGGAAGAAAAGAGTGTCCTGGAGAAGGGTTTACAAGCTAAGCAAAACTTGGATGAGTCTCTGAAGGAAATTAGCATTGCTTTCAAGAACAAGGCACGTACTGGTGCCCGCCTGAAGGAAGGAGAAATTTTATTTAAACATCTTAAGATTGGCATGTCTCGCGACAAAGTCCGACATTTACTAGGTGAGCCCGACCCAAAACACTCAACATCGGATAAGTGGTTTTACACTACTTGGTACAGTAGATTTATCGGTGTTGAATTTCAAAACGACAAAGTCGTTAAAATAAGTGGGGGCTAACAAAGTAATGCACCCGACCCACCATAGGCGGGCCGCGCAGAGTTAAATTCTTGCTTTTGATAATGTAAGTTTATAAAATGCCATACTATCATTGTATATTCATTGAATATGGAAAATTCGGCTCTACGGTTTTCCATATTTACTGAATTCATTGTTCAAGAGACGAAAACGAGCACCAAACCAAAGCCTGAAGGTGACGGTCTAAAGACCACGGCTGATGCTACTCGTTATGCGAGGAAGAATATGAATACAATGAATTTAAGTCCATCATACATTGGACAACGGAATGACATTCTTAGATTTGTTCCTCCGAATGCTAAGTGGCATATTGAGCAAGCGGTGGAGGCAGGGACGGCTCATGAGCGGAAAAGACAAGCATAAATCCGACGGCGAGTGTCTTATCTGCCTGAGTGATAGGGTGCGAAGCGGAATCGCCTTTGGGTCGGCCTATCGCGATTGCCGAGCGTGCGGTTTTGTCTGGCGGGTCGATCGCGAGAACTTTCCTGATCCCAACAGGGCTTATGCCGAAGGGGGTGAGTCTGTTCAGGCTCTCATCGAACAAGAAGCCTCGCCCGGCAGGACGGCGTACTACAAAGCGCACCTGAAGCGTTTGCACCACGTGGCGACGCCGCCCGGTCGCCTGCTCGAGATTGGTTGCGGAACGGGAGGATTGTCGAAAGCAGCGAGGGATGCGGGCTGGGACGTGCTGGCCATCGAACCTGGACCGGTGCTTCGCCAGGCGGCCGAACAATTGCTCGGTGCCGAGCGCGTCCTGGGGTGCGCCGTAGAAACGGCGAAGCTCCAGGCCGAGAGTTTCGACGTCGTCCTCGCGCTTGATTTGATCGAACACCTGCCCGACCCTTTCGTGCTCGTGCGGCAAGCGAGCGAGTGGTTGCGGCGGAGCGGCGTGTTGCTCCTTCAGACGCCTAATGCGCGCGCGTTGCGCCGGCTCCTGTACGGCGCCCGTTGGAACATGATTCAGCCCGACAGGCATTTCTTGTTCCACACGGCCCGCAGCCTCGAGACTCTCCTCGCCGGGCAAGGCTTCGCGGTCTTGTCGCTCAAGACAGTAAGCGGCATCGGCGCGGGCAGCGTCCTGCGTCGAGCATGTGAGGGTCTTTACGGCGGTGTTCTCTCGGTTCTCGGTATGGGGAATGCTCTCTATGCCGTCGCCCGCAACACGGGGTCGAAATGAATGGCGGGCCGCTGATCTTCAGTGTTAGGGCCTCAACTTAAGTGTAATTGGGATATGCAAATGAGTTTTGCCAATCCAATCGGAGTGTTTGATTCTGGAGTTGGTGGCCTATCAGTGCTTCAGCATATGCGAGCGGATTTGCCAAAAGAGAACTTTCTTTACATCGCGGACTCAGGCTATATACCTTACGGAGACAAATCCAAGGATTTTATCGAACAGAGATCAATTACCCTGACTAGATTTTTCTTAGAGCAAGGTGTCAAAGCCATTGTTGTCGCATGTAATACCGCAACAGCTGCGGCGATATCAACGCTACGCTCGATATATTCGTTGCCCATTGTGGGTATGGAACCCGCGGTCAAACCAGCAGTAGAGGCTACAAGATCAGGCATTATCGGTGTCCTAGCCACCACAGGGACACTTGAGAGTACAAAGTTTGGCGAATTGCTTCATCGATCGGGCAAAGGCGCGGAGGTTATAATTCAACCTTGTCCTGGTCTGGTAGAACAGGTAGAAAGAGCTGAACTTTCGGCAGAAACGACTCGTACTTTAGTCGAAAACTACGTATCCCCATTGTTGGAACGCGGCGTGGATACCATCGTACTTGGATGTACGCACTACGCATTTCTCACTTCACTTATCGAAGAAGTAGTAGGCCTAAATGTTTCAATAATTGATACAGGTCCTGCTGTTTCACGGCAGCTACGGCGTAGGCTTGAGAAAGCAAAACTTCTATCAGTCGAGAATACTCCTGGTGTAGAGCAGTTTTGGACTAGCGGTCCTCAGAGAGAAGTCCAGAGCGTAATATCTCGGCTATGGAATAGGAAGGTAGATGTGCTTCGCTTGCCGAAATCTTTTACCCGCATTGGTACGATTTCAAGTACCCCTAACAAGCCGCTCCAGCGGAGGCGCCATAGGCGGGCCGGTCACACTTAAATTCTTGCTTTTGATAATGTAAGTTTATAAAATTCCGTACTATCTTTGCAGATTTATTGACTTAACAATAGATGGAAAACATTGCTTGCAATAAGGGTAATCCCAAACAAAATTTGCCATGTATTGACATTGTTAGGGCAGTCACTAAGAAAAGAAAGAATCATGACGAAGACGGCGACATATTTCTTCCTTTTTGTACTGGCTCAGTCAGTCATGATAGGTTGCCAGGACATACGCACTGCCGCCAGCGAAGGCAACCTGTCCAAGGTTAAGAAGTGCCTGGATCGTGGTGTTGATGTAAATGAACGGTCAGCGGACGGAGAAACAGCACTTCACCAAGCGGCAGGGAACGGTCACAAAGAAGTGGTGGAATTCCTGCTGGATCACGGCGCTGACGTTACTGAAAAAGGCACAGGTTGCGGGACACCGTTGCAATGGGCTGTGATGAACGGCCACAAAGAGGTAGTCGAACTCCTTCTAGACCGCGGAGCCAATGTTAACATGAAGGGCACGGACGATATGACAGCCTTGCATTGTGCAGCATCCTCTGGTCAGACTGAGATGGTGAAATTTCTTCTGTCCAGAGGGGCTAACGTTAACGCTAAGGCCTTGTACGACTGCATGCCACTTCACTCCGCGGCCTATTGGGGGCACACAGACGTAGCCGCGCTTCTGCTGGCTCATGGGGCAGATATCACTGCTCGATGCAATGGCCGTACGCCCCTACAGTGCTCACGAACAGAGGAGTTCTCTAAACTTCTGCGAAAGCACGGAGCAACCGAGTAAATAAGAATGCCCAACAATCGAATTTACATGACAATCATTACGATCTGCTTCATGATTGCAGGTAATTCACATTATTAGATACTAGAGGAGAAAATTATGATTGACGAAAATACTACTCCGTACGAAGCGTTAACCATTGCCCTGGAGAAAGAAAAGGAGGCCTATGCGCTGTATAAAAAGGCCGCAGAGGTAGTGAAGGATCAATCGGTGCAGAAGATGTTCGACTTTCTCGCCAAGGAAGAAATAAAACACCAGCGCCTTATCGAGGACGAAATTAATAAGAATTGGCTCCAGGAGTTCTAGTGCATCACCACGGCAGTAATGGCGCATAACCCAACTTTTTAAAATACCTATTTGGGTGCGCTAGTACAGCATCACATTTGAAATGAGAAGTGGAAAATCGGGGACTGTCCCAAGCGAGGAACGAGCGCGTGGACTGTACCCTGTTTTTCCAGCTGTAGAGCCTTGCTGGTCTGGAATCAGACGCCCGCTTGTCTGAGCGAGTGATCGAAAAAGGTATTGAAAGTCCTCCTGGCCGTTAGCATAATTCCGCTCACTGGTTGAGAAAGAACGTGTGAGTAGCCATGCGTACCCGGTAGGCAGGTGGGTGTCTGGAAGATTCCATCCGGTCTTTGCCGTCGGCATCTGTTCAAGATCAAGGAGGTAGAGATGAGATCGAGAGTTTTGATAAGCGCTACATTGCTTAGTCTGGTGGCACTATTTGTGGGCTGTGCGACCTACTTTCATTCGTTCGATGAGATTCCGACGGAACAATCTCGCTGGGCTATGCGCAGGGTGCAGCCTTCGCCTGATCTGGATCAGCTAGTCACGCGCTGCGTAACCGATAGCGTACATGAAATTGGCGAGGGCCACGTGACAACCGATACTGTTTGGGCGACGCTGATTGACCTGCGCGACCCACACTACATGAGGCTCGGCAATTACCGCGGGGATGAACCCGTGTATCCCGCGAGCGTAATAAAAGTGGGTTACTTGATGGCGGTCTTTCATCAGGTACGCAACGGCATGCTGCCAATGTCGCGCGCGGTAAAAAAGGATCTCAAATTGATGATCGGCATCAGCGATAATGAAGCCACAAACCGCCTGCTGGATCGCCTGACAGGTACAGAGTCAGGCCCGGAGCTCTCGCGTGAGGAATTCGCCAGTTTTCGCTACAGGCGCTATACTGTGGATCGCTACCTCAAGCACCTAGGTCTCCCCGGAATCTTTGCGATTCAGAAAACCTGGTCAAAGGCACCGTTTGGGCGTGATATCCAGCTCCTGGGGCGCTACACCGGAGATCACTACCAGTATAGTAACAAGATGACGACGAACGATACGGCCCGATTGCTCTACCTCATCGCTGAAGAGCAGGTGGTGGATCGGCGGTCGTGCCGAAAAATGCTAAACCTGATGCAGCGCAATCCGCAGCGTGCCAAGCAGTCGCGGGTCAAACGCATTGCCGCAGGAGTGCCCAATTCCGCCAAAGTATGGAGCAAGGCGGGATGGACCGGCTTGGAAAACCACGATGCCGCAATTATTGAGCTTGCCGACGGACGTCGGTTTATCCTTGTCGTCTTCACGCTCTATAAAGAGAAGGAGACCGATATTATCCAGCGAGTTACTGAGAAAGTAGTCGCCGCCCTCTCAATCTGCTCGGAATGACGCACTGCTCTTTTTTCACACGCACCAGAGCCAGCGTCCGCACCCGCATGATGCCGCCTACAATTTATATTTTCTTCCGTTACAAATCACTCCCTCGCGGTTGGCAAGACCTACGCTCATGAGCCACAGGGCCAGATTGGAGGGCTACAGGGATACTTCCGCAGGCGTGATGAAGCAAGTACCGATTCCCCTTAGCAGGGCAGGCT
>CAZVVA010000084.1:0-15284 GCA_964630455.1 uncultured Candidatus Sumerlaeota bacterium
GCCCTGGATGAGTTCATAATCGAAGGGGTGAAAACCACAATTCCGTTTCATCAGGAGGTGATGAGAAGCACCGAGTTTCTCGACGGAAAGTTCGGCACGGATTTCATCAACAACTTCTTCAAGGCACGAACTCAGGTGGGCTAGGTAGGAGTTCACCAAATAATAAAATAAGATGCCGAAGCAGATCAGCGTGAAGAAGGGAAGGCAAGCTTATGGCAGTGAGCGAAGATTTTGGAGAAATCAAGATTAACAATGAGGTGGTAGGAACAATTGCCGGGCTGGCAGCCATGGAAGTTGAGGGCATCAGCGGGATGGGTGGCAAGTTTTCCCTTGGCGAGATGCTGGGGCGCAAGGACGCAGATAAGGGCGTCACCGTAGCCATTGAAGGAAATCGCGCAACAATCAGCGTCGAGGTAAAGGTCGAATACGGTGTCAACATGTACGAAGCCGCCCACAAGCTTCAGAAGTGCGTCAAGGATGCTGTCGAGCGGATGACCGGCCTCGTGGTTGACAAGGTCAATGTGATCATCAAAGGGATTGTCGTGTCAGAACACGAGAAGAAACAGGAGAAGAAAGAAAAACTCGAGGTGCCCAGACGATCGCGTTGACGGGGAGAAGCACGTATGCAACTACTCAGACGTTTTCTCGTTTTTGTTTGCTTGATCATTTTGTTCCTGGTGGGTCTGCACGGATTCTTCCTATCTCTACCGTGGGAATGGATCAATAAGTACCCGCAGGCAATCAGCGACCAGATTCATACCTCGACAAAGGTGATAGGGTACCTGCTGATGGTGGTCTTGCCGGTTCTGATTGCCATCCTGAGTATTTCGCTGGCAAGAGTGGAGACGAAGATCATTAGCCGGCGAAAAGATGGCACCATTATCATCTCAGAGGCAGCGATTGTGAAATGCATCAAGAGCGCGGTCAGCGGTATGCCTTCGGTACTGGGCATTCGACCGCTGATTACAAGCACCCGTAAAGGACTGGTGGTTCGCGCCCACGCGCAGGTGAAGGTAGGCGAAGATCTGCCCGTCGTCAACCAGAGTATCAAACAGCGCATTCAAGCAACCCTGACCAAGGTCTTGGGCCTCGAGCAGATTGCCGATATTCAGGTGGTGATAGAGGATATCAAGCTCGGCGACAAGATGCAAAGGGACAAGATGTACGAGGCAGGGATTCAGCGGGCTGAAGAGGCGGTTGGGCCCGAACCAGTCTCTCATGACAAAGAGAAAGAATAAGTGTTGTCTGTGGTGGGAACTCTTGGCGTGATGGGCAGCCTCTGATCTCTTTAGTGCCAATGGGCTTTTTATATACTGCGGTACGCAAGCAACATGGAGAATAGCAAGATCAAAACCCGGAGCGAGCTGCGCACTCTTGTTGCGGAACACCAGCACTGCGGTCGCAAAGTTGTCTTTACAAACGGCTGTTTTGACTTGATCCATGTTGGACATATACGTTACCTTCAGCAGGCGCGCCAGCAAGGTGATGTGTTGATCGTGGCGATCAACAGCGACGCCTCCGTGCGAAAGATCAAAGGCCCTCACCGGCCGGTTTTGTGTGAAAGCGAACGTGGCCGCATTCTGGCTGCCTTTCAGATGGTTGACTACGTAACGGTGTTTGACGAGGTTGATCCGTGGCAAATCATCAGTGAGCTGCGGCCTGATATTCTGGTGAAAGGCGGCGATTATCAGATTAACGAAATCGTGGGGCATGACCTGGTATTGAAAGCAGGAGGCCAGGTTTTGGCGGTCCCGTTAGTACCCCGGGTCTCGACCAGTGGGGTCATTCAGACGATTTTGGCTCGCTATGAGAGCCCAGACACACCTCGAGATGGGGCCCAGAGTAGTTGAACTGAAACTTTTTTCATGAGGTATATCGGCATGGCTGAAATTAAGAATGTGCGGGATCAGAGCTCGCAAGAAGAGTTCGAGATTGGGAATCAGGTAGAGCATCCCAAATGGGGAGAAGGGACGATTCTCTATAAGAGCGGCAGCGGCGACCGCACCAAAGTCATTGTAATTTTCTCCGAAGAAGGGCAGAAGAAGCTGCTGGTGAAGCATGCCCGGCTAAAAAGGATCCGGGAGTCCAAGGAGGAGCAAGAAGACGATGGCCAAGATCAGTGAAGATGATGTCCGCCATGTTGCGCTGCTCTCCCGGCTTTATTTTACTGACGAGGAGATTCGGCAGTTCACAAAGGATCTGAACGGCATTTTGAACTTTGTCGAGAAATTACGCGAGTTAGACACCAAGGCTATTGAACCAACCTCTCACTCCCTCAAGCTCTCAAACGTAATCCGCGAGGACATCATTACCTCTCCACTTCCGGTAGACGAAGCGTTGGCCAATGCGCCTGAGGCGGAGACAGGCTGCTTCCGCGTCCCTAAGATAATTCAAGAATACTGATGAGGGACAGCTGGTCTGATAAGGGGTCAAACCATTGTCCCGCGCACCCTGTTTGTTGTGAATCATGGCGCAAGGGTTCACCCGGATAGGACAATCTGGATCTCATTCCAGGCAATATGAGGAGGATAGGCAGTGGAATTGCACTCCACTACGGCGCACGAGCTGGCTCTGCTACTGCAGAAACGTAAAATCTCCAGCACCGAGTTGACAAAGACCGTGCTGGAGCGGATCGAGAAAGTCGAGCCGCGCGTGAACGCCTATATCACCCTCACACCAGAGCTCGCGATGCGCATGGCACAAGACGCGGATCAGCGCCTACAGCAGGGCAACACTGTCACCCCTCTTACAGGCATTCCACTGGCGATTAAGGATAATATGTGCACCAGAGGGGTTCTCACTTCTTGCGCCTCCAGAATCTTGCATAATTTCGTTCCTCCTTACGATGCTACAGTCGTTACGAAGCTCAGAAACGCGGGTGCCGTGTTTGTGGGGAAAACGAACCTCGATGAATTCGCCATGGGCTCATCAACAGAAAATTCAGCCATGAAACTCACCCTGAACCCATGGGACTTGGAGCGCATTCCTGGTGGATCAAGCGGAGGATCAGCAGCCGCCGTGGCGGCTGGGGAAACCATTCTGGCACTCGGGTCGGATACCGGTGGATCAATTCGCCAGCCCGCGGCTTTGTGTGGAGTGGTCGGACTGAAGCCAACCTATGGCCGCGTTTCGCGTTACGGATTGGTTGCTTTTGCCTCCTCATTGGATCAAATTGGTACTCTTGTGAAAGACGTCGAAGATACTGCGCTGCTCATGAATTGCATTGCCGCACACGACCCTATGGATTCAACGAGCGCGGATGTTCCAGTCCCAGACTATACTACCTTCCTCAATCAATCGATTAAGGGAATTAAGGTGGGCGTGCCAAAGGAGTACTTTGTCGAAGGAATGGATCCGGCAGTTGAACAGGCCGTTCGCAAGGCGATTGAGACTCTGGCCGAGCTGGGGGCGGAGATCATCGAGCTGTCGTTGCCGCATACCGAATATGCCATTGCCACGTATTACCTGTGTGCAACGGCCGAGGCTAGCTCGAACCTGGCTCGCTACGATGGCGCCCACTATGGCTACCGCAGCCCTGGGACAGACAATATTATTGACATGTTCTCAAAAACACGGGCAGAGGGATTTGGCAAAGAGGTCAAACGCCGCATTATGCTCGGCACCTACGCATTGAGTGCGGGCTATTATGATGCGTATTATCTCAAGGCACTGAAGGTCCGAACCTTGATCAAGCAGGATTTTGAACAGGCGTTTCAGCAGTGCGACGTGATTGTGACACCGACCTCGCCCACACCGGCATTTCGCGTAGGCGAAAAAACCGAGGATCCCCTTCAGATGTATCTGTCAGATATCTTTACGATTTCGGTCAATCTTGCAGGCATACCGGCAGTGTCGTTGCCCTGCGGATTTGCCGGGTCGCTGCCCGTCGGAATTCAGATCATGGCCGGGCCTTTCGAGGAGGGTAAGATCCTCAGAGTCGCACACTGTTATGAGCAGGCCGCGGGGTTTTGTCGCTCCAGGCCGACACTCTAGAAGCAATCTTGCCGCCAGAGGCGGGCAAGCGGAAGCTGCGATGCGCTGTGGTGTCCTGCAGGTGTTAATCACTGCGCTGGTCATGATGTTTTCATCCTTCAAGTGAGGTAACCATGACGTACGAATCGGTCATTGGCTTGGAAGTGCACACAGAGCTGGCTACAGCATCGAAGGTCTTCTGTGGGTGCCCCACGACGTTCGGAGTGCCGCCTAATACGCAGGTTTGCCCTATCTGTATTGGCATGCCCGGCGTGCTGCCTGTGCTGAACAAAAAGGCGCTGGAGTACTCCATTCGAACGGCGCTGACATTGAACTGCCATATTAATGAAGTGACCCTGTTTGACCGCAAGAACTACTACTATCCGGATCTGCCGAAGAATTTTCAGATTTCACAGAACTACCGCTATCTCGGAATCAATGGCTTTCTGGAAATCGTAGTAGACGGGCGCTCAAAGCGCGTCGAGATCAATAACGTTCACCTAGAGGAAGACGCTGGCAAATTGCTCCATCCATCAACGGCCAGCGCTGATTACAGTCTGGTTGATTTGAATCGCACTGGCCTCCCCCTGCTGGAGATCGTAACCGAGCCAGACATGCGGGGAATTAAAGAGGCACAGATATTCATGATGACGCTCAAGAATCTGTTGCAGTACATCGAGGTGTCGGATTGCAAAATGGAGGAAGGATCCCTGAGGTTTGAGGTTAACGTATCGCTCCGACCTCAAGGCCAACAAGCATATGGGACGAAGGTGGAGATTAAAAACCTCAATTCGATTAAGACGGCGCTGAAGGCTATTGAGTATGAAATCCGACGTCAGAGCCGTGTGCTGGACGAGGGGAATCAGGTGATCCAGGAGACATGCTTATGGGACGATGTTGAGATGGTCACACGAGCCATGCGGTCAAAGGAACGCGCCCATGATTATCGCTATTTCCCTGAGCCTGATCTGGTTGAAGTCCGGATCAGCAAAGAGTGGCAGGAAGAGATTCGGCGGCATCTGCCAGAGCTCCAGGATGCCAAGAAGCGCCGCTTTATCGAACAGTATGACTTGCCGGAGTACGACGCTCAGGTGCTTACCTCCAGCAAGGCCCTGGCTAATTACTATGAAGAATGTCTGCGTGCCTACAATTCCCCAAAGGCCATCAGTAATTGGATCATGACTGAAGTGCTGCGCGAGTTGAATGAGCGCGAGCTGGAGCCTGACGAATTCCCCGTTACCCCTGTGCACCTCGCTTCCATGGTCAAAATGATTGATGGCGGGACAATCAGTGGCAAGATTGGAAAAACCGTGTTTGCCGACATGGTCGAAACCGGCAAGATGCCTGACCAGATTGTTCAGGAAAAAGGCCTTGTGCAAATTAGCGATGAAAAGGAGCTGGCAGGAATTGTAGCAAAGGTTATTGCTGAAAATCCAGATCCGGTCAGCGAGTTTAAAAAAGGACGGCAGAAGGCGATCGGTTTTCTGGTTGGACAGGTGATGAAGCTGACAAAAGGAAAGGCGAATCCTCAGCTGGTCAACACCCTGCTACGCGAGCAACTCAAATAAGCGTGTTTTTTACTAGGTCGGATTTGATAGGTCGTGCATAAACGAGGTTTTTAGGCTACTTGAAGTTAGTCCTCGCATCATTTACCTCACAGCGGGTACCGTATCAATGTGGACACTGCTGGTGATTTTTTTTATATCGTTCAGTGTGTGCTACCTGCTGAGCTTTCCTGTTCGATTTCTTGCCTCCAGTCTTACAATTCTGGATTATCCTGAACAGAGAAAAATTCATGCTGCCCCGGTTCCTTCACTTGGTGGCCTTGCATTGCTGGTTGCGTTTGTGGCGGCAGCCATCGTTGCCGCCAAGATATATCCCCGACAATTCTTTCTGTTTCGCCCGGAGCTTGAGGGATTGGTCGTTGGTGCGGCAATCGTCACCATGCTGGGTTTATGGGATGACGTTCGAGGCTCGGGTGCAGTGATGAAGCTCATGGTCCAGGGCGCTGTTGGTGTGCTGATGTATCTTTATGGATTCCGGATCGAACGTATTACGATGCCGTTTGAGGGCATTATGGAGCTGCAGTGGGTTGGGTTGGTGCTGACCGTGTTGTGGTACTGCGTGGTGATGAATGCCATGAACCTGATTGATGGGCTGGATGGTCTGGCTGCGGGCATCAGTGCGATTGCCGGTGTGACTATCTTCGCGATTTCATTTCACTGGAACGACCCACTCGCTGCTTTTGTGGCGCTGGCGATTGTGGGAATCAGTCTTGGCTTCCTGCCCCATAATTTCTATCCAGCTAGAATCTTCATGGGCGATACGGGGAGTTTGTTGCTGGGCTTTTTGTTGGCGTCGCTGACGCTTATCACCAATACTAAAGCGCCGGCTATCCTGACTTTGTTGGTGCCTCTCGTCGCACTGGGATTGCCATTAGTTGATACAGCGTATGCCTTTGTGCGTCGGTGTTTCACCGGCGCTCATCCCTTCCGTGCGGATAAGCGCCATCTGCATCATCGGCTGCTCGCGCTGGGGTTCTCACACAAACGCGTTGTAGTATTGCTTTACTATGTTTCGGGCTACCTGGGGTTGATGGCCTACATTCTGTCGAAGGAGTCGCCAGGCATCACGTTGCTTACGGTTCTGATCCTGGCCATAGGTCTCTTTCTCCTTATCGAGAATCTTAATTTCTTGGAACGTCAGGACTAGCAGTCGAAAAATATATTTCCAGATACGCAGCTGAGACGTAATCGCTCTGGTATGAATAAGCGTTGACAATGTTGCGAATTGAGGCGTATCCTCAGCCTAACCGTAGTGTGGAAAAAGAGTTTGATTCCATTGGGCCGGTCACAGCGTTCTTTGCAGTGCCGGAGATGTAGGGGTGCGATGGTGGCCCCAGTGAAGTTGCAAAGTAGTATTTAGAGGGGATTGTGCTATGGAAATATCCGAACGCGAGAGTGAAATTGCTTTTGCCTCCTATATGGTGCGGTTATGGAGAAGTCGGTATAAGATTATTGCCGGTACGCTGGTGGCGATGTTTGCGGCAGCAATCTATGTGCAGTTCATCGCCAAGGAGGTATACGAGGCAACGGCGCAGGTCTTGGTCAAGCAAAAGCCGCGCTACACCGAATCAGAGCGCGAGGAGATTGACCCACCAGCCTATGAAGTAATTCTTATGAGTGACGATCTCATCAACCAGGTGAAGCAACGTTTTGAGACGATGCGCAATATCTCGGGTATCAAACTGGAAGAGTTCCGGCGGGCGTTTGACGTCGAAACAGAAATCGTGCAGGATACCTCTGTCAGGCGCGATTACTCACCTGTGCTTGAGCTCTTAGTGCAGGCCGAATCTCCGCAGGATGCAAAGGATCTCATGGACCTCTGGACTAGTCTGTTCATTCAAAATTACGGCAATATTATTCCAAATGAGGCGCTTTACGCCAGCCAGCTCTGCGAAAAGCAGATCCAGACAATCCAGGAGAAGCTCAAGGCTCTGGAAGAACAGCACACCCAGATCAGATGGCAACTCCCATACAAGATCAAGGAGCTGACCGATAGGGAGAATATGCTTGCTCCGGCACCAGTTGAATATGATTTTCAGAGGCCGATTCACTACTACTATAAGTGGCGGACGTCCCAGCAGGTTGAGATTCAGATGCGCGAGCCGCAACTGCCACAGGGCCCCGGTTTAAAGACACGTCTTACTGAGCTGGATGTTGACATTGCAAAGCGCGAGGCCGTGAAACAACTAATGGACAAACTCCTCGACGAGGAAAAGCAAATCGTCAAACTTGAGGGACGACCAGATGAGGCAGCGATTTTCCGGCTGTTATCTGCCAAACTGAGTCAGGACGAGATTCAGAACCTGCTTGAGCAAAAGACCTACAGCGAAGCGTTGAATCCGCTCTACATCAGCCTTAAGGAAATAGCAGCGATCAACCTTAAGGAACTCGAAGCCAGCCGCGCAGAACGCCGCGTACTGGTTGAAAAGATTGCCACGACAGAAAAGGAAATTGCTCAGTTACAGGAAGACGTTGCACGCCTCGACCAGCAGTACTCAAGACTCGACCGTGAAGTCCAGACTTTACGCAATAACTACCGTCTCGTTTCCGATGTCAAGAACCAGGCTGATCTTGAGGCGGGTATCTATGCGGGTAGCCCTTCCGATAAATCTGAAGCTGGCGACGTTCGGATTCTGGCTGCCGCAGCATTACCCGATATGCGTGCCTACCCCAAAAAGACCTTAACCTGCCTGATCGTAGGTGTGCTGGGATTTCTCCTCTCCTGCTTGCTGGTGGTTTTGCACAAGTATCTTGTAGATGCAGAACGGTTGACACGGCAGCAAAGGTAGGATGCAGCATTCTGGTGGTTACCACTGCGCTTGCACTAGTCGGCGATTGAATCAATCAGGCCGCAGAACGCCGTGATAGTGTCGTGCGTGAGCTTCTCGAGAGCAACCTTGCGCTTCTGCAATTCGGCTTCCGAGGTAATTGGCAGGGCCTCGGTATCGTTCAGCATAAAGTAAAACTTTATTTTTGGCTCAGTCCCGGATGGTCGGACTACGACCTGACTCTTACCAGCAAAGTGAAAACAGAGCACGTCGGATTTTGGCAAGGTCATATGTTCAACAATACGTCCGCTCTGGCAATCAATCACGCAGCCCCTCTTGACATCGCTGACCCGAATCACGGGCAATTCGCCAATATGAACAGGCGGAGTACTCCGCAGGGTCTCCATGATGGTCTGGATACGCCGCAAACCTGCCGGGCCAGTGGCACTGATTGAGTGTTGGGCTTCATGAAAGACGCCAAACCGACACAGGAGATCGTTGAGGACCTGGACTAAGGTTTGGCCTCTCGACTTTGCCCACGATGCCATCTCGGCGACCATACATGCGCAAATAACAGCGTCCTTATCCCGCGCATGTGTGCCGATCAGGTAGCCGTAGCTCTCCTCAACGCCCAGAATGAATGCCTTCCGGTCCTCTCTGCGTTCAGCAACGTCTTCCCATAACCGAATCTGCTGCCCGATCCATTTAAATCCGGTCAGCACATTGACCACTTCCGTTCGGTAGGCTGTGCAGATAGCAGTGATGAGTTCCGTGGTGACAATCGTTTTTACCACCGCTGCGTTGGGAGGGAGTCGGCCGTTTTCGTGCAGCTGGTCGAGCAGATAGTAGGCCAGGAGCGCGGCCACCTGATTTCCAGTGAGCAGCACGTAGTCGTCTGTCCCTTTTAGCACAGCTATGCCCAGGCGGTCAGCATCCGGATCAGTGGCAAGTACAAGGTCTGCATTGCGCTTCTTCGCGAATCGAGTGGCAAGTGCCAGGGCTGCTGATTCCTCTGGATTCGGCGACTTGACAGTGGGGAAATTCCCATCAGGCTCGGCTTGCTCTTCACAAATGTTCACATTCTGGAATCCCCAGGCTTTTAGTGCCCTGGGCACGACGGTAATGCCAGTGCCGTGAAGCGGCGTGTAGACGATGGAAAGGTCGCTGGCGTAGCGTTGCACGAGCGCCGGATTTAACGACATCGGACGAATGGCTGCCAGGTAGGCCTGATCAATGTCATCACCCAGCATAGTGATCAGCCCTTTTCCCATCGCTTCTTGAAATGCCATCTTCTTTACTGCCTTGAGCGATTCGATACGTTGCACTTCTGCAATAATTTTCGTGTCGTGGGGAGGAACTATCTGGGCTCCATCGTCCCAGTACACCTTGTACCCATTGTACTCCTTCGGATTATGGCTGGCGGTAATCATTACGCCTGCCGCGCTATCAAGATGCCGCACTGCAAACGAAAGCACAGGAATGGGATGGAGCGTCTCAAAGAGAAAGACGTGAATGCCGTTGCCTGCCAGAACGCTGGCGGTTTCTCTGGCAAAATCAAGCGAGTGCCGCCGGCTGTCGTACGACACAACAACTGAGATGCGATCGCGCCCTTGGCACTCCTTAAGAAGATAATTGGCCAGGCCTTGGGTTGCTTTGGCCACCACGTAAGCGTTCATCCGGTTCGTTCCGGCACCCATAATGCCCCGCAATCCACCGGTGCCGAACTTCAGGTAGGTGCCAAACCGATCAACCAGCTCCTCGGTGTTGCCCGCATTGATCAAGGCCCCCAACTCCTCACGGGTTGCCTCGTCATACTCCGGGCCAAGCCATTTTTGTACGCGCGCATGTATTGCCGAATCGAGCCCCATTGTTCGCCCTTCCGCTATTGCGGCTTCACCTTCATTTTGTCCAACCTGGTTTGCTTAGCTCCCATCATCGTACGCATCCTGGGGGGCTAGTGGTGTGATCTTCAGATTGTTGGTGTGTGAGAATCCAAATGGTGGCCGTGGCTTGCTGGTGAAACAGATACAAAGTCGATTATCAGCTACCTTCTGAAACTGACGAGGCGGCCTTGAGTTTTCGCCGTCGGAGGTATTCTTTTAGCCCTTCTTCCCAGTGAGGCAGCAGAGGGATTTTCAATTCTTGCAACCGGGCGTTCTCAAGTGTCGAATTCGCCGGGCGCTTTGCCAAGCTACGAAACTCCTTGCTTGTAATCGGCTTAATCGTGACGTTGCGGAGCTGGCTCAGATCAATGATGCGCTTGGAAAACTCATACCAAGAACAGATCCCATCATTGGTAATGTGAAAAATACCCGATGCGTTCACTGAAAGCATGAGTTCAATCTGCTGGGCAAGATGGAAAGTGAACGTCGGTTTCCCGATCTGATCATTGACCACAGAGAGCCGGCTTTTACGACTGGCTGTACTGAGAATTGTTTCTACAAAGTTCTTCCCATGTAAGCCGTGTAACCCGATCAGCCAGGAGGTCCGGATGATTTTGTAGTTCGTCAGCAGTGTCTGGACATGCTCTTCGCCTTTCAGCTTCGAGGTCCCATACGCGTTGATCGGATGCGGTGGATCGGTTTCCACGTAGGGCTTTTTCTTCTTTCCATCAAACACGTAATCAGTGCTGATATAGATCATCTGGATATCCATCTCGCGACAGAAGAAAGCCAGGTTTTTCGTGCCCTCAGCATTAATGGCAAAGCACAGTTCTTGCTCGCGCTGGGCACGATCCACTTCTGTATAGCCAGCCGTGTGTATCAGTACGTCGGGCCGCGATCGCGCCAACGCGTTCATCACCGCGCGCAAATCCGTAATGTCCATGTCTGCAATAGTCGAGCAGACCAGCTGATACTCCTTTCTCTTCCTCAGCTGTCTAACAATGTCGCTTCCCAACATCCCATCAGAACCGGTAATGAACACTCGCTCCATTTCCCTTATCCTTGCTGAAGTTTCACACTTCCTCTAGCCACTTCTGGATTTGTTTCAACAACAATAGAGCCTTTTCTATATAGGTTTCGGAGCATTTTCAAGTTTTCTTTTTCATATCCGAGGGCTTTCGACAGATCCTGTGGGTGAACGACAAACCTCAAGGGCTGGTCAGTTTGACCTGACCCTCCGGCAGGCGGAGCAGCTATCAGGCGCATTTTTTCCCCGAAGATGAGCGATTCGCAGAGTTCACGCAGAGCAGGATGGTTGTAACCTGCAAGAATGTTCTTGGGATTACGCAGAGCAGCGGATGGCTGCAAGCCGATGCGTGCTACGGTGATGCCTGCTGCGCGAAACCGCTTGAGCAAGGTCTTGATAACCTCAATAATGTGGCTCTCTGGCCATGGAACGTACTTTTCTTCCCGATAGAGCGTTGCTAGCGGGGTATCTCGTAGTACCAGGGTTGGATGAATACGCACAAAGGCCGGTTGGAGCTGGATAATCTCCTCAGCGCTCTGAAGGCATTTCGCCAGAGTATCTCCAGGCAGCCCTGGCATCAGATGAATGCCCACATCAATGCCCATTGCTTGAATCGCACGCACTGCGCTCCGTACCTCTGCCGGTGTATATGATCTCCCAGACGAACGAAGAACTTCCTGGTCCATGGATTGGACACCTAGCTCAATGACGCGCACGCCATAGCCCAAGGCCAGCTCGAGAATGTCCTGACTGATGTAATCCGGCCTGGTCGAGATCCGAATTCCTGCGACTCGACCGTCCGCACGAAATGCTGCCACGGCGCGAAGATATGCTTCTTGTTCTTCTAGCGGGAGTCCTGTAAAATTTCCTCCGTAAAAGGCAACTTCCACACGACGGGAGGTCAAATGCTTTACTCGCTGCAAGCAGTCGGCGAGGTATTCTCCCAGCTGAGCAGGTTCTAATGGATCGTCCGTGTCAGTAAGGATCTGCTGGTTGCAGAAGATGCATTGCTGTGTGCATCCTTTTCTCGCAAGAAAGATGGGAATAATCGCTCGTGTTTTCATGGTACATCAGCTCAACACACGAAGTGCGCGCTGTCCGCTGAGCAATGGCCGCAAGATCAAGGCCAGGCATATCACAGGGCCAGTCTGCGCAAGCGCTCGCCTCAATTCGAAGCAGAGCAGAACTTGCAAGACGCCTGATTGCAGAATCTCAATTACCCTGATGCGCCCGTTACTCTGGGATCTGCGTTTGAATCTTTTCCAGCGCTTCCTTGGCAGCAAGGTTCTCGGCTGTTTTCTTTCGACTTCCCAGTCCCTGGCCGCGAATTTTGCCATTAACAATGACTTCCACTTTGAATTCTTTCTGATGATCCGGCCCACACTCGCTGACCGTATGGTAGCGGGGAATTCCCTGGTAGTGCTTTTGCACAAGCTCTTGCAGTTTCGACTTATAGTCAATGAAATCTTTGCGATGAATCAGCACGGCAGCTGGCTCGGTAATATGGGTCAGGATGAACTCATTCACCAGCTCGAAGCCGACGGTCAGAAACAGGGCACCAATCAGCGCTTCCAACGCCGAGCCCAACAAGACGGGTCGCTTGCGCCCTCCAGCCTGTTCCTCTCCTTTCCCAAGGAGAAGCAGTGGGCCCAATTCCATTTCCTCTGCACGCCGCCCCAGAACCGAGCGGCTGACCAGCCGCGCTTTCAACTTCGAAAGCTCGCCTTCATCGTATTCAGGGAAATTGAGGTAAAGATACTTCACAACTACAAAGGCAAGAACAGCATCGCCGAGAAACTCCAGGCGTTCATTGTCGCATGTCAGCCCGTATTCGTACGCGTAGGATCGGTGAAGGAAGGCCTGGTGGATGACATCGAGTGATGACGGCGTGAGATTGTAATGCGCGAGGAAAGTCCGGAGCGATTTCTCCCTCTCAGTATTCATGTCATGGGCGACAGTCTTCAAATTTCTTCAATACAATTGTGCAGTTATGGCCGCCGAAGCCCATTGAGTTGCTGATGGCTACCCGCACGTTGGCTTTTCTCGTGGCATTCGGCACATAATCCAGATCGCAGTCTGGTTCGGGGTTCTCGTAGTTAGTCGTAGGTGGGATAATGCCTTCGGTGATGGTCAGAGCGGTGGCTATGGCCTCCGTGCCGCCAGCTGCCCCTAGGAGATGGCCGACCATAGATTTGTTTGAGCTGATTGCCATTTTGTAGGCATGCTCGCCAAACACGGTTTTGATGGCCTGGGTCTCTAACTTATCGTTCAGAGGGGTTGAGGTGCCGTGGGCGTTGATGTAGTCAACTTCTTCGGGTCTGAGACCAGCATCGTCAACCGCCATTTTCATGGCCCTCGCTGCACCTTCTCCGTCTGGCGGTGGTGCGGTAATGTGGAAAGCATCGGCGGTCAATCCATAGCCAGTGATCTCGCAGTAAATTCTTGCCTTCCGCTTGAGCGCATGCTCTAACTCCTCCAGGAAAACGATACCTGCTCCTTCGCCCATAATGAAGCCATCCCGCTGGCCGTCGAATGGGCGGCTCGCCTTTTCCGGTTCATCATTACGCTGGGACAAGGCCTGCATATTGCAGAATCCCGCAACTCCCAGTGGGCTGATCGCAGCTTCAGTACCGCCAGCGAGCATAGCCACTGCGTCGCCCCGCTGTATGATCTTAAAGGCATCACCAATGGCATGAGTGCCCGATGCACAGGCGGTCACAACCGCAGTGTTTGGCCCCTTCAAACCTAGATAAATCGCTATCTGCCCCGGCGCCATATTTGCTATGATCTTGGGAATCAGAAATGGAGATACGCGCCTTGCACCCTTTTTCATCAGCACGAGATGCTGTTCTTCGATATAGCCAATTCCGCCAATGCCAGCTCCGACGATGACGCCGATATGATTTGAATCCTCCTCAGATAGATTGAGACCTGTGTCGGCGATCGTTTCGCGCGCCGCAACCACTGCAAAGCGAACAAACTGATCAAGCTTCCGTGACTCCTTGCGGTCGAAGTGATCTTCCGGGTTGAACCCCTTCACTTCTGCCGCAATCTTCGTGCTGTAGTTCGACGCATCGAAGTGCGTAATTGCACCAACCCCATTTCTCCCTGCAACAAGATTGTTCCAGAATTCCCGAGCGGTTAGCCCAATGGGTGTTATGGCTCCGATTCCTGTTATAACGACACGCTTTTTCTCCATCATGTTCATCGTGTTTCTCACCCTGACATTCTAGCAAAGTCTCATGCACTCATACGTGCGGTTCCTTGTGCGTTTTCCCAGCCGTGATTCAACAGGGCCAGCTAGGAGAAGCCAGCCCATAAAAAATTCCTTCTTCGGACCGTAACGGAAGGATTTTTCCGGGAGTGAACTTCTGCGCTTACCAGTACTTTGTAATCACGCGCTATTCCGCATATCTGCTAAGAAGAGATGGACATCCTTAAGCACAATCTCCGTTTAGCCATACTGGCTCTTTTACAGAGCCATGCGTATTGGCTACTAAAAGGGAAGCATCCTTTACAAGCTAGAATCGCTATTCGCCGGCTTGCGACTTTGCTTCGATAAAGGCAATTGCCTTCCCAACCGTGCGAATTTTCTCGGCTTCCTCATCCGGAATTTCAATGCCAAATTCCTCTTCCAACGCCATTACCAACTCCACGATGTCCAGCGAATCGGCACCCAAATCTTCTACAAAGGATGCCTCGTTGGTCACTTCTTCTTCATTCACGCCGAGCTGGTTCACCACGATGCTTTTTACTTTCTCTTCCACTGCCGACATTAAGCCGTTCACCTCCTCATACACCCAACCTCGCTGTATTCAGTGAAATTATCAAAATCTATACCCACCTAGTCGTCAGCATTGCAAGCAAAAAATGATACAACCAGAGATAATTTTCCGTAGACTCATAACGCCGATCCTGACCCTCATCCACCCCACCTCTTTTCATATTACCATTCCCCCGTCTATCTGAAGCACCTGTCCGGTAATGTAGGAGGCCGAAGGGGATGCCAGAAAGAGTACGGCATTTGCCACGTCCTCAGGCTCGCCCAACCGCCGCAAGGGTATATGAC
>CAZVVA010000085.1:0-15206 GCA_964630455.1 uncultured Candidatus Sumerlaeota bacterium
ATAAAGACACTATACCATTGTTTCTAATAATCACCATATCATTAGCGCCACGAACCATTGAAAGAACATTATGGCATCGACATCAAGAGGGCGCCATAGGTTTGGCAACAATTTTTAGGATTCTTTTCAATTCATGTCATTATTATGGACAGCGTAATGCGGATTTCGCAGGTCATGTTGACAAAAGTACATTATTGGTATTAAATGATACAGATGGGGCGAATGCGAAGGTGTTTCTGAATGCCACAGGGTAAGGTATGGGCTTATGGAGCACGGGGCAAAATGATCATCTTTCTGCTTCTTTGAGCCATGAGTGAGCTGAGGGCGGTGTGATACGCCCGGCGAAGAGAAGCGCAGAGTTGGCAAAAGTGGAGATTAGCATCCGGACTGCTGAGTTGATCGTCAAAGATGCGCTTCAGCATATTGGAGAGGAGGCGCAGGTAGTTGCAATCTGTCCGGATTGTTACGATGAGAAATTTGTGGTGACTCTGGGAAGGGCGAACAGGGAGGCGTCGTTCTTCCTGAAAGAGCGTGATTGCGAAGAATATCCCACCATATCAGGGGAGAAAGTCCAGGGAGCCATACGCCGTGCGCTTCTCCGGCTGCCGAAATAGGTAGTAGGGGCGTTCAATTGAACGCCCTTGTCCAGCTCAGGTCTTCCCGTCTGAATACCCTCCACACCTAACACTTCAATCCACTTTTATGATCCTGTTTTCCACTCCTTGATTATTCAAAAATGTCGTTGACGCTGACTTAATAAGTGGCAATAGTAGATATCGTTGTGGTACACGACTTCACATTTGCTTGATGAGGAGAACTGGTGCGATGACGCAACCAAACATTCCCGTGCTTTTTGCGCGGGGCAAAAGTCTGGCTGAGGCATGGGAGAAGTCGCTCCAGCTGCTCTATGCGCATGGAATCCGGATCAGGACTGAATACGATAAGGCAAGCGACCCCCCAAGTATCGACGCCACGATGATTGTGGAAGTACAGGAGCCGCTGTCTGAGCCACGGATTCATCGCAGTTTTCCTGCTGGGCTGGACTTTCTCGAAGAATATCGCCAGGAGGTGCTCGACGGAATTAAAGATCACTGGATTCGCAATAAGGACGATCCGAACGATACCCGCTGGGAATATACGTATCACGAGCGGCTGTGCGCATACCGTTTTATGACTCGTAGGGGAGAGGAGAAGTGGGTGGATCAGATTCACTATATTGTCTCGCGGTTGGCTGAGAAACCCCACTCGCGCCGTGCGCAAGCCGTGACGTGGAAAGTATGGGAAGATCTTCATATTGACGATCCAGCCTGCCTCCAATCAATCTGGTGTCGCCTGGTGCCCCAGGCAGAAAACTCTTCTGACGTAGTGCTCAACATGAATGTTCGCTTTCGCTCCAATGACGCCTACGAAGCTGCGTTTCTGAACATGTTTGCCTTGATCGCCTTGCAGGAGCGCATGGCACAGCAGATTGCAGAACGCTCAGGGAATGCCGTCAGCGTGGGCCGTTACGTTCATATGGCTGATTCGTACCACATTTACGGTAGCCGCCTGGCGGACTTCCAGTCGCGCTTCCTTGACCAGATGGGCAAGCGCTCGTTTGAGGAGCGAACCTGGACAATGGAAATGGCGCAGCCGTTTTTTGACGAGGCAAAGCCATTAATTGCACGGAAGGTACGTGAAGAGACAGAGAGGCAGAAGGGCTAATCATCCAGCTCTAACCACCACGCTGTTGCGCATGCCTGTCTATTTTGTATACGTTGGCCGATAAAGCGCAAATGCGTTGGTGTATTATTGATCTTCACATAAGAGCCCTTAACAAAATGAATGTTTTGAACATCTCCGGGACTTAAATATCTCGGAATCTTAATAAGGAGGTGGCACGGGCATCCTGCCCGTGTATGCGAAGAGAGAAGGACATAGGATGCAAGTCTTTTTGTTAAGAGTCCGAAGAGAGACTATCAAAATGACATTCTAGCGCGCCCAAGGCGCATAAACCACTACGACACAACGTACACGACGGGAGTAGGGACGACCCGCCGGGTCGCCCTAACATTCTTAGGCGGGTTACTCCTCAAACGTTCGTTTACAAAACACCGGAGTGTTGACATGCCGGAGCTAAAAATCTGCGGAATCACGCGACGGGACGATCGGCTCTTAGTCGAACGTGCAGGTGCGGATTATTGCGGCGTGATATTGGAATTTCCACCCTCGCCGCGGTCTGTCACAGTAGAACAGGGTGTGGAGATTTTTGCGGAAGCGAAGATTCGCGTGGTAGGCGTCCTGGTAAATAAGTCGCTGGAGTTTGCTGAACGCGTCTGGCAGCAGCTTGGGCTCCATGCAGTGCAATTGCACGGGGATGAGCCGCCAGAGGAGGTGCGTCGGGCCAAGTCGCGCCTGGGATGCGAGGTGTGGAAGGTGATTCATCTGCCTCCAGGTTCCGAAGCGCCGAATGATCAGCGCGACCTCGAGCAGCGCATTAGCGCCTACGTTGCAGCAGGCGCTGATACATTACTCTTTGATACCTCCGACGTACAAAAAGGTCAGCGGCGATACGGTGGCACAGGGAAGCCCTTTGACTGGCAATTCCTTCGGACACTCATCTCGCACTTACAAGCGCAGGCAGGCGGTCTCCCGCACGTGCGTGTTTTTCTGGCGGGTGGCCTGAATGTTGATAACGTCAGTCAGGCGATCGCGGCCCTTTGCCCTGACGGAATAGACGTGAGTAGTGGAGTGGAAATCTCTCCCGGGGTGAAAGACCGGGGAAAGGTTATGGCTATGGTCGAGCAGGTGAAAGGACATGGCTCGGCCTGACAGCGCCTTGTTTTGAGAATATGGTAGTCCAATTATGAAGGCAGTGAGGACCTTACCCGCCTCAGGAGATGATCTCAGGGCCGATTCAGAATATGTTTGCAGCGTGGGACATACTGAATTTCGATCCCACGGATTCCTCGCAGGCAATTCTTGGCGTTGACCAGGTTATTCTGGAACGCCTGGAAGTGCCACACCTTCCGTACTTTTTCAGCGTCAATGCAAGCCTGGTTCTCATACTCATCGTAGCTCAAAGAATATGTATCAAGTGTCAGGGGCTGGCTTCAGTCTTGTAGGCTATGCTTTGGTTGGGTCGCTTTCGGCGTGTGTGGGTTTTCTGTGGTAAACGAGGCAGTAGAGACTTTCCATCGTAGCCACGGTAGCGAGGAAAAAGAGACCCTCCGCCAGATCGTTAAACCACTCGGTGGCTGTTAGGATGTGACCCGCAAGAATCTCTTTGCCAACAAAATCCACGGCGAGCGGAGTCGAATAGATAATTGGGATAAGTGCGATCAGACAGATTTCAAGCCCCAGGCGGATGCGTGGAGAAATATCCTGAAACCCTGAATGTACATGGGCCAGCAGGCGCAATACGCAGAATCCGTGCAAAGCGATTACGATGATCAGTGGAAACGTGTGTATGCTGTGTTTGATCGTAATCAGCTGCAAGTTCAGTATAAACGTGCAGGCCAACATACAGATGAACAACAGCACTTTCTGGTTGAGGGGAGTCTCGTAAAGACGCGCTAAAGATTTCGTATAGAACACAGTTACATCCTCATGCTGGCGATGCACGCCAAAGCACATTACGCCAGTTTGCCTGTTTTGTTACACAACCGGGATGTCTTGCAACAATGAGGACTGGCAATCAGCGAACCACGACGTCGGGAGGGATCCCCTGCAATCAAAGATTCCGAATTGTCGTGCACCCCTTTACCGATTCACCCAACAAGAAGAGCAGGGGAGAGGAATATGCATTGGAAACTTAAATTTGATATACATTTGCTGGGCAATAATCAACAGAAAAATTGACAAAATCGCAAGACATATCATTTCAGCGACCTACAAATCACATAATTGTGCATTTCCTGCGGGAAAGAGTGACCCATAAGAAGTGCTTGAAGCAATGTCACGCCGCATAAGATGTGTAATGTCAATATTGTACAAAAATTTTTACCCTACCTCATGCTGCATTACAATTGGGCAGAATTCATTTCCGGCAGATACCTAATATCTCTGAGCCCGCAACTTCCTTAATGGCCTCTATTGATTGAAACTGCTACAGAGACACACAGGCGCAGAGATTTTCAAAGAATATGAACGCCGGTCAGGGAAAGGAGCGATGCCGAGGCGGGGGGCCTCCCGTCTGGGCAGTATGTCTTACTTGGGGAGTTGATCTAGCGCTCGGCGTGCAGAAATCCCGAAGGAGCTTGAGGCATCGAGGTCAATGGTTTTTTGATAGTACAATCGTGCGTTTTCCGGGTTATTAAGCTCAGAATGGATCTGTCCGAGTCTATACATGTTCTCTTGGTTTTTCGGCAGAAGATTTTCGAGCACATTGGCATGTTCGAGCGCTTCCTGGTAGCGGTTCATGTACTTGAGCAGCCGGCGCATCTGTGACCGTGAGAAGGTATCCAGAGGGTTATTCTGTAGCGTGTGCTTGAGAAACTCGTAGGCCTTGTCATAATTTTTGGTGAGTTTATAGATATTGACCATATCGCGTATATATACAGGATTTCCAGGATTCTGACGAAAGAGCTCGTACTGTGTCTTTTCGGCCAGTGCGTAATCTCTGAGACGCGCGGCAACCTTAACTAATTGCTCTTTGGCATGGATCTTCATTTCTGCCTCTTTCTCTGCAGTCATTTGTTCATCGCGCGGATCTCTCTTGAATTGTGGCATTTTTATTAGGACATCTCTAGCTTTTTCATACAGACCATTCTTCTGGTAGACCTGGGACAGGGTATACTGGACATTCACTTTGTTCGACATTTCGGCTGCTTTGACGAATTCCTTAAACGACGCCGGGCTGTTACCCAGGGCGGCGTACATAACACCGAGATTATAGTGAATTTCGGAATAATCAGGCGCGTATTTTGCCAAATCCTCGTACGTCTTCAGGGCAAGGGCGGTCTGGCGGTTCTGATTGTAGGCGTGGGCCAGTTTATAATAGGTGGTGATAAAAGTTGGATTATACTCGAGGGCTTTCTTAAAATTCCTAATGGCAATTGGGTACTGTTGATAGATGCTGTAGTCCAAGCCCTGTTTATTATGGTACGCACCGAGGAAATAGCGAATGCCATAGACTATTGAGAGAGCGCTGATGAGGAGTGACAGAACGAGCAGACCAAGCATGATGATGGGTTTTGGAGTGCTGGCCAAACGATGCGTACTGCCGGGTTTGGTAGTACTTCGTTGCCAGCAGAGGTAGCATCCGAGCGAAAGCCCCAGCACTCCCCAGTTGTTTATCCCCACAACGGCCCAGCGCGCATTGGGACTGGAGAGATTGGTCAATAACATAGCACAGAGACTGGATAGTATCGCGATCTGACATACACGCAAATTCGCATTCTGACATCTTCGGATGAGCTTGAATCCAAAGTAGAGGATCAGCGCTACAAACCACATGTATGAAATGAATCCGAGGATGCCGGTTTCAGCGAGCAGGTCAAGATAGTTATTGTGCGAGAACAGGGTGACATTAGAAATATCCCACAAATGGTAGTCAGGACTTCGAAATTTCGGAAACAGGAGGCGAAAGGTGCCGGGTCCGGCCCCGAAAAGTATTGTGCGGGGCGATTCAATAAAGATGTTTATACCGCCGATCCAGATAATTATTCGCGAAGTAAGCGTAAAGGCTACACCTTTCAGTCTCTCGGCGAGGATACCCCGGGTAAAAAACACCAGCGTCAGCGCAAGGGTGAAGCAACCAATGAGCCAGACATGAAGATGAGGAATACGGATTTTTTTCTCGCTTTCGTATTTGTAGTAGGCTATGGCGAACACCAGCGCAGAAAGGATGAAGGCCACACCGCTATCTTTTGAGAACGCCAGATAGAGACATAAGACCATCAGAAGTCCTGCAATGGCGGAAAACAATCGGCGACCAGCTGTTTCGAAAACAAGAGCACCGGCTATTGTTAGCGGAATGAGGATCACCAGGAAGCTTCCAAAAAAATCACGATTTAGAATGGTCGAAATCATATCGCGGGAATGCTTCAGGGTGAAAACCAGACTGTGCAGGCCGGTATCCAGGGGGGAGGGAGAACGGCCAAAGTAAAAGAAATCATTGAGAAAGATAAAAAGCCCGCCATAGTGCAGCAGTCCGAAAACCGCTGTTGCAAATCCAAAGACTATGTATATCCAGAATGCGTTGACAATCAGCTTTTCCTCGCGCAACGACCCTGCCATGCAGAGAAAAGGCCCTAGTATCGCGAGCTGAAATCCCGTGACTATCAAGCCAATCCAAGGATGCGGGGAGAGCAATGTGGAGATTAGCATAGCCAGAAAATAAAGGCCTAGGGGTATCAGTATGCTTCTCGGCAGTGGAACGAGATCGCCCCGCATGAGCAGGTAGAGGTAGAGACAAACTAGAAGGGGGCCACAACAGTAGAGGAGCGACACCTTTATTTCGTCCAGGTTGTAGGTCAAAGGGGTAAAAAGAAAAATAATGAGGCCTATGACAACGAAGGTGCACACAAATGCAAGATGGGCTCCAGCATAGCGTACTTTACGGGTTCGTTGGCGTGGGGCCATAGTTCTCAGGCTCTGTGCTGACAAGAGTGATTGGGAGCTCGGTGCTCAGGCTACGGAGCACCTGATGGAACACGTCGAGGAAGTCAGGGGCAACCCAGAATTCAATAATGCCCTGTTTTCCATCTCGCGTTCGCACCAAGCTCATGCCTTCGTAGCTTTCCATAATGCTGTTAATATATCCGATTTCTTTCGGATCAGTTGCCGCTACGAATATGTGAACGTCTCCTTTGAATGGAGGGTATTTCTTATATCGCATTTGGCTTCACAGTTTGTTCAGCCGTAGCATTAGACGCGCTCACTGTGATGGTCACGTGGGCCATGTTATAAGCTATACGATCATACACGGTCAGTGTGGTACGCTTGCTGTTAGAAAGCGTAAGCACACAGACAGAGATTCCTCAGATCTAGCTTGTTGCTGCAGAAGGTTCGCACTTTCGCTCGTGACAAGCAAAAGACGATACCGACAGCACAATTACTGTTCCTATATCAAATGGCACTGCACAAAGGCAAATGTTTTTTAGCCTGAGAGAGTTGGACAAGGAGGGGGCGTGCGCTGATTGTGCAGAGGGATTGCGGAGATGCCGCAGAATCAGAAATCGCATCTTTTCGTTTAAACATGGAGGGTAAAGTCGTTATCAGGCACAGCACCGGGAGCTCGTTCAGTTCCGGTAAGTAGTGAAGAAAACCATAGAGAAGAAATGCCGGGGGTGGTAAAAAATGTTAAAAACGAGAAACTCCAGGCAGCATAGAAAAGCGAGAATAGAGCGGTCGAGGGCTAGGTCAGGTTTTCGGTTCAGCTTCTGCTTTTAGCTCAGCGTTGATCTTTTCGAGTTCTTTCTCAATGAAGTCATGGTTTTCCGTCATGAACCGCTCCAGTGCGTCAACGACCTGGGGGTCGAATTGGGTGCCGGCATGTTGTTTGCAGTGCGCAACGGCGTCCTTCAATGAGAGTGGCTTATTGTAAGGGCGTTGAGTGGTCATAGCATCGAAAGCATCAGCAACACCCAGAATTCGAGACTCGAGCAGAATTTCCTCGCCGCTCAAGCCATCGGGATACCCAGAACCATTGAACCGTTCATGATGGCCGCGAATAATGGGGATGGCAAATTGCAGATACTCAATGGGCTTGAGTATTTTTTCGCCTGTGACTACGTGGGCCTGAATAGATTCAAATTCCGAATCTGAGAGATTGCCGGTTTTATCAATAATCCGTTCGCGAACGCCGATTTTCCCGATGTCGTGAAGTTCAGCCGCTGTCTTTAGCCTTTCGTATCGGTCCTTCGTCAGGCCGACTTCTTGGGCAATCCCCAGCGCATAGCGGCTGGTGCGCTGGGTATGGCCGCGCGTGTATGGATCCTTCGCCTCGATTGCATTGATCAACGCCAGAATGGCATCGTGATAGGCTTTCTGGATTTCTTCGTAGAGCTTTGAATTCTCAATAGCGATCGCTGCCTGATTTGCAAAGGCAGTCAGGAGCTCGATATCCTCCTGGTCAAAGCAGAAGGGCTTTTCGCGATTGTCGAGATAGATCGCGCCCAGAACTTTGTCTTTCGACACAAGGGGAGCGCACATTACGGACCGCAGGTGCAGGTCTATAACGCTGTCGGCACGGGAAAAGCGTTCGTCGCGTGTTGCGTCGTTTGCCAGGATACTCACGCGGTTTTCAATGGCGTGTTGGAAAATGCTCTTGCTAATAATGAGCGGCCGCGTGCCTTCCTCATCCCGATGAGCTACTACCCGGGGCGAGAACTCTTGCTTCTCATCGCGCATCAAGACGCAAATGCGCTGTACGTCGGCAAAGGCTTTGAAAATCTGCTTTATAATCAAATCGAAGAGGTCGTCGAGCACCATCACTGCGTTGATCGCCTCACTCACATCATAGAGATTCTGGAGGTTGCGAATCATCTTTTGCGTGTCAACCAGATCAGGCATCGGGGTCTTGGTGTCAACCGCTGCAACCTCACTCTCGATTGGCTCTACCGCAGCCTTGGCGCCAATTTCATGAAACTTCTTCGAGAAGACATCCAGTGGAATGGTTGAGGTAATCTCGGAGTCGTCGCCTTCGCGCCATTCAACGATTCCTTTCTGTTGTGTATCCAGCGCAATAAGTTCTGTGTTGCCAACTGTAATCACATCACCAGGCAACAGGATTTGCCGATTTACGCGATAGCCATTAATAAACGAGCCATTAGTGCTGTTCTTGTCTGTATAGACGAACGTGTCTTTTTCCCTCATAATCTCCGCGTGAATCCGGGAGATCTTAGGGTCGTCCAGGGCAAGGTCACAAATTGCGTCTCGGCCAATAGTGGTCTTCGGGATCTTTAACGTCCAGTTCTTCTCTTTCGCGCTGCCCTTTTGACAATACAACCGCATCAGGATTTTGCCTTTCTCATGCTAAGCAGGCTAAAAACAGATATATGCCAACCAGTTCCGGACGTCAACCCTGTTTTTAACTCCCTGGAACAGCCATTGCCCACAGGGTTTTTCGCTTGACTTATGCAGTGATCTCGTGGCAGTGTATGTAGTGTATGTTTTGAATGCATGTGAGCGGGATTAACTCAGCTGGTAGAGTGTCAGCTTCCCAAGCTGAAAGTCGCGGGTTCGATCCCCGTATCCCGCTCCAGTTTGTTTTCAAGGCAAACAGCAACACATACAGCAAATAAGTTTTTGCATGTCCCGAGCGGTGTCATGACCACAGGCCCGGCTTTAGCTCAAAAGAGCAAAGTCGGCCGTTTTTATTTATGCGGTATAGAATGCAATAAAATACTAGAGCTCGGAAGCGCCTTGACGCGAAGTCTTGACCGGTTTTCCTGCAAATAGCACTATTTGGTTATTAAGTCACTTGACAATATTCTCCATAACCTATACTCTTGCCTTGGTTATAGACTGGAGAAAAGGGATTCAGTTAGAAGCGGGGTGAAGGATATGAGACCGAACAGATTATTGCTTTTCATTACTGTCTTCCTTTTCTTATTAGCAATGCCTGTCTTGGCAATTGAAATCGTTTTGGAAGGCGACAGGAAAGTAACAGCGGGAAAAGTGACTTATGAAAATGGCAAGTTTAATATCGTGTCAGGCACAGCAATGTTTAACGTTCAAGCAAGCAAAGTTGAGTTTTTAAAGACCGAGATATATAATTGAAGCAATTTTATGTTGGGGTCTTTCAATTTATTTAGACAGCGCCGAACGTAAGCACAAACCTACAATTGCGGAGATACAGGAGCAACTCAAAGCGACTGACAGAAAGGGGGTGTAAAAAATTATGGCAAAAGGCAAGCGTACTTTAACTCTCAAAGTACGGCTGCCGCCTTACTGTCATCCAAGAAATGCATGGCGTAAGGAAATCCACAAAGCAGTGGTGAAAGGGCAAAAGGAAACGAATGTTCATTTTTGCGATGGCGATAGGCTCGAGCTTCTTGTGCGATTGTACTTTGACAAGGTAAAGTTATCTTTCCACGATTTGGATAACAGGCTAAAAGATGTTATGGATGCTCTCCAGGGACGCGCAGGTGGCTCCAAGAAAAAACCTGTTCTAAAACCCATTATCCCTAATGACAGTCAGGTCTACCGCGCCACCATCGAAAAGCGCCTTACACCAAAATCGCACCGGCGTCACGGGGGACACTTAGCAATATTCAGACTAAAAGAGAGGAGATAGTCTAATGGTCAGAATCCCTAAGAAAGTCAAGAATCGTTTCATTAAGCAAGTCCCCGAATTTCAGAAAATTCTTAAGGATGCAAAGACTCATGACTTCAACGAGGCAAACACTGTTCCAATTGTCAGGGATATGCTTGCCGCAGTATTTGGTTTTCACAAGTACACAGAAATAACCGGCGAGCATGCGATACGCGGTACATACTGCGATCTGGCAATTTTGGATGGCAAAAACGTTCGCTATCTGATTGAGGTGAAAGCAATCGGTCTCGATCTCAAAGAGAGTCACCTGCGCCAGGCTGTAAACTATGGGGCAAATCTTGGAGTTCAATGGGTGATACTCACTAACGGAATAGCGTGGGAGATTTACAAAATCAGATTTACACGTCCGGTAAGCCCTGATCTCATCTGCTCGTTTAACTTTCTTGAGTTAAATCCGCGTAAACGTGAAGATCAAGACCGACTTTTTATTTTATGCAAAAAAGGACTAAAGAAAGCAGCTATCGAGGAGTTTCATGAGCATGTAAAGAGCGTAAATAAATTTGTAATTGCTAGGTTGGTTCTGAGTGATGCAATTTATTCTGTTATATGTCGCCAGCTGAAGAAAATATGTCCTGGATTAAGGGTACAAGAAGACGAAATAGAGGAAATCCTGGTTAATGATGTTTTAAAAAGAGACGTTCTCGAAGGAGAAGCGGCAGACAAAGCGAAGTCGCTTGTTAAGAAAGCCGCTGGTCGTATTAAAAGAAAGCAAAAGCGTTTAACATCTGAAAAAGAAGCTGAGACAGAGGAGCAACTCGGAGAGACTGAAAAGGCGCGCGAAGTTTGCAAAGAATATCCTAAAGAAGAGACTCGCAAAGTATATAGATCGGCTCAAGCGTACGCCTACGCTCTGCTAATCGTAAACAACAAAGCTCATCTGAGTGACAAAAAGCTAGCAACTGAAGTATTTAAAAGCTTCCCTAATAACGTCAGCTTTGCACCGGCGCGAGGGGCGAGTTCAGTCAGTCATTATCGCAGGCGTTTGAATGCTGGCAAAAAGTTACCGTCTGGCATTTCTATGCCGGAGAATCCAATCTTGCGTTATGACAAAGAAGGCAAGCCCATCCTAAATGGCAAATCTTAGTAAAGGAGCGGAGCAAAATGAACGAGAAAAAAGAAATTGAAAAGACAGATAAAGAGAAAATCATAAACGGAGAATGGGTTAATTGTTGGATATGTAAAAATATATTTCGTCGTCGTCGTGAAACGAAGCGTTATTGCGATGAATGTGAAAAAGCTTTTTGTGAAGGCGAACACGGTAGTTTTGCTCAGAAAGGAAGAGGTCTGTGCATTGCTTGTCAAATGAAGCAAAAACAAAATCCCTAATCTCCATTCCACACACCGTTGGCGGGGCGTGGGTGAACCGATTTAAAAAAAAAGGAAAGGAGCAGAACGAAATGAAAAAGATTGGCTTTCGCATCTTATTTTTAAAACCCTACTCTAAGATTCCGGTTATTCTGTTATTTTCTCTCTTTCCCCTAATATGCCAAGGAGCAGTGATTACTGTCCCGGCTGATTATCCAACAATTCAGTTGGCGATTAATGCTGCTAATGATGGTGATGAAATCGTCGTGTCCAAAGGCAGCTACTATGAAAGTATCTTTATTGCGAAGAATATCATCCTCCGCTCTACTATTCCCAGCAGCCTAACCATTGTAGCCAACACCATCATTGATGCAAACGGCGCAGGCAGTGTGGTCACTTTCTCGAACACTATAAGTGAAGACTGCTATCTATCTGGATTTACCATAAGAAACGGTTATGCTCAATATGGTGGCGGCATATGTGGCAATGGCAGTTCGGCTGTTATCCAGAACAATGTCATTCATGACAATTTAGCTAATGATCAAGGCGGCGGCCTTTACGAGTGCATCGGCATTATCCGAAACAATACCATTTACGGAAACACAGCGACAGGACTTTATAGCCGTGGAGGGGGGCTTGCCGGATGTGGTGGAACAATTCAGAACAATTTTATCTATGGTAACTCGGCTAAGAGTGGTGGCGGCCTTGGCTTTTGCGGAGGCACAATCCAGAACAACACCATTACTAGTAATACGGCTCATATTGGAGGTGGGTTTTACAGTTGTGGAGGCACCATTCAGAACAATACGATCTTCGGCAACTCGGCTAATGGAGGCGGTGCGCTCTCGCGTTGTAGTGGTATCATCCAGAACAATACAATCTGTAGTAATTCGGCTAAGAGTGGTAGCGGTGGGGGGCTATACGACTGTGATGGTCGCATCCAGAACAATACAATTTCCGACAATTGGGCTGGCCACGCTGGGGGCGGGCTTTCCGATTGCGATGGTATTATCCAGAACAATACTGTTTCCCGGAACTCGGCGTATTTTGGCGGCGGGCTTGAACAGTGCGACGGCACCATTCAGAGCAATATTATTTCAGGTAACTCGGCTGATTATAGCGGCGGTGCGCTCTCGCACTGTGGAGGCAACATCCAGAATGATATTATCTCTAGTAACACGGCTATTAAGGGTGGTGCGCTATACTATTGCGTTGGCACAATGCAGAACAACACCATATACGGTAATTCAGCCAGCGAGCTCGGCGGTGGACTGGGTAAGTGCAATGGCTACATCAGAAACTGTATTATCTGGTCAAATACTGCCCCTTCAGATGCACAACTTTTTGATAGCGCCTCTCCTTTTTATTCTTGCATCCAGGATTGGACTGCCGGAGGTGTGGGGAATATCAGCTCTGATTCTCAGTTAGTTGATCCAGCCAACGGCGATTTCCATCTTCTGCCTAACTCTCCGTGTATTGATGCAGGCTGCTATATTGCTGATCTTGCGCAAGACTTTGAAGGCGACCTTAGGCCATATGATGGGACTTCCGAGCAACGTGGGGATGGCTCGGACTACGACATTGGGGCCGATGAATTTATTGGGACCGCCGTTCCAACACCTACTCCAACACCATCAGTTACACCTACTCCTACGCCAACTCCAATCCCACCACCTTATACCTTCAATTTTGACCCTGGGGCGGAAGGTTGGGTATATAGCGGCGCAATTATTCCCTTTGATCCACCAGCACAGACATCTTCAGGGGGACATCTCGGCCTAAGCCCATCAGGTTCGTCTTACTGCTTTGGCTTCTGGGATAGCCCAGAAATTGTCGTAAATAATGGAGTAACATATAAGGCCGAATTCTCTGTAGCGAGCAGCTTGTCAACAGGCGAACTGGTTCCGCAGTGTCGCTTGAGAGCTAATCAGGAAAACAGTTATGGTTCAGCAACGCGTGAAGTCATTAGTGGCGGTGATGGAGGAGGAGCACCAGTGACCACGCCTCGTACATATGATTTATTATTCACCCCATTGCTATCAGGTGCCGATGGAACCGTGACGCTCAGCTTTGATATTTTGAATTTTGACCCGTTTGATGATGCTAATGCCTGGATATACCTCGAATCGGTAACTATTGAGGAGGTGTCGGTTACTCCATAGGTGGTTGTGCGATAGGCCGCCTGGTTGCCATAAGTTTCCCCGATTTTTACCGATTTTCGAAAGTACGGGCAGTTACGCCTGAGGCGCATCCGCCAAGGCGGACATGAACTGCCCCTACTAGGCTTGTTGAATAAGGGTTGACAGATTGCCCCCCTTTCTCCTATTTTTATTGGGTAGAAGCCTAGGAAATCACAAAACAGGTTTTTTTACCCGTCTTCTCGGCGAATCCGAATCTGTGCGATAGCGATTGAAGACGCTGAGGCTCAGAATCCCCTGGAGCTCTCAGAGAAGCTGCTGACGCGTGACTGTAGATAGTGGAATGCTGTAAGATGTGGGGGAATGCCGTGAAAGTGGGAAGACGCGATACCCGGGTACTTGTACGCGTACGGTTCTGCCTATTCGCCGGAATTCTGCTTCTGTGTTTTGCCCTCCTGAGTTGTGCTTACGGCCCCGCGCGCTCTCTTACATCGTACGATTATAGCAATGGCTGGCACCACAAGATACGTGAGGGAGAAACGCTGTATGCCGTTGCCAGGCGGTACGGGCGTGATGTGAATCTCCTTGGCCACTTGAATGGTGTGCGCGACCCGAAGCGCCTACCCGTTGGACATTACCTTTATATTCCTCCTACCAATATCTATCCGCCATCGCTGAGAAAGAGGCTATCTGAAACGGCCTCAGCAGAGTCGAGCAAGGCGCAGCGCGCATCTGTGTCAAAGGGAAATGGCTTGGCGCGCTCCGTTGCTCCCTCGCGAAATCCCGCATTGAAGCGCCAGGTTGGAACAACCAAAGGCAGGTATGGATTCGCCTATCCTGTTCGTGGTCGCATTATACGCTGGTTCAGCAAGGATGCAGCGGATATACACAAAGGGATAGACATTGCCGCGCCCGAAGGAACGTCCATCGTCGCTGCGCGCAATGGGCAGGTCATTTATAGCGGCGACATAATCCCCGGCTATGGCAATTTGATTATTATAGATCACGGTGACGGTTTCGCCAGCCTCTATGCTAATAATCGGAAAAACTTGGCCAAGAAAATCAATCAGCGGGTTAAGAAAGGCGACGTCATCGCCCTTGTCGGGCGTGCCAGCCGGTCGGAGATTCCTCATCTCCACTTTGAAATCCGCAAAGACTCCGTTGCTGTAAATCCGTTACCATATCTTCCCTGACTGCCCGTCTCCTCCGGTAACTTGGGTATGGGAGGCCGCTCTGGGTTATCGTCTAATGACGACGTGCTTGAGCGCCTTTCGACGCGGCGCAGAAGCCTGCTCGGCGGGATAACCGATCGGAATGATGGCAATGGGCCGTTGGCCACGAGGACAATCTAGTGCTGCAGCGGCCTCCGATTCTTCAAAGGCCCCTACCCAGCAGCTGCTCAGCCCAATCGCGTGGGCTAAGAGCAGGATGTTCTGAATCGCTGCAGCAGTATCCTGGATGCAGTAGAGCGTGGCCCCGCGCGTTCCATAGCTCATGGAAGC
>CAZVVA010000086.1:0-15190 GCA_964630455.1 uncultured Candidatus Sumerlaeota bacterium
GATGAGAGGGGGTTTGATTAATCAAACCCCCTACAATGATCGTGAAGACGTCTCGCCTTCCTCTCGGCCATGGAACGCCTTGCAGCGCTGAACCTGGCGGACGCCAATCCTCACCCCCTTCTTCTACAGCCATCCCTCCGTGCAGAAAAGAATTGCGCTCTGTCGCAGACTTTGCCAGACTGTCTCTGTTCACACTGATGGCGAAGAAGCGTCAGGAGACGCACCACAGACCCCTCACTCGTCCGCTTCATAATGGAGGACAAGCCTATGGGAAGCACACCTGACCTTGATACAAAGCTCAAGAAAACGCTGCTCGTGATCGGATACATGATTATCATCGCCGTTGCAGTGTATGCACTGGTGCAGCTCAGCCCTGTTTTGCGCATGATTGCCAATGTCCTGGTACCGTTCTGCGTCGCTTTGATTATTGCGTACATTTTTAATCCCATTGTGACGTTCGTTCAGCAGCGGCTCAAGCTATCGCGCATCCTGGGTCTTGTCACTTTCTACGTCATCATTCTGCTTTTGATCGCCGTGTTCATGCTCTTCTTACTACCCAATCTTTACCATCAGATCAGCGAACTCTTTAAGCGCCTCAGCGAAGTCATCCCGGCTCAGCTCAACACGCTCATGAAAAGGTACGATATCACACTGAGCGAACCGCAGATGGAGAAGATCACAGACACATTAGAATCCCTGGGAACTGATCTTCGCAGCGTTCTCGGCGCCATGCTTCCGGGACTGCGTGGCGCAGCCGCAGAGGGAGTCTCTGTTGCAGGCGCAGTAGCTAAAAGAGTAGCCGCTGGATTCGGATTCCTCTTCTCCTTCGCCTCATTCGTGATTTTTGTGATCATCATCAATTTCTACTTCCTGCTGGATTTCCATAAGATCAAAGGTCTGGTGTCAACCGTGATCCCGGCGCAGCACGAACAACGGATCTTCGGTATTCTCACCAGGATGGATGAGGCAGTTGGTGGATTTCTGCGGGGTCAGTTGATTATCTGCTGCCTTGTAGGACTGCTGACAACGATCGGCCTGTTGCTCCTCGGCCTGAAGAAATACGCCATTCTCATCGGTGTAGTTGCAGGCATAGGCAACATCATTCCCTATCTCGGACCCCTGCTTGGTGCAGTTCCATCGCTCATCTGGGTGCTCGCGTCCAGCGGTTTCCCCACTATTGCGGATAAGCTGGTAGGTTCAGCAGAAGTAATCGGGCTGTTTGCGCTGATCCAGGCCATTGATGGTATGATTTTCCAGCCCCATATTGTGGGCAAAAACAGCGAGCTACATCCACTGGCCGTGATGCTTGCCCTGATGGTTGGCAGTTACTTCGGACTGGGCGGGATGATCGTGGCGGTTCCCGTGGCGTGCATCCTGCGCATCCTGATAAAAGAATTATGGTGGGACAAGCTCCGCGAAGCCAAACGTAGGGGCGTTCAATTGAACGCCCCAGACAGACGTGCTTAATTCATGACGCAGCTATTCAGGGGGCGTTTATTAAAACGCCCCTACAGAGCATATATCACAGACGGTGAATTGTAGGGGCGTTCTACTGAACGCCCCAGACACACCTGGTAATTCAAGACGGACCTATTCACGGGCGTTTAATTAAACGCCCCTACAAAAAGCAAATAGGAACGAGATATTCCCCTTTACTTTTTAAAAGAACATCGTTTATGGTATGTGTCACCATGCTGGAGCAATTGCATTCGAGAGCGCATATTCTAGGGGTCGGTACTTATAGAAGTTGAAGTGTCGTGTTTCGTCAAAATATGCCAATGACTTAGCAAGCAATCCCTCTGGCCAAAATGATCTCTTTCAGCTATTGAGGCGATATGAAAAGTAGAAAGGTTATTCGGCTGAAAGGGTATGATTATTCCTTGGCAGGTGCATATTTTGTAACAATTTGTACATACAATAGCTTCTGCAGTCTTGGCCATGTAAAAGAAGGTATCGTTATCTTGTCTACAATAGGAAAGAAAGCAGACAAGTTTTGGCAGGAGATATCAGCGCACCATGGTAATACCCAATTGGATGAATTTATCGTCATGCCGAACCATGTACATGGAATAATAATGATTAGTGACCAAGATACCAATTGTAGGGGCGTTCAATTGAACGCCCCCGATAGATCAGCCGGTAATCCAACACACAGTTCGAGGGGCGTTTATTTAAACGCCCCTACACATCATGTGAGAATATCCCCAAGGAAGAACACCTTATCTGTAATAATTCGCACGTATAAGGCAACATTGACCAACTGGTGCAGGCATAATGGTTTTGGACATTTTAGATGGCAGCGTAATTATTACGAACACATTATTCGTAACGAGAAGGAATTGTCCCGAATTAGGGAATACATTCAGAACAATCCCATAAACTGGGAGCTGGATAGAGAAAACCCATCATCAAAGAATTTTAACCTTGAGCATGGTCTATATTGGAAAGATATCTTTCAGCAGGGGCGTTAAATTCATCTTGCCATGATACGGATTGTAGGGGCGTTCAATTGAACGCCCCAGACAGACCTGGTAATTCAAGACACATTCATTCGGTGGGCGTTTAGTTAAACGCCCCTACAAAATAATTCTTACACTGAGGTGATTCACAGTGATCTGCAGCATGACAGGTTTTGGATCGGCCACTCTCAAACACCAGCTCGGCCAGGTAACGGTTGAAATTAAAACCCATAACAGCCGTTATCTTGACTTTAACTTTCGCGTACCCGGTGCGCTCAACTTTGTCGAGCCCCGGCTGCGTGACTATCTCAAGGCTGAGATTCGTCGAGGCAAAGTGGACGTCTGGATTGGCTGGGAGCAGCGCTCAAGCATCCTCGCCTCCGTCCAGATCAATACCGATGCTATTCAGTCGCTATACCGTCAACTAGCCGCCCTGAAGAAACGACTAAAAATCAGGCAGGAAATTCCGCTTGCATCACTCCTGCAATTGCCGGGCAGCGTCACCCACGCGACACCGCACATTGACAAGGAACGTCTCTGGCCGACCATTAAAACCGCGGCCCGCAAAGCACTGCGTCAGCTACAAGCCATGCGCAAAGCCGAGGGCAAAGCACTGGCCGGGGATATTAGCCATAGGGTACGCCTGTTGGAACAGACACAAAAAACCCTGTGGGCTCGAAAAAATGAAATCATCAAGAAATACCGCCAGCATCTGACCGACCGCCTGGCAAAGATCATCCCACCCTCAGGCGCAGCCCTCATGTCTGAGCGCCTGGAGGCCGAAGTCCTGCTCTTTGCCGATAAATCCGATATTACAGAAGAGTTGGTCCGCCTCAAATCGCACCTAGACGCGATGCGCAAGCTGCTGCAGTCCAAAAGCCGGGAGCCCATAGGAAAGCGGCTCGAATTCCTCTCCCAGGAGCTACTACGCGAGGCCAACACGATCGGGGCCAAGGCACGCGACACGACGGTAGCACCATTGGTATTGACCATGAAAAACGAGATTGAGAAAATCCGCGAGCAATTACAGAATCTGGAATAAAAACCCTGAGTGGTGTAATTTCACAGGCTATCTACCTATGATAGAGCCACCGAGACACGGTGAGCCTAAGGCTCATAAAAGCATTGAATTGTGAATTGCAAATTGGAAAATGAAAATTTAAAATTTGATATTTGCAATTTTAATTTCACAATTTCTCCCTCTTTGATGTTCTCCGTGCCTCTGTGGCAGTCTTTAAGACCGCAAGGGATGATACCAATATTCGTGGAAAATCAGACGGAGACATCATGACCATTACTCTGAGTCGTCATGGTATTTTATTCGTTGTCTCTGCCCCATCTGGTGGCGGGAAATCAACCATACTGCGCGCCCTGCTCTCCTCAGACGACACGCTGGATTACTCCGTATCGGTCACCACCCGTCCTCCACGCCCACGCGAAGTGCATGGCCAGTCCTACTGGTTCGTCGCTGAAGAGGAATTCAAGCGAATGATCAAAGAGGGCCAATTCTACGAATGGGCACGTGTACACGATTACCTTTACGGCACCCGGAAAGATCTCATCGCGGAAAAACTCAGTAAAGGTAGAGATGTCCTGCTGGACCTGGACGTTCAGGGTGCTCTAAACGTGAAGCTCCTGTCACCTGATGCGGTGATTATATTCTTACTACCCCCAAGCCTCGCGGAGCTGGAAAAGCGGCTACGCGAACGAAAACTCGATAGCGAAGAGATAATTCAGGTACGCCTGTCCAATGGTCGCAAAGAGATAGAACATACAGGCAAGTACGATTATGTAATCGTAAATGATGTTCTCGATGACACCATCGAGACAGCGAAAGCCATCATTCGCGCCGAGCGCGCCCGCACCTCGCGACTCACAGTCGCCGTTGGCAACAGCATCACCAAGCGGCCTGAAAATGAGGTCTCCTGACGGTTGGTCGGTTGGTCGGTTAGGGGAAAAGGCAAATGAAATTAAGACATGGAAAACAAAACACGAAAGCCACACTACCGATGCTTAAAGAGAAACACATCATCCTCGGTGTTTCAGGGAGTATTGCCATCTATAAGGCCCTTGACCTGTGCAGCCTGTTTCGCAAACAGGGCGCAGACGTCAGAGCGGTCATGACCCATGCTGCAACGAAACTCGTGGCACCAATCACATTTGAATCCATCTCCAGACATCCGGTCTATACTGATCTCTTCAGCCGCGAACATGGATGGGAGATGGAACACATCGCCCTCGCCAAGTGGGGTGACCTACTCCTGGTTGCTCCTGCCACAGCAAATATTATTGGCAAGTTTGCCCAAGGGATTGCCGACGACCCCTTATCTACTCTGTTCCTCTCCTTTCAGGGGCCCAGCTTCATTGCACCCGCGATGAACAGCACCATGTACACGCATCCCATTGTGCAGAAGAACCTGCGCCAGCTGGCAGAGCGCGGTGTTCGCCAGATTCCACCGCAAACCGGCTTCCTGGCCAGTGGAGAAAAAGGCATCGGCCGCCTGGAGGAGCCAGAGAGAATTCTCGAAATCATCTCCTCATATTTCAGCCAACGCACTGCGCTGGCAGAACATCGCATCCTGGTCACTGCAGGGCCAACACATGAATACTTCGATCCCGTGCGCTATCTCTCTAATCCTTCATCAGGCAAAATGGGCTATGCGCTCGCTGAGGAGGCAGCACGCCGTGGCGCTCAGGTAAGCCTCATCTCAGGGCCCACAAGCCTTCCCGATCCTCCAGGGATCATGGTACACCGGGTAATTACTGCTCGCGAGATGCATCAGGCCGTCATGAAACACCTCAAAACAGCAGATGCCATCATCCTTGCTGCAGCGGTCTCAGACTACCGCCCATCAAGTCAGGAGCTGCACAAGCAAAAAAAATCCTCAGCCTCCCTGCACACCGTGCTTGTCCCAAATCCTGATATCGCTGCCGCCGTTTGCAAGAAGAAATCGCCACATCAGATTGTCGTCGGCTTCGCTGCAGAAACTCGCGATCTCGTGCGCCAGGCAAAACAGAAAGTGGCCACCAAAGGCTTTGATATGATCGTCGCCAACGTCGTTGGCCAGGCAGACTCGGGCTTCCAGTCTAACTACAACAAGGTAACACTTATTGGCAAACAGGGCACAACCCAGGCGCTTCCTCGCATGATGAAAATAGAGGTTGCCTCGCACGTCCTGGATAAACTAGCATTACTATTACGCCCTCCGGCCAAGAAAAAGCAAAAACGGAAATCCTGATTCGGGAGCCAGAAATAGAGGTGATGATTTATGGGCGCTAATTTTAGCGAGCTACTTAAACAAATGGAGCCAATGAATGCCTCTGACATCCACCTTAAAACCGGTGCGGTCCCGATTTACCGGGTGAACGGGGAGCTAGTGTCGATCAAGCACCCACCCCTCACCAAGGAAGAAGTGGCCGCCATTGTGGAAAAAATCGTCCCGAACAAGCTCCAAGAATTCCTCAAGCGCGATGGTTCCGTTGACTTCGCTTTCAGTATCGACTCCACAACCCGATTTCGCTCAAACGCCTTCTATCAACGAGGCGCCCTCAGTCTCTCATTGCGACGTCTTCAGTACGAACATTTGAGCTTTGACGATCTCAATCTCCCACCAGTTCTTGGTAAAATATCAGAATACCGTCGTGGCATGATCCTTATTACCGGCCCGACCGGCACAGGCAAGTCAACCACAATGGCTGCAATTGTGGATTATATCAACTCTACCCGTAAAGAACACATTATTACCATCGAAGACCCGATTGAATTTCTCCACAAAGACAAGATGAGCTTGATCGAGCAGCGAGAGATCGGCATTGATGCCCGCTCGTTCGATCAAAGCCTGCGCCACACACTCCGCCAGGATCCAGACGTCATTCTCATCGGCGAAATGCGCGACCGCGAGACTATTACTATTGCCATCCGCGCTGCCATGACTGGCCATCTCGTTATTAGCACCCTGCACACCATTAACGCGGTTCAGACTGTAAACCGCATCATTAATTACTTCCCGACCAATGAGCAGCACCTCCTGCGCTCCGACCTTGGCATCGCGCTGAAGGCCGTAATCTCCCAGCGGCTTGTCCCTGCCACGGATAATCAAGGCCGAGTCCCTTGCGCAGAAATCATGATCGTCAACGACATAGTCCGAAAGCTCATGCGCGAAGATCGAATTGATGATATGGTGCAGGTGATCAAAAACCGCGGCGAGGGAATGCAAACATTTGATCAATCATTAGTCGATCTGCACAACAAAAAGCTCATGACCCTGGAAACCGGAATGCTATATGCCGAGGACGTGCCGGGATTTAAACGCATTGTCGGTGGGGGGTATGCAGGTGACGATCGTTCCAGAATTATTGGTGGATTTTAGTGCCTACCGCTCCTATGGTCTGCAACATCATGAAAAGTTCATCCTCATCATCGCCCAGCAAAATCGTTCGAGATCTTAAGAACTATCTCACATTTCTGAAAGCCACTGGGTCGCATTTTGTTGGCGTGCCTGACTCTCCATCTCCAGAACTGAAACGCAGACGACTTGAACAGCTGCGTGCACAGGTGGAACGCTGCGTGAAGTGCAGACTGGCGAAAACGCGCACCCATGTGGTCTTTGGTGAAGGGAATCCGAACACCGGGATGGTATTCGTCGGGGAAGCTCCGGGCGAGAACGAAGACCTGCAAGGACGACCATTTGTAGGTGCCGCAGGCAATCTTCTGACTCAGTTCATCGAGCAGATGGGCTTGAGCCGACGCGACGTCTTCATCTGCAACGTCATAAAGTGTCGTCCACCGAATAATCGGGATCCGCAACCCGACGAAGTCGCAGCCTGCGAAGACTACCTGGTTCAGCAGCTCGACATTCTTAAACCACGGGTCATCTGCACCCTTGGGAGATATGCCGCCCAAACACTACTGCGCACCTCGGCTCCCATATCCAGACTCAGGGGCAATCGCTATTTGTATCACCATATTCCACTGATTCCTACGTATCATCCCGCCAGTCTCCTCTACCACCCCGCAAATCGCCAGAACGTATGGAACGATCTGAGGAAAGTGCTGGCTGAGTATAATAAGTAGCGCTGATCCCATTTTCTTCGTCACTATTCATCGAGTCCGTGCGCTCAGCCGCACAGACCCATGCAGCGCGTACCTTTTGGTCTCACCCTCGGGATAAACAATCTCCCATGTTGCGAATTCCCAATGAAGCACACGCATAATCTTGCCTTGAAGCCTGGCGGAGAAAAAAAACGTTCCAACACCGGATTGAACTAGGCGTTGATGAATACGTTAAAGGTGGTGTGTGAATTACGCGTGGAAGGTAGGAATAGATAAAAAAAACAGACAGACTGATTCGCTCAGTCTGCCTGGTAGAAAAAATCAATCCTCTATAACACCAACAGCTGCTACACTTACTGCTTCACCCGATAAAGATCGCCCGGGCTGATGGTCCCATTAGTTGGATCATACGAAAACGCTTCATTCGGCTGAGTATCACTGACCCCGCACAGCAGCGTCAATGATGGTTGTGAAAAGACGCTTTGGTAAACAGTCTCCACCTCGGGTTCGTTATTTGTCATCCGAAGGTCGCCCGGAGCATTTGTATCGTTCTCGTCTGTGTCCGGACCAAAGCTAGTGAGAATCCAACCATTGAGATCGCTATAGTAGCCAAAGCTTGCACCTCTCGTATCCGCAAAAGGATCGCGAATGTAGGTGGTCATGTACGCGAGCGGTGTGGTGAGGGTAAAGTGAAAATTACTTGCTGCTGACCAGGTCCGGAAGGTATAAATCAAAGTAGCGCCAACTTCCGTGGAACCAGTCCCTGGAGCCGGTATCGCAAAAGCATTGGCGCCCTCGTTACCCACTGCAAAGGCCACATATTGGTTATTATCAACGAAATAGGCTTCCAATCCTGTTGCTACCGAGCGCTGATCCGTCCTGACCCGCGATACTTTTGACCTAATCTGGGCGTCTAGGAAGTTCGGTATTGCGATAGCTGCCAAAATCGCAATGATCGCCACGACGATGAGGAGCTCAATGAGAGTAAACCCTCTCATTTTCTTCATACTTATCCCTCCTTTCTCTTTGAAATTTGCTTCCTATCTACGTTAAGCATATGCCGATTCTATTTATAATGAACTTCTACCCTTGTGCTTTCTCGATGTCAAGAAGATTCTTTAGCCTTACTTCACAATTTCTCGCACCTGGCGTCGTCATAAGTAGTACGCTTTTCTGCTATCCTACAAGTTGCTCAGCAAATAAACAAGTATCCCAATGACGATCAGTACCCCCACGAGTTTTCCCCAGCGCCGCAACGTTGCCCGGACAATTGGTCGAATCTCGTCGTGATCATTGATACTGAAAACCAGCGCCACGACCATAGATAAGTATAATAATGACAGGATGTTTACTATACCAAGCGACATCTCTTACTCCCGGACGGATTTGGACGGTTTCTTGCCTCTGCGTGCCTCGGAAAACCGGTCATAGAAATGACAAACGACAAAGTAATTCATACCCCCAGATACGAGCAAGTAAAAAGACGCCAAGACAAAATACGCGTGCCACTCTTGGCCAGTAAGTACCCCGTTCGGCGTAAGCGAGTGACCCACCAGGCTGAGCAAACTCAAAAGCCCGTTCCCAAGCTGAACCATGAAGGTCAGGTTATTCACAATATTAAAGCCTTCGATGTGCCGATTCCAGATCGGCCACACAACCGCTCCATGCAGCAGCACTCCGATCATAAACGTTACGTTTATCAGCAAAAACATAACGACTCCTCGTGCATAGTGCTTACGCAGCACAAAGCCACTACCTGGAATTAGCCAGCTCAGGATCACCTGACCCCATACGATAGCCTTGTGATGCTTTCGCCGCTGGCCTTGTCTGGCAGCCATAAGTACACCTCACATGCAAAATCCAGTATAATGGAGCTCAATCCCACAGGCACGAAAAGCTAACTCTCCTTAATATCTTCATTTTATATTGTCAATACCTAAGAGCCGTGCTAACAGTATTTTTCAGGATGCTGCCTCAGAGCCTCAGAAAAATCTCCAGGTGTCTTCCTCAACTCTTGTTGGCAGTTGGCCTGTTCACACTCTGGGCCTGCCTCCGACTTGAAGCGTGGCCTGACGCAACGTTGCTCCCTTACCCCAAGGCACATCCAACATCACGGCCCAAACCGGAGTACCAGCTGCTTCATGTTACAACCTTCCCTCTGCCAGGAACGGCTCGCCACATTGCCATTCAGGGCAACCACGCCTTTGTGGCGCTGAACATGAGTGGCATGGCTGTCTTGGATATCTCCGATATTGAGCAGATTGAGCTCCTCCGCCATGTTGCCACTGGCGTCTATCCCCTGTCGCTTGTGGCAAAGGGAAATCGCTTGTATGTTGCTGATCGCTTCTACGGTATCCAGGTCTTTGACATCAGCAAGCCTGCTGATCCTAGACGAACAGCCTCGCTTCAGGTTCCCGGTGTCACAACCTCGCTTGTGCTGCACGACGATCTGATCTACGCATGCTGCGGCGGAGAAGGCATGGCCATTATCAAAGAAGTCAAGCGCAACCGGCTCCAGGAAATCGGGCGATTTAGTGACGTTAACTACACGAAAATGGCCGAGATCTCAGGCCACTACGCCTACCTGGCAGATTCCTACGACGATGCATTCAAAATCCTCGATCTAACCGATCCGATTCAGCCCAAATTGCTGAAATCTTTCTCTGTCGGCGGCTTCTGTGATACCGTGAGGATCAGCGACTCGCTTGCCTTTGTTTGCAACAGGCGCCATGGCATTGTAATCATTGAGGTTAGCGATCCTCTTCATCCAAAACCTGTGGCGAAAATTCCCCTACACTCCGGCTCAATCAGAGACATCTACCTGCTTCAAAACCTCTTATTGATGACCCGCGACGAAGAAGGGCTTGATCTCTATGATGTTGAAGTCCCAACCTCCCCCACGCTGCTCGCTCATTACGATACCCCTGGAAATGCCACCGGCATCGCCGTCAAACTTCCCTATATATTAGTAGCAGACTGGGATAAAGGGCTGGTAGTGCTGAAATTGGAAATTGTAAAAGCCAAAAAAAGTGGCAGAGATAGTTAAAAAGCTCTTGTCTTTTCGGGTTTCGCTTGGAAAATAAAGAAAGATGCCGTGGGGAGATTTGGAAAAGCGAAATTTTTCCGGCCAAGGTACGGGTGTTCTATTTCAAAAAGCATTACGGCCGTGAAACATGCATCACGACACGGGCCACTCCAAAACACCAAACCTTCCGGAATACAGAATGGCTCAGATGCCCTGCCCTCAACGGTATCATAAGCATATCTAAGGCAAGTCTAATTCGGATCAAATCAAGGGAGACCAACCAATGGAAGAAAAAGTTCGACAGGCTATCGAGGAGATTCGGCCTTTTCTCCAGGCCGATGGGGGAGATATCGAGTTGGTGAAAATTGAAAACAAGGTCGTGCATGTGCGCCTGAAAGGCGCCTGCGCAGGGTGCCCGGGCGCTCAGATGACCCTACGCATGGGCGTGGAACGAAAACTCAAGGAATCGGTCCCAGAAGTTGAACGCGTTGAAGCCGTTCTCTGAGGCCACGCACTCGAGGAAAGCGCACAGTAACTTAGAGCTCCTAACAAGAAAACTTGCATCCTATGTCCTTCTCTCTTCGCCTACACGGGCAGGTTGAAAATGCGCCTGTGGCGTGATGCCCGTGCCACCTCCTTATGTAAGATTCCGAGATATCTAAGTCCCGGAAATGTTCAAAACATTCATTTGGGCTCTTAATACGCCACCCGAAGTTTAAGATACCGGATTTTATCCCACATCTCAACGTCAGCTGGATTTTTCTGAAGTACATAGTATGCCTGGCGTAGCGCTGCGCGATACTCTCCAAGCTTCTCATACAGCGCTTCCATTTTCGCGTGAACAGATGCATTAGCAGGGATTAATACACTCAATTGCTGCAACCCTTCCAGCGCCCTCTCATAATGACCCGCCTCAATGTAGGCACGTATTAGCCAGGCATGCAGCTCTGGCGACATTGGCAGGTACACAAGGCTACCCTCCAGACTGTGGATTGTCGAAAGATAATCCCCTGTTACATGGAAAAACCGTGCGAGCTGCACTGCGGGCTCTTCCTCATACGGGTTTAGCTCCGCAGCCCGCTCATAGGCATGGGCAATCCACGGGATGTAGACCGCGGCTTCGCCCGTATGCTCAATCAGTGCGTGATAATGAATAGCCAGTTTCATTTGATACGTCGGATCATACGGCATCAGATAAGCGGCAAAAGCGAGGCGCTTCCCGTAATTCTCACTCCATAATGCTTCACCTCGGTTCAGCCTGGCGAGCCGATTCGCAACAACCGGTAGCGATTCTACAATGCTAAGAACCACCACTGCGCAAACCAGTAAGCAAATATTCGCCCATTTGCGCACGCTGGATAAGCGCCGGACAGGCCGTCTACCAAAGCGCGGAAGCATGCTGCGAGTGAACATCTCTCGATCACGGCTCGACACCTCCCGCTCCTCACCACTTTCTCGGGCCTGAACAGTGCGGTCCCCCTCCTCCGATGTACGAGCTGTACCGGCTTCGTCCGATGGCATAATTTGTCTGAGCCCGAGGCATTTCCCCACCAACACGCCAGCAACTCCCCAGAATAGCAGTCCGCAAGCACCATCCGCAAGCGTAGGAAACCAGAACGCATCTACCAGCATAACACAGATTACACTAAACGATAGCCGGTAATACACCGCATCTTCCCACCACTTGCGAGGAACACGCCGCAGATACGCCCAGACCAGCAGCGAAATCACCACCAGCCACTTCACAATGAGCCCCACCACTCCCATCTCAATGAGCTCCAGAAGATGGCTATTGCGTAAATGTAATCCGCCTGATGTCGGAACCGGGCTGTAACGTTGGCCAACAAGCTCGAAATTGCCGATTCCATATCCGAGAATCGGCGAGGCATGAAACATGCCCCTTGCCACAGAGCTGCTATAATACGCCTGTTTCTGGGCCAATTGTGTCCCGTGTTGCCAGACCTCTCCTGACGTCGTGGCATAATCCACCAGCCCGATTCCTATCACCCCGGCAAGAAGCAACCACGTGACCAAGCGTGACCACGCAGCTGAGGGCCGTACACAAATGGCAAGCAGAAATCCGACAAGAGAAAACGCACCTACTATTCCAAGCATATGTAACGAGACAGGTAGCACTACTCCAGATCCGGAAGTCGCAAGAAACACAACCCCAATCAACAGGCTATACCCGACTATCAACGCGTAGAAGGCGCCGGCCCGCCGGGAAAACACAACCGAGCCTATCCAATAAGCAATGGCGTAATCCACATACAGTGGAATACGCATCAGAGCCGCGTGTTTCACTTCGGCTACCACCACATTCAACGCCGCACTAAGAACAAAGAAAATCATCAGCACATCAATTGCACACACTCGCCTCTGCTCGCCCCGTTCGCGTAACACCCTCACCCCCACCAGCAAAAGCAACGCGTTCATGACAAGGTGAACCATCACCACACGCTCATGAGAGCCGCTCGCCGGGCTGAGAATGAGCAAACTGAGACTCGCGAAATAGCCCAGAAATACAATTGCATCTGCAATGATCGCCAGCCATCCCGCCTGCAATCTGCTCGGCCCTCGCCCCGATTTCAATGCTTCTTTGCTATTCATGATCCGCGATAGCCCCCGGGATACTACTGCCCTTTGTAGATCCAGAATGCCGGGTTGTACAACACCTGCACTGGTAAGGGCGTCAAATCTAACGCCCCTACTCAACGAGGAATCTCTCCCTCACGATGGTTGCTGATGCACGTCGGCCATCTCCTGCCATCCCTCGAGCATGGCCTGAATATTTACAAGAGGGACGTCAGCGTTCACTTCAGCCTGAAAAATGTGGCCGCCCGCTGCCGCGCTGAAGCACTCCACCGACTCGCGAATGGCTGCCCTGATCGCCTCAGGATCACCTCGCGGCAGCAGCTGCTGCCGATCCAGCTCACCCCAGAAGCATACCTTCCTTCTGAACCGTTCTCCCAGCACTCGTGTGCCCATACAGACCACCTGACAATTCAGCGCATTCACTCCGAGATCAATCAGATCGCCGATGATATCAAGCATGTACCCGTCGCTATGAAAAAAGATCAGACGTCCTGCGTCACGCACCCGGTCAAACAACGCTTTATAGCACGGCAGGAAAATCTTGCGCCAAAGAGGTGGGGAGATCACCAGCTGCCTCTGTGTTCCCCAGTCGTCCGAAAAGACCACACCATCACAGTCATATTGCAACACAAAGTTCAGATGCTTGAGCAAGTAATCCATAATCATGTCCCGCAGCACAAATACTTCCTGCTTCTCCTCCAGAAGATCAACATAAAGATACTGCGGGTCACACAGCCAGCACATACGGTGAAACAGCGACCCTCCGTTTGCGAGAATAAATTTGTCTCCGTTACGCCGTATCGTCTCATCCACCTGGTCAAACCCCATGCCTAAGAGGTGATAGGGAGGCTTGTAGTGTTTTAGATTACTCCAATCATTCAGCGGAAAGTACTGAACCTGTCCCATCATCCCCGGAATAGTGTTCATCCACACGCTGCCCCACGGATCAGTCACCTTCCCCGGCTCGTACAGCTGCTCTTCTGGCCAGGGTGAAACAAACCCATCCCCTGCGAAATCCTTCGGACACGCATCAAGCAACCGCTGCAACTCCTGGCCGTAGCGCTGCATCGCAGCGGGCAGCAGCCAGATGTCTATGGGAATCCGATCCGGTTCTGTGAACGTAACAGCCCGTCTCACGCGTTCTTTGCTATTCACTGTATCATGACTCCCATCTGTTCGTTCTGGAGCAGATCTGTAAGAGGCTTGCCAGAGGAGCAGCCAAGGTTCGCTCGCCCGCATCTTCCATATATTCTATTCCCCAACGGACTACTGACTAACGGATCACATGATCCAACCGTACCATTATGCCCCATACCAGTATTCCTACGTAGGAGCCAGTTTCTGCTCTGAAAGATAAAGAATAAGGGTGGAGGCCATTGCTCCACCCATTTGCCGGTTCCCAGACAGGAGGCATCTGCCCCCGCTCGAGACAACGCTGCACCCATTGCACACGAAAGCCGTCCGACTCGTCTCGACAGGCTATTGTTCTCCTGCCAGTATAGCCTTTGCCGCCAGAAACGCCAGGACATAACTGTACGCACCAAACCCGGAGATCTGCCCTCGTACTACTGGAGCAACAAACGAATGTCGGCGGAATTCCTCGCGTGCATAAATATTTGACATGTGTACCTCAATGGTCGGAACTCCAATGGCCGCCAATGTGTCCCGTATGGCAATGCTTGTATGCGTGAATGCCGCGGGATTGATTACGATACAGTCAAATCGCCCCTTGGCCTTCTGCAGTTGATCTACAATGTCACCTTCGTGATTGTTTTGGAAAAACTCAACCTCAATCTGTGCCTCCCGCCCCATTGACACCAGTTTCTGCTCAATCTCGTCCAGGCTCTCCTTCCCATAGATCGCCTGCTCGCGCTCCCCCAGTAGATTCAGATTTGGCCCATTAACTACTAGTATCTTTTTCATCACCTTCCTCCTGCATTTTTTCGATCACTTCCCGGATAATCTCGTTGCTGACATCATCGCGAATCACGACCTTTCCTATCTGTTCCGGCAGTACAAATCGCACCTTATCTAATCGTACCTTCTTATCCTTTCGCA
>CAZVVA010000087.1:0-15015 GCA_964630455.1 uncultured Candidatus Sumerlaeota bacterium
GATCAATATTGCGATAGTGATTACGGAATTCAATTTGCTTGTTCTGTGTAATTGCATCAATAAAGGCATTCATAAATTGTTCCGAAGTCACGTAGCGTACCCGCAGCCGGCCGTTATTGGTCAGGAGTTGATGGCCAATCGCCTGCATCAGATGGGTTTTCCCAAGCCCCACTCCCCCGTAGATAAACAGGGGATTATAGGCCTTGGATTGGGGATCGGCAACTGCCATGGCAGCTGCATGGGCAAAGCGATTGCTCTCTGCTACCACGAAGTTCTCAAACGTATATTTGCGATTCAGCCGTGATGCCCGTAATTCCCTCTCCGGCACATTGACCTGCCGCGTGGCAGACGAGATGGATGGCCCCCCGGTTTCCTCCCCGGCTTCCTCCGGTACCGTGACTGAAGGAACAAAGGCAATATGTATGTCTCGCCCGGCAGTTAGTTCCTGCACGACATTTTTGATCTTGTCCAGGTAGTTTGACAGTAGCCACTTCCTGTAGAAAGTGCTTGGCACATTAATTGTCAGCATATTGTTGTCAAACGAATGAAAAGTCGTTGGACTGAGCCACGTCGTGAAACTCTCCTCGTCTATGGTGGCCCTGAGTCGGTCAAGCGTTCTTTCCCAGAGTTCGGAACCAATAGTTTCCATGGTGAGTACCCTTTGGTAAAATAAGCAAATCGAGGGAATTGGGTATTCCATAAGCGCAGAAAAAGACGCATTATTTGGGCGCACGAATTTTTCCGCAGACAAAAAAGGCAGAGCCATTTAACCGTAGCACATTCCTAAATTCAAGTCTTTTTTTTATTAAATTGCAGCTTGAATTTTATGAACTTAAGCACTGTGTTTCCAATCACTTCCAGACTCTCTGGTGAACATTTATCCAAAGTGTCCTGATGCGTGTGCCAATATGGATAGGAGAAGTCTATGATGTTGATATACTGATACCCGCGTTTCAGAAATGGGTAGTGATCGTCAAGAATTGGGCTGAGAATGCGGTCACTAAAATGTGATGGGTAATATTCTGACCCGATTCGCCAGAACTCGTCAACCAGCGACCGCGCCATCCGGTATGAGTACCCTTCTTTATGGAAGAGGAGATCAGCATCGCCCACCATATCAATGTTGATGCCCCACTCGAACTGCAACGATTCGGGTAAGTGCGTTGCCAGGAAACGCGAGCCCAGGCAATACTCCTCCAGGCGGCTAGCCGAACCAAGATCCTCGGCATCAAAGAAGGTAAAGATAATCCCTGCATCAAGGTGCTCGTGACGTAGCACCCGGGCCAATTCCAGCAACACAGCAACGCCCGAAGCCCCATCGTTTGCTCCCACGATGGGCTGTGAGCGCAGGGCTGAGTCGGGATCGCGATCGGCCACAGAGCGCGTGTCCCAATGCGCGCTGAGCATCACTTTCCGCTTCTTGTCCGGCCAGAGCGTGCCAATGATGTTCTGGAATTTCCGTGTGTCGCCAAGAAGAACCACGTGGCGTTCAAATGACTGAACAATCACGGGAATGTTGAGGGAGCGCAGCTCATCCCGGATATAGGCTGCGGCTAACTGGTGGCCTTCAGTTCCAGCAATGCGCGGGCCGAAGCTGCATTGTTTCTCCATGTGCCTGAAGGCGCGATAACCATTGAACTTCGCCACGCCCGCCGTAGTGACTTCTGCCAATGTCTCCTGTGCAACAAACAGGAAGAGCACGGTGGCAAACACACGAGGCCAAGGATGCTGGTAGTGCTTGGTCATAAGAGAATCTGCCAATGATAGGAATGCACGTCGGCCAGACAGACAACCTACCCCGATTTCTCTCGCAAGGGCGTTCTGGCGGTTTAGGCTTGTCGCCGTTGCCGGATCAGTTCAAGCGCGCTGTCGAGGCGCGCAATCACGCGGGATTGGCCCAGATTTGTAATGACATCAAAGATGCCGGGGCTAGCACTGCTGCCTGTCAGCGCAACCCGCGTCGGATGCACTACCTGGCCAAACTTAAGGTTGAGCTCCTCAGCAAGAGAGCGCAATGCGTGCTCAAGCGTTTTTGTGTCAAATTGTTCAAGCGAAGCCAACCGGTTGCGCACGTGCCCAATAATCTCCAGACTTTCTTCACGCAACAGGAATTTCGCTACCGCAGTCTCATCGTAGCGAATCTGATCTGATAGAAAAAACTCAAGATGTGCTGCCATTTCCTTCAGGGTCTTTGACCGCTCAATTTCCAGCGTAATGATTCCGTCCAGCCATTTGCTATCGTATTGTGAGACGTCGTATCCCACACTAGCCATAAATGCTCTGGCCCGATCAATAACGACCTTTTGGGGAAGCGACCTCATGTAGAGCCCGTTCATCCAGAGGAGCTTGGTTGCATCGAAGACCGCTGCGGCCTTGGACACAGCCTCCAGGGAGAATTTGCTGATCAGTTCGTCCAGCGAAAAGATTTCCGTGGCACCATTATACGCCCATCCAAGGAGCGCCAGGAAATTCACAACTGCCTCGGGCAAAAAGCCTTCTTCACGCAGCTGGAGCACATTAGTCGCGCCATGCCGTTTGCTTAATGGTGCTTTATCAGGCCCCAGAATCAGCGGTAGATGTACAAACTTCGCCACAGGATATCCCAAAGCATGGTAAAGAAGGATCTGCTTGGAAGTATTGGACAAATGATCTTCGCCACGGATGACGTGCGAAATGTTCATCAGGTGGTCGTCCACAACGGCACAGAGATTATACGTTGGCAAACCGTCCGAGCGCGCAATTACAAAGTCGCCGATCAATTCGTTTTCGACCCGCACCGGACCGAATATGACATCGTCAAATATAGTTTCACCTGACAGCGGGACGCGAAATCGAACGGTGCAGCGCTCCCCCTGGGCCTCTCGCCTGTGTACCTCAGCGTCTGAGAGCGTAGCGCACTTGCGATCATAGGTAAACGGTGCAGACATGGCCTTCGCACGCGCACGAAGCTCATCAAGACGCTCCGGAGTGCAGAAACACTTATAGGCATTGCCCGTATGCAGCAGCTGCCCAATTGCCTCCTCGTAATGCGCTTTGCGTTCGGATTGAAAGAATGGGCCTTCGTCCCATTGAAGACCCAACCACTGGAGCGATTCGAGAATCTGTTCAAGTGCGGCGCTGGTGGATCGCTTTACGTCTGTGTCCTCGATCCGTAAGAGGAACTTACCATGGTCTTTTCTGGCAAAGAGCCAATTAAAGAGCGCTGTACGGGCTCCCCCAACGTGAAGCGCGCCGGTAGGACTGGGTGCAAATCTGACGCGAACTTCGGACGGCATTCCTACAACGTATCCTTTCCCTTTTAGAAGAATGCGTTAATATAGCCGCGAAAGATATCAATAATCTCTTCCACGCTGGTCGCCCCATAGATAAAATTCATAACCGCATACAGGATGGCGAGCACAATCGCCAGTGTAACGACACCCTTAACGGTTTTGCCTTTGATGAAGCTGCGGCGGCGCGGTGGTGGCAAATCCGGCGACATGCGGTCCATGAATTCCTTGGCCTTGAAATGGCATTCTTCGCTGCAGAAGATTCCTATGCTGGTGACGAGCTTACAATCGTCGCAAAGTGGCCGGTGGCAGCTCTTACAGCGTCCTTTCGCCACTTTGAGCGGATGATTAATGCATTTGTCCATTTTCCCCGATCCCTGAATGTCTAATTACAACTCTTAATGCTATCTTGGTCGGCTGTTCCAGATTTGTCAAGCCCGGATCATTTCACCCTGATTTAGACAAGACAAGAAAAATTTACCATTTAAAATGGGAAGCTGTCAACTGCCATGCTAAAGTGACCATTCCTGATTCATGTTCTCAGTGACAAAAAAGTTGACTTCAGGGCGGAATATATTTAAGGTCTGGCATGTTCAGAAGAACATAAGTAGGGTTCGTTTTCCCATTTAATTGAGACTAGCGACCAATGACAAGGCAGAACTCTTTCGTGGCAAGAATTCGACAGATTATCTGGTGCACGGCGTGCGCATTCATGCTCACGCCACCAGTAGGCGCTGATGTTCTCGTCTTGCACAACAACCAGAAAATCCAAGGCATTATTCTCAGTGAGAACGCAGAGGCGTACCAGGTGCAGGTAAAAAACACAATTTTCATTTTGCGAAAAGAGCGCATCAAAACGGTTGTCAAAGAGCCGCACGATACAGCGCTAGTCCGGCTTGGTGATGAGGCGTTTCACAGGCGGCAGTTCCAGGAGGCAAAAGACTATTACCTTAAGGCTCTTGCCGTCACGACCCAGAAAGATGTGGTAATTGAACGGTTGAAGCAAGTGCGTCAGGCCATATATCAGGAAGTGGAACTGCCGCGTGCTGAAGCGGCGTTCGAGTCAGGGAGCTATCGTCGAGCTGCTGATTTGTATCTCGGCCTCCTGGCTCAATATCCGCATGAGTGGTTCACTCCGGGGCTGAAGCAACGTGCTGCCCAGGCGTACTATTTTCTTGCGCATCAGGCGTTTGCCCAGTTGCGCGACCGCGATGGGTACCTGATGATCCAGCAGGGTCTTTCGTTAGACCCCACTGCTCCACAGGTTCATCTGTTGCTTGGCGAGCAACTTCTGCGACACAAGAAGACCCGCCTGGCAGCTGAAGAGTTTGCAATTGTCCTGGCCTACGATCCGAGCAATGCAGCCGCGGAGGAATGGCTAGCGGAGATTGGCGCGCAGTTCACTGATGAGGAAATCGCGGCGTTGGGTCAAGACATTGGGGAGAAGCCATTCAGCCTCGACTTTCTCTATGACAACCAAATGCTTTTTGAAAGGACGCAACGCGTTGTGGCCGAACAAATCCACCAGCCGCCTTCAACGGCTGCGAACGTCAAGGCCATCTCACTTCTTCTCCAGGGTTACAATGCCGGCCCCTGGGCTGTAGTGTCGTACAATGGAAAGGTGCGCTACAAAGAGACGATATCGTACGTGTCCAAGGTCTTGCACTGGCTGCAGAATGAAATTCCTCAGAGCGAATACGATCATCTGATTGAGAAGTATGCGCAGCGCTATAACCTCGATCCGCAACTGGTGAGGGCGATTATCAAAGTCGAATCAAATTTCAATCCACGTTGCGTATCGCGTGCAGATGCCCGTGGCCTAATGCAAGTCATCCGTGAGGATTGGGATGATACAATGCAACGATTGGGAGAGACATGGCTTTTCGATGAGCAGGTTTTCGATCCGGACAAGAACATCCACGTCGGCTGTCATTATCTCAACTGGCTCCGGCGCGATTTCCTGCCACAGTTTTTTGGCGATATTTTTGGCTAAGGAATCAAGGGCTGACAGGTGGAGGGAAGCTTGCTATGCTCAGGACGGATTTGCTGGATAATGGATAAAATCCACAGGCAGAATAGGATTTTCGCCCGGCTCGAGGATGTACGGTGTGATAAAAAAGAGAACGTCGGTTTGTTCCTTGATGACCTTTGTATTGCGAAAAAGCAAGCCGATTAGCGGAATCTTCTGGAGAAAAGGAATGCCGCTGATGGCGCGGCGGTCGCGCTGCGATTTTAGCCCACCGATGACCAGGGTTTCTCCGCTTGGTATTACTACTTCGGTTGAGGCGTCCGACTTGGCAAAAAGCGGCCGTGAGACACCGCGAATGGTGATAAAGCTCGTAACACTGCTTACCTCGATCTTCTCGATATTTAGGCGCACCAGACGCAGCTTCTCATTTTCGATTGTCGGAGTCACTTCCAGTCTTACGCCCACCTTTTCAAACGAGACATCAAGCCGCGGCACGGGCTTGTTCGGCATGAATATCACATCTTGAAAAGGTACTTCATCCACTGTTTCTATGATCGCTTTAGTATTTTCTAGCGCAACAGCCATAGGCTGCGATTTAATCTCTGCGTCCCCAGTGTTCACCAGCACTCTCAATCGCGCGGCAAGGACTCCGCGGTTGATGTCCATGCCAACAATATTAACTCCGAGTCCGAGCTCACGATCTACCTGCTTGATCTTGAAGGTGCTATCTGTATCAACAAAATCCGGCACAGTCAGACTGCGGGCTGGCATCGGGAAGCGAAACGTTGCGCCTTTCAACACACTGCTCGGGCTCCGGGCTTCGCTCCGGTTGTAGCTATACTCGAGGCCCAGCTCCCTGGTCATATTCTCCCCCACTTCCACCACAAGGCCCTCGATGGCGATCTGCCGTGGGAGCTCGGGATTCGAAGGCGCAGAGGCGGCCTGTCCAGCTGTGGAAGGTTTCCCGGCTGGTTTGGATGGCTCGATTGGCGCTTCGGCAAGCGCGGTCTTGCACACCACTACGACCAGGACGGTCAAGGCAACCGTCACAATGATCCATCTGATTGACATTGCTTTTGCGCTCCCCAGCAAACGCATTGGCAGCTCCAGGGGCCTCAGCTCTATGACTCTGGCGAAGCCTTATGCAGAATGGGAGTCGTCGCCTCATCCGCTGCAAACGACCCCATCGCCATTCGCGTCCTCAGAATCTCCGGCGTAATTAGGAAAATTAGCTCGGTATCAGACTTGGTGGCATGGTGGCTTTTAAAAAGATACCCCAGGATCGGTATGCTCGACAAAAACGGAACCCCTTGTTCCTTTTTCAGCCTGGAGGTGGTTTTAAGAATCCCCCCAATAAATGGAGTCCTGTCTTTTACCAGAATCGTATTGGTCAGTGACCGGCTTGACAGCTCGGGAACCGAGATTGGATTTCCATCTTTGTCAATAGCAATCGCCACATATCCTACTAGGCCGGCGACGGTTGCATTCAGCTGCATCTGAACGTAGTCATCGTTTACGACTTCAACTTTTTCGATGGTCAGTGTCACCCCAGTGTCGCGGAAGTCAGTAACCTGCACTACCGTTGCCCCGGCCACCTGAGTGGTCTCGTATGGCACTTTCGCTCCTGTGGATACCTTGGCGGGTTTCGCATGGCCTTCTACTACAGTGATATTTGGCTCCGACAACACCCTGATTCTTCCTTCCTCTTCCAGCGCCTCCAGCACCAGCTCAGTTACGCCACTATCGGCGTTCAGGCTGTCGAAGAAAAGTTTGACACCGCGATCAATAGCAGTTTGCGTTGGAAACGTCAGATCCGCGGTCTCAATGATCGCACCTGAGCCAAGGTTGCGGGTGTAGAGAGCGCTGATCCCGTAATCGAGTGTGTTGTCAAGCTTCCATTCAATGATTTTCGCCTTAATGCGCACCTGCAGATGTTCTTCAGCGCAAAATGAGGGGTAGGAGAAATATCCCGCCAGCACACATAGCAGTGCCAGCCTGTAACTGTGCTTTGTTCTCATGGCTTTAGCGGTTCTGTTATCTGCCGAACAGTGGTTTGCTCTCAAAATGATCAATATTTGCAATATCGCTGATATTGGCAAAGTCTGCTCTGAAAGATCTGACTTCTTGCGGAAAAAGGTTGCCCAGGTAAGTTGTTTTGGCATCCAGCACATTGCCATAAGTATTAAAAAGTGTTACTTCAATGCGGAGATTCAAGACCGGCCTGGTACTCTGGTTCTTCACCTGTCCCGTCACAATGTACTTATTCTGTTGGCTCCTATACCAATCTCTTGCGGGCGAAGCGTAAGTGTTGTAGATTACAATCGGTTGTTTCTCGCGCTCCAGCTCAACTCGCTCCCGTGGCGTAAAGGGAATTACGTTGCCTTCCAGGTCAAAAATCAGACGCGACTTGATCAGTGCGTTCTGCTTATACGACCGGTCCAGTTCAATGGCCTGAAAGTATTCTTTTACCGCTTCCTGATACTGCGCCAGATTCCAGTAGGCATTGCCCAGCTCAAAGTGGTAGCGGGCATCCTGGAAATTCTTCTCCACTAATGCCTTTAGCTCGCTGATCCGCTCCATCTCCTTCTGAATCCCGGCTTGGTACTGTGCTTCTTTCTTATTATATTCACGGTGGATTTTCTCCAGATAACGCTTACTTCGATCTGTATCTTGTCCCTGAGGGTAGAGCTTCAGGTAGGATTCAAAACTCTGGCGGGCGTCATAGTACGAATTGAGATTGTAGTAACATTCTGCCAGTTGAAACAGGACGTTGGCATGGGTCGTGCCAGGCCCGAGACCCTCTAGCAGCGAGAGGTATTTCGTTATGGCTATGCCATACTGTTCGCTGTCAAAGCTCTTCTCTGCTGAGCGGAGATCCCTTTGTAGATTTGGATTCGTGAGATGCGCGCAAGCGCCAAGAACCAGGACGAGAACGCCTAACAACTGGCTCCTCAAACGCATACGTGACCGCATTGGCTTTCCTCGTATCAGCGATGAACAGAAACAAATGGCCCGGGCATACTTACTGTCTTTGCAAATTCCCTTGTAAGATTGGCACATAAGAAAGACTATAGCGTACTCTGTAAAGTTTGACTATGCAATAAGAATATTATAGCGCGTGCCCATCTGTGTGCCGGGATACCATAGTGCAAGATCTCCCCGCATTTGCTACGTAACCAACAAGTTCCTATGTCCTTAGACGTGCGGAAAAGCAAAAGGTGACACACGAGAAAATCGGGTTGGATAACAATACGGAACTTTATCGCAAGTGCTGCTCTTAACAATGGAGAAGAGACATATCCCAGAGATTTTACTAGGACGGATTCAGCCTGGGGGCCAGGACCAGCGGGGCTACTGCTGCGGCGTGGGGCTATGGGTCAGGTCGAACAGCTGAGTGAGATATGGCGTAAGCCTGGCGCGAGGCATGATGTAGACACGGGCTGTCCCAAAGTCGCGCGCAGGATAGCGTTCCAATTCTTCTGCATAGGTTGCCGAGAGCGTGGCCTTGGCGTCGCGGATCAAGAAGAGCGTGTCGAAGCTCTCCAGATCGCGAAACGGATTAACATCACCTGCAATGCGCCAGAAAAGATAAAAGTAGTTGTAATCTATGCCGGTACTCGCCTTGCGCATGTCTTGAACCACAAGGCAGTTCTTTCCACCTCGTTTGGAGTTGATAAACTGGACAACTTGCCATTGGTGGCGCAGGCAGGTGAAAAACCGATCCCGCATGGTTGCCCGCGCCAGCACTGCGTTTCCCGTCTGCAGATACGCTACCTGGCTGACACTCCAGAGTGCCATAAAAATGCACGCAATTCCCCACAACCACCGTCTTCTCTCTTGAGCAACGGCATTTGCCAGCCGCTCTGCTCCCCAGCCAAGCAAGATAAATATGGCAGGAAAAATGGGAAGCAAATAGGGCGTTACGAAGACTGTCCGTAGAAGCGAAAATGCAAGAACTGGCACTCCTATCCAGATGAGGATCACACAGAGCAATGCAGATTCCTTGGTCTTGACTGGGAGGCTCCCATGCTTTGGCAAGCGACTAGTGCGCAAGCATCGCCATATAGCCCAGAGAATGAGCAGGACAAATATCCCTCCCATGGCCGTGCGCAGCGGCGCGTAAAACGGTATCATGTTCAGAAATGCGCCATAATTTTCGCCCATCAAATCATGATGCCCACCATCGCTTAGAAACTTGAATGCGGGAAGGAACGGATACTGTTTTGCTGGCGGCAGGCTATCAGCGCCCGAGAACATCACGTGCAGAATGATTTTGAGATCCTCAAGGTGGGTCTTAACGAGATGGATTCCATAAGGGACATAAGGAAGAAGGCCAAGACCAAATCCAAGTGCCAGCGGTTTCCAGCGCCATGGGGGTCGAAATAAGATCAAGACCAGTATTACGCTAATCCATAGCAGTGCCCCCGAGAAATGGAACTGCTGCGCCAGTAGAATTAGCACTGGAATCCAGAATAAAGAGCGTGTATTCGAATCAATAATCCATCTGAGCATGGCGAAGAAGAGCAGGGTTGAAAGCAAAGGAATGAAATCGTGGCCCCACAGGCCACGCGAGTAAAGTACCGCCATGGGAGAGACTGCTGCAGCAAGCATTGCCACCGCGGCCGCCCGTTCGCCGCAATAGCGCCAGGCAATTACGTATATAATGCCCACGGTTAGGACTCCGAGCAAAGCAATAACCGCCATTGGCAAAACAGGGCTGGTAGAAATCAGGTAGAGCGGCGAAAGAAAGTAGATTAAGAGCGGTGGATTGTAAAAGAAGAGGCTCGTCTTGACGCCTACCAGGGGAAACATCCCGTAGTGGTTGAGCTGGATCGCTAGAATGCTGGCGATTCCTTCATCAATTCCAAACGCTGTGAGAGTAAGATAGCGGAGCCGCAGAAGCGACGCAAGTAAAAGGCCCAGCACAACGCAGCTCTTTTGAAGGGGGCTCGATGAAGACCAGATCTGAATCACCGATGACCCCCTGCGCCCTAACTGACCCTGAGATTCACGCCGCATTCCGATCGAGTTCATTTCCATTGGAACCACAGTAATCCGCAGTAAATGTTTTTGGGCTGGAACCTACTTCTTACTGGGAGCGCCCGCTGGATTGTTTACCCTGCGCGCCTCTCCCCTTTTGCGCTAGTGATAGCCCATCATAATGCACGCGAATAATCAAGGCCTGTATTAACCCAGGGGAAAATAGGGCGATACGTTGCACCTGGCAAGGAGTTTTAGCCATTGGCCCCGGCCTCTTACGAACCTGAGGATAAATTGATCGGGTAGTCCTGGGAAGACAACGTCTATATTGTGATGCTACAATTGAGGGGGCAAAATATGCAGAAAAAACCACGGGAAATTACAGCACAAAAAGCGAGTTGCTTCATGCCTGATTTGTGACGAAAATGCCCTAAAAGCAGCCAATATGAAGTTCTATGACAGCCAAGAAACTGCTCTAGGTATGGCGAGGTACTAGTTGGTGGAGGTAGGGGGATTTGAACCCCCGACCCCTGCGCTGCCAGCGCAGTGCTCTCCCATCTGAGCTATACCCCCATGCTAACGGCCGGACTTACAAATCGAGTTTCTCGAGAGTAAAAGGGCTGGGAAAAGGCGCTTATTCCCTTTCTGTCAGAAAAAAAAATGACAGTTGCTTTTTATGTTGCATTCCATGGAGAAGTCAATATAATTCTTGGTAGTTTTCTTTGCCATTTTATCACTCTGGCTTAATCGTAGGCTGGAGGGGTATTCAATCAGCTGGGACAACTGCATGATACCCGCAAAACCGAACGGTTTGCTCGCAGGCTGCACCATTTTAGTTCAACTGCCAAGAATTGTATGCAAAATCCGCCATGATCTAACGTGTCCACTCTTGACTCAAGGTAAGGGATGGTTTATATGATATAGAGATTTAAAGTTGATGAACTTGGAGAAAATTATCGGGCGTGTTTTGAAGGCGCTGTTAAGCAGGTTTTCTCTTTACGCTTTCAAGCGTCGCCCAGATTTTGCCGATTGTGCTTGTAGTGTCTGTGCTCCTGCTGGTCGTGCTCCTGTTGGTCATGTCCCTGTTTCGATGAAAGCCATACCACAGCGTCCATAGGTTAGGCTGTCTATGGTACCGTCGCGATTTTCAAAAACATTTTCGGCCCCCATGAATGTGAGCATCTGGCAAGGGATGCAGGACGACCTGGCTCGGATTACCGGGTTTACGCTTCAGACCTTTCTGCCAGATGGGACGCCGATCTGCGCTGCCAGCAATGAGAACCCATTTTGCCGGTTTCTGCGGGACTTCCCAGATCCATCTCTGCGCTGCCAGACCTTCTGTGGAGAGTCGCTGGACGAGATTCGCCAGATCCGCACTCCATACACATTCAAGTGTGCTGCCCAATTGACAAACTTCGTAATTCCCTATTGTGTGAATGATGTCGTGGAGCTCTTCCTGTTCGGCGGTCGCGTCTTTACCTCGTATAAAGATTTTTCATCTCTTCTGCAACACGCCCACCAGTATCAGGATTCTGACCAGATTGTCGAGCAGAGCAAGCTTGTGCGGTTCAAGGAGTGGGAAGAATTCGAGCGTGGCTTTCGCCTGGTTGAATCCTCAGCAAAAGTGATTCTTAAGAATTTGCATTCCCAGGATCTTTACTACCAGAATGTTGTGCGTCTGCTTACGCTGTTTAATACCTGCCTGAATCTCAATCTCTACAGCACGCCGTCAGAGATTTATACCTACGTAGCCAATATGCTGCTGAACTTGTTTGAGATCAATACCATTGGCATTCTGGCCTACGATGAGCAACGCAAGCAGTTTAGCGCCGAATTCAGCCTGGGACGGCATAAGGATGCCTTTGAAACTTCTCATCGCAGGGAATTTGATATCTGGGCCGCAAAGGTGCTTGCCACAAAAGATCCCTCGTTTGTGGATTCTTCCGGCCTGGTCAAAGAGTTCGGATTTCCGCCAGCCGTTGAGTGTCTGTACATTTTCCCGTTTCGGTTTAGCGAGAAGCAGCATGGTGTTATCGTACTTCTCAACACACGGCTGGAGAGCACCGCCTATTCCATTGTTTCGTCGTTCTTCCGCCAGATTGCACTCACGCACGAAAGTGCCGAGCTTCACTCGCAGCTGGATTCCCATCAGAAGATTCTTGCCTTTATTTCTGATTTGCACGCACAGGCGAGGTCGTCGGATAGCGAGGAGGAGGTGTACCGCTTTTTGGTAGAGGAAGTTGCCAAATTGTTGGAAGCCCAGCTCTGTTCCTTGTTTGTCTACGACGAACAGATGGATTCGCTCTTGGTTAAGGTAACGAAAGGCTTTCCCAAGGATGCACTCACGCACGTGCGGATTCGGCCGGGCGAGCATATTGCTGGCCGTGTATTTCACGAGAAGAAGCCGCTAGTTGTCCGAAATATTGAAAGCGATCCGCGTTTTGCGCGTCAGAATAATCCTCGTTACAAGACCAAGTCCTTTCTCTGCGTGCCGGTGCGTGTGAACAGCCATGTGGCGGGGGTGTTGAATGTGGCAGATAGATCGACAGGCCGGCCATTCTCGGACGACGACTTGCAAACTCTCCTTTCGATTCTCTCTTACGTCTCGCTGGCCATCGAGCGGATGCACTACTATGAACGCTCGGAAACCCTGCGAAAGTTATCATCCATTGATAGCCTGACAGGATTGTATAACCGGCGTTTTCTAGAAGAGCGGCTGGCCGAAGAAATGTCACGGTCGCGACGCTATGGCCGTCACCTCTCCCTCCTGCTGATGGATATTGATGATTTTAAAAAATACAACGACCGCTTTGGCCATCTGGCAGGTGACCGAGCGCTTCAGCTGATTTCAGAAACGATCATGGCTACAGTGCGGAAGGTTGATATTGTGACGCGGTTTGGGGGTGAAGAGTTTCTCATCATTCTGCCGGAAACCGAGAAGAATACGGCTCGCTCGATTGCCGAACGTATTATCGTACGCATTGACCACCTCGGGACTTCTGAGGGCGAGGACAAGATGTGTGATCGCCTGACCGTAAGTATTGGGCTGGCATCATTTCCTGTTGATGCCAAGGATGAAAAAGATCTGGTTGGCAAGGCAGATATCGCGCTGTACGAAGCCAAGCGCGAAGGCAAGAACAAGCTGGTATTGTTTGACGAGGTGTTTAAAGATAGAAATATCATTGACTTCCCCAGCGGTGCATGAGCTGCGCTGCGCGTAGCGAAGAGACACGACATCGCCAGTAAGACAGGCCTGAAATACCATGGAAACAACGAATCAGTTTTTCCCCATGCTGCCCGACAGCGAGTTTTTCGATCGCGATCGGGAAGTAGAGTATATCATTCGCATGGGATTGAATACGGCGCATGCACGCACCCGCAGCGCTATCCTCTTTGGCAATCGAGGCATTGGCAAGAGTGAGGTACTTAAACGCAGCTATCACCGGTTGTTCTGGGAGCAGGACGATATTGTCCCGATTTATTACAATGTCAGTGCCGAATGCCTGTTTGTTCCCGATTTTGTTCGCAATTATCTCGCCGAGTTTCTTCGGCAATACCTGGCCTTTAAACACAAACAGGATTATGACGCATTTCATCATACGCTTTCTCTGCGGCGCCTGGTGGATCTGGCGAAAGATTTTGGCGAGAACTGGCTAGCCACTTTGATCCCACAGTGTGAAGAGAGTCTGGCCGAGCGCGACTACCTGAATGCCCTGAAGAGTGCAATCCTGGCGCCATACTATGTCGCTCATCATAACGATTGCCGACTCCTTGTCATCATTGACGAGTTTCAGCGAGTGAAGGATTTGCGCAGCGACGCCGGGCCCTTCCACGTGCTCGGTCTGTATCAGCAGGTAGTACAATCGCGGCGTTGTCCGCACCTCTTTTCTGGGTCGTCGAGGAAGCTGATTGAAGGGATTGTTGGCGGCAGTACTAACTTGGCCGATCTGGAACGGCTTGAACTGCAGGAATTCGGACACCACGACGCACTGCAAATGTTTGAACAGCTGTGCGAGCGCTTTCAGGTGTCGTATAGGCAGGAATTCCTGGCTGATTTTATTGAGCAGATCGGCGGAAACCCGCTCTATATTCGCAACATTGTGCATCAGGCGCAAAAGCAACAGGCAGCCTTGACGTCAATGCGCAGTTGCCAGACCATCTATGCTGAGGAAGTTATTGCCGGGCATACGCATTTCTACTGGACAGCGCTGCTCAAGAATCAGATTCGCGATCCGCTGCGGCGCAAGCACGCACTTGCACTCTTTCACACAGTGACGGTAGCTCCGCAGATGAAGTTCTCGCTGGACTATCTGGCACATCGCCTCAGCCGATCTACGGAGGAGGTGCGCGCGATCCTGGGCGATCTTGAACATCTCGGCATCGTTGACTTCGATTTTGGCCAGGTCGCTGTGGCTGAGGATGCAATAATGCGGGATTGCTTCCTGGTGCTCTACGAAACTGAAGTGAAGGGTACGCAGCGCGACCGTGTCGCCAGTGATGTGATCAAGCGGAAGCTCAAGGATATGGCGCGTTTTCAGCGCAGACGTGAGCGAAGCGAAATTGAGAAGAAACTCGAGCAAGTCCTCAATGCGTTCGACTGTCAGCAAATCCCACAAATTCTGTTCTCTTATCAAGATTTTAGCGAACGGTACGGTACAAGCGGTTCCCATATCGCACTGGACGAGATTAGAAAGCACCCGAGAACCATGACGCTGCCGCAGGTTGTTGGCACGAGCAAAGAGATCGTACCACTGGATGTCACGCCCTCAACCGAGACGTATCATAACCCATTTGTAT
>CAZVVA010000088.1:0-7788 GCA_964630455.1 uncultured Candidatus Sumerlaeota bacterium
TTATTCAGGTAGTTGTCGGTGAGGGCCCAGTGCCCGCAATAGACGCGAGAACACGCAAGTCCGGGTAGATAGCTGCCTGAGTTACTATCAGTGAGCACGGTTGGCACCCTCTTCGCCGAAGGATGGGAAATTCGCTCAAGAGCACGAAGTATCTCCGCGTCGCAATGCGGGATCTTTTTAATAAAATGGTGATGATTAATAGCAGGGGAGATCAAGGATAGGCCTGAGACGATACACAGCATCAGAACCCTCAATTTCGGAAGTCGAATCTTGCTTGAGAGGTAGGCGAGACCTACTCCAGACAATATCCCGAGCGGAATCGTGGAGCCACCGCAGAGCTTTGTAAGACCGCTCTGCAAGAGGAGTAGCAGTATGGCCACGAGAGAGAACCATACTACAAACAAGAGGCATGATTGGGGCTGGCCTTTCTCGATGTAGGCAAAGATCCCCATAAGTCCGAAGAACCACAATAAGCCAAAAGCGAGAACCCAATTGTGCCCCCCAAGCAGGCCGAGAGAAAGCTCTGCGAAGCTGCTCCATACTAGTTGCTTGGACATCCATAGGTTATAGATTGACCACGGCACGATGCCCGCGGCCAGGCAACCGAGTATGCCAGCCCGGCGCAGGATCATCCGTCTTGGAGCACGCAGGACATAGGAAAGCAGAGTGGCAAATGCATATGCAACGAAGAGGGTTATGGGTTCGTAAGGGCGCGTTGCAGTTAAGGCAAATGACGCGCCGAGAAGAATCAGAATTCCGCGAGATGAAAGGTCTCGCTCAGGTTTCTCGAAAGTGACTATGAAATAGACGAGCACAGCCAGAAGAGCAAGCGAGACGGCGTGATAAGGATAAATGGTGAACGCTGCCAGAGGGTAAAGGTCGTAATAGAGGAGGTCGGGGCCCATCTCACCAGATTGCCGAAGGATGCCTGATAGGCCTGCTTTTTTTAATGCAACCAGCAGCCAGGAAAGGCCACCGCCGGACACAACGAGGATGGTGGTCGCTGAAGTAATGGCATTGCTGAAACCCAACCTACGGCATATACCTACCGTGCAGAGAATGAACACAGGAATTGAAAACAGTCCAATAATGTTGAACAGGAGCACCGGGCTGAGGGAGAACCAATCTGAGGCGCGTCCGAGAAGAAGGAAAAATGGGGTAAGTAGCAAGCTGGCGTGCGGGGTGGTAGTGTAGAGGTTTGAAAACGGGTAAATGCCATGTGATGCCTGTTGGGCCCACGCAAGGTACGTCAGGTTATCTAGAGCGTTGTGGGCGATGCCCAACACTTTGCTGTGAGGAGTGGGAGCCGCTGAATAGTCTGGCTGCCATCCAGCGAGGAAGGTGTGAAAAACTACGTTTGTGAGAAGGCAAATGCAGATCAGCACAAACACGACTTTGTGCATTCTTAGCTCCGAATGGAGGGCATCACCGGTGTGATAGCCTCTGCTGGATTCGATTGTTAGCCGTGTCATTGTTCAAGTATCTGTCTCTCGTTCTTTTTTATGCGGTGCGGGAGTAACGATATATTTGTAATACAATTTGGCGGCGATTATGAATAGGATGATACCTGCAATGCCTCTTGCAGATGGTTCGAGATAATTCTGCCACGTGGCTTCTTGCCACATAAAGTCCGGAACAGCGTTATATACGAGAATAAGCATTACCAAAGCGCCGAGGAAATATCTGGAAAAGAAAGTCCTGGTCTCTTTAAGTACAAATACACATAGAACAATACCAGCTATGAATGCGATAATTCTTACAGCGATATGTATTAACATGAAATAGGGGATAGGCTGCATGCGCTGGAGTAAGTCATCTGTTTGATGAATGATTTCACCAGGCTCCATTTCTATATGACCTCTTTTTCCAGAATACAAAAATCCGGTAGGGACACATTACTCGTATCTAAGAAGGCTAACGCTGGTTAGGGCATTCTTGCTTTGGCTCGGCCAATGCACGCAGCTTCTCCCACGCGCGTTGCTCCGGCGCCTCACCCACGGCCCGGGCACTGGCAACCCGCATTGGCTCGAGTCTTACGATACGTACCTTCAAATTTTCTATTCTATTATTCTCCATTTTGATGCTTCGGATGTCGCCTAAAGATCTGCATCAGCCGCCGGGATATAAATAGCGGTCGGCTTAAATGAGTATTTAGCTAAAGATATTATATAAATCAATAATAACCCCCATTAAATATTTTAAAAATGTCTCATTTACTTAGCGAACTCCGTTTCGCTTACGCCTTATTAGAAACAAACCGCAGATTAAGATTAAAAGAGATGGAACAAACCAGATTAAGAAGCCAGCGAGCCAATGTAAATCTCTATATTGTGAAGAAATGAAGGGAAAAGGAAGATAGGTCACTGTTGTTAAAAATACCATAAGGCAACCAATTGTGAATAACGCCCATCCTAGAAGAGGCATGCGTACATTATGGATCAGTGACCACAATATCAAAGAGATGCAAAGGCAAGGCACCCCGAAAAAGAAGAGAAAGCCAGCAATTATTTTTAAATTATACATTCGCAACAACCAAATCTAAATTTACCCCGCGGGTCTACCTAGCGGTTGAGTTCACCGCACCGCGCTTAAGCGGCGTCCGAGCGCAACGAATTGTTGGGTAGTATAATCCTGATTCCATATCTTTAATTCCCATATCCAATTTTTCTCCATCCGGGCACTATGATCTCCCACGCGTCATCTGTCCTTTTGAGTTCCCAGTTTTGATGAACACAGGAGTTGTCGCTGATCACACCAGCATTTTCGAGCCTTTGCCAATAGTCAGCAACCGGCTCAATGGAACGAAGAGCATTTACCTGTTCGCTAAGCACGCTCGATTTTCGAAGTTCTGCCCAAGAATCAGGCAAGCGGCCATGCCTCAGTCGAAAACGCTGCATACTTAATACGGTTAGATCCATATCTAAAGGCCATAATCTATCTGCGTCGAATGCTGCAGCGGCCCAGTCTAGCCTGGCAATCTCCTTTCGGTGGGCGTCAATTCTTTTTTCCAATACCGTACAGAAATTTTCAACCGCCTCTGTGTTCTGGGGATTTGAGATCATGTAGGATCTTGGAGGATCTTGCATGATTCCAACCAAAAGAAAGGCCAATACTACAAAACATACGACAAGAACGACGCCGATGGTTTTCCATTTACTCCTCCGAGGCGACAGCCGAGAATCTCCTGAAGAACTGGCATGTTCTGCGACTTTGCTATTCATTTACAGTCACCTAACTACGAAAGCTGAGAGGCGCGCGGCTAATCTGAAGTCTGCTGGATGCGGTTGTTGGCATTCCTGAATCATTCACTGGGAGCAGATTCTTCAACAATCTCCTTGCCGATTTCGTGCTCAAGCCTGACCACCTGTACGTACGCGTAAAGGGATGACAGGAACCAACAAACGCAAAGCGCTATGACTACAAAGGAATACTCCTTAATACGATTCATTCCTACGAGTTTGACCAGCACAAAGATGGCGAAACAAATTGGGAGTGATCGGACTAGCGAACGTCTGTAGTGCTTCACTGGATACTTTACGATATGGCCTTGGAGATGACGGCGAAACCATGCTGCGTGCAAGACCACGAGGGGATATGTCAACATAATGCCCAGCGCAGCCCCTATTAACAACGAATTGGCTTCAGGTGCTACAAGGCACAGACCCGTCGCCGAAAGAACGGCGCAGAACCAAACACTGAACAGCAAACGGTTCTTGTATCGTGTCCCGTCAAATTTTAACACCCCGGTACTCAGCGCGAAAATCCAAGTAGCAATCATGCCGCCCACGAATATGCATATCCCGATGAGCTGAATCGTATTCATTCTCTTATGCCAATACTGTGTATCAGCTGCCGCGGTTTACAGACGTCAGGTGTATGCTTTGGTTAGAAATCCTATTCGTCACCACGCAAAATTCCCTCGAATAGGGACTCTTTGAGAATCGTTCCTTTTGGCACTGTGAATTCAAAATCCTTCTTGCTTAATTCGGGGGTACTGATCTTTACGTGCAGTTCCGTTGAAGTCCCTTTCAACTTAGTGGCTTTCATTGTATCCTCGGACATCTTCATCATGTTCCTCATTTTCTCTTTGCTCTCTTCCGTAACCTTCTGTCCCATGGCTTTGATCGCTTCTTCCAATTGTTCATCAGTCATTTCGGGTATGATAATACCTCCCTCTGGAGGTTCAAAAGAGCGACAGTATTTTACGAGTAAGTGTCTCGTCTTCGAAATCCAGAAGGTCTCCTTCTTGGATATTGTTGAGCTTCCACTAATAACGTAACACTCTCCGCCTTCAATTTTCTCAATCTTTTCCAGCGTGGGATCAATCAACTTGGAAAAAATTGGATTTTCCATCTTGAAAACAGGCAAGAAAAGGGATGGAATTGTGAAAGCAGCACCACCGGATATTCCCGTTGCGGCCGCAAGGGCAAGCTCGTCGCTACCCATTTTGGAATATGCGTTCGTGATTCCCATATAAAGGTAAGGTTGATCGCCAGCATTCCAGACCGCGCCGGACTGGGCCATGCCTGGCATTGCTATATTCTTCTGAGTCCAAGACACGAGGTAAAGATTTGGTTTCTTCAATGCTATGGAAAACGATGTTTCCATATTCATTTTCATCCCGAGGCTATCGATGTAGGAAAGATTGCTCCCTTCCGCTTTGTAGGTCTGCATGGACTTGTATTTGGCAGTGACTTCTTTGAATATTGCAGTTGGCTCGATCTCCTCGGAAAACCCAAAAGTGCTTACGATTAGGACAAGCGCCACCAAAACAACCGTTCTTGCCTTCATCATTCTTCCCTTTCTCGATTTCTAACGTGTAAGCTGAGCGGCCTAGCGCTAGCGAGGTCCGTCTCCAGCGGATTGTTCTCTACGTCATCGTCAGCTCACACAGCAGTAAACGATCAAGGCGACTGCATTGTGCAAGCTGTGCACGACACTGGTAACCCAGTACGCCCTCCATCGTGAATGGCGACGCATCAGGAGGAAGCTCCACGCCAGGAAAATCCCGGGAGGCAAAGCAGTGAGCAAGCCGACAACCCCCACGTGGACATGCTGGATCGAAAAGACAAACGTCGCTGCAGCAATGATCCAAACGGTACTGTTCGTGAAGCGGGACGCGACCCAAATAGGCAGCCACTGTCCTATGAGTGTCTCGAGCAAAGGGGCGACTATTATCGCGGTCCCGAGCAGCACCGCCGGTCCCCACTTGGCAACAGCATCCGTGGTCGACTGGGTGACCTCGCCCCCGAGGGCGGCAAAACCTACGCCAAGGAGAATTTTCAGAGGGAACGGGACAAGCGCCATCTCGGCAATGAACCGCCTCAGAGAATAGTGCTCCGTCCTACGGAAGTAGCCTTCTATGAGCTGTCGAACCCATCTAGACATGCGACCGACTCTCCGTCATCGTAGAGAACTATTGATTATATGGCTTCCGTATAAGAACCTTCGTATGCTTTTGACCACCATTCCTGTGAACAACGTAGGAATTCAGGCGCGTGTTAGCGGCAGCAATGATCCTGTGAGATAAGTTCTTTGCCTATCTGGGGGATTTCATGAGCTTATCTTTATATTTGTCCACCAGCTTGGCGATTGCAATGAGGCTCTCAGCATTTCGCTTGAATCCGGGCAGCGTTTCTACCTCTTGTGCAGGAGGAATCTTGTAGGCTTTTCGCCCCACCTTGAGAAAAATCCATCGGGTCTCTGCCAAGTTCACCCAACTATAACCCTGTTTGTGTAAATAGCGTTTCAAAGGAAGTGCATAAAGAGTGAGAACTCCCCAGCCACCCCCAACAACCAAGAGAATAATAGCTCCAGCTGGCCATAATCTGAAATAGCTTAAGAAAGTTCCCGCAAGAATTAAAAATGCCATCCAGCGATAAAAAGCGCGCATCCCCGTACTTCTTTCTTCCAATCCCTTACGGGTTGCTTCTACTCGTATTTCGTTAAGCAATCCTCTTGCCGCTTCGGCATATTCCCGGTCTACTTGAAGTTGGATTGCGCCAACAATTGGATTATACCCTGTGCCCATGCGGCCATACCCAAATAGTTCCTGCAGCCCTTCATTTTTTACAATGTACGGGATCTCTGCCTGCTCAAGCATTCCCTTAGCCAGAGAGATGGCCACCCTATCATCGGACTCAAAAACCGTCACCAATTCACTCATAAGGGATGCACACACCTATAATCTAGATTAGGATCATATTGTTTCGTATAAGACGCTTGAGATTTTTCCCAAAAAACGCCACAAAATATCCGCTGGACTGCTTGCTCCTTCGCTCCGAGATTCAAGACAATAGGAACAATGAAGACGTTTTGGCGCCTTTAGATAACTAACCGATAAGAATATCCCAAACCGTCACTTGACCTCAAGTTTTTTCTTTTTTGTCAATCCAGGTGAGGGCATCAAGATGTAGACATTTTGCCCCGTACCTGTTTCGATCTGGATGGTCATGTATCTGCCAACGATGTCGGAGACCTTAAGCCGCGTGACTTCTGACATGCCCAATGCGCGTGCTAAATTGGATATTTTCAATGAGCAAGTCCCGGAATGACAAGCAGGCAAGGATTTTTAGTCGGCACTTGTGAGAGGTCTGCATTAAACCAAAAAATCAGTGGGCGGGATTCCGTAAAGAATGGGCGGGATTCTCTCACGGTGTCTTTCAAACCGACATCAGAGTGACCCGAAACAATCGAAGTAAGTTGAGATGCCTTCAATAGGGCCCCTAAGGTTTTATTTCAAATCCTTTCCATTGCTTGTAAAGCGGGGTGACATCTTCTCCTGCAGCAAGAGACATATACTTCACAATTTCGGCATTGGTGAGATGGCGGCCCGGAGTGAAATCAATTTCCCCTTTCCGGCCCGCCTTCGCACATAAGTGAAAGAACCGCTTGAACACATCGGGGCCGTATTTCAATCGAGTCGCATATTGAACGGGTTCAGCATTGTCGAATTTCCTCAAAGGATTTTCCAACACAGCTTGTCCCTCTGCGGCGCATTGGCGATAGTAAGGATTGTCCTCTGGCTTGTTGAACTGGGGAAACAGGTCAGGGGCCCAGTTAAAGGTAGTCAGCGTGCGCACGGATGATTCATCGAACCACCAGGGAAAGTGGGCGCAATAAAACATGTGTGTCATCTCATGGCACCAGTTGCCCTGATCGTTTGCCATGCGACTTGCAATGAAGAATACGCCCCACTGATTTTGATATGACGTTGCTCCGGGGTTATCCCAAAGCTTGTCCTCTATGATGTGGATCATAATAGGTGCGGGCGGTTCCCATCCGATATAATCGCTGAAATGTTCATAAATGCGGTCGAAGTGTCTGAAAATGTCTTCGGACGGAATTTCAAGCCGAGCATGAGCGGTAATACGCAGACGAAACCTATTAGAAATTGATGTGGCAATTTCAGTTCTTAAAAGAGCCGGGGACAATTCACTCGCTGATCCCTCGTAGAAAATGAAGCAGTCAAGATTTGTTGTAGTATGGGGAACCGCACTACGAATACGAAATTTGTGTTTCCCCTTTGAGAGAGCCGGCAATGGAACATGGGACGTTTCAAAAAGATCCCACCAGCCTGTGTCGGGGACGGTCAAGGCGTATGGTTTCCCGTCATCAATGATCAATTCAAGATTGCGCCCAGGATTTGACGATCCTGTAAAGTTGACGTAATGACTGTGAGCGTACGAATATCGGACAGCCAATTTGAGGTTATCCCGTGGCTCGATTAAGTTGATCGTCCAACTGACCTCGTCGCCGACATCCCGTCCCCAGAAATCCGGAGTACGC
>CAZVVA010000088.1:7798-10024 GCA_964630455.1 uncultured Candidatus Sumerlaeota bacterium
ATCGTTCTGCCAATTTGATTGCCTGCAGCGCAGGTAATCGTGCAATCTTCCGCTTCGTAGATTTTTACAATGCGACCCTCACTGGTATGACTGGCCGATGCCAGCAAGAATGTCAAAAACAGAAAGACGTGCAATCGCTTCTGAAACATTGGAAGAATCTCCTTTTTTATGTTTTTTTCTCTGGATTAGAGGGTTGAAATGCTTTCTTAACATCGGAGTGCCCTTTTTTATGGAGTGCGCAAGCGTAGCGCGAGCGGAGCTTGCGCTTTCACTGGCCGAAGTGAAGCTTCGGCCCGTGGCAAGCTTCGCTTGCCAACGGCAAAGCGGTAGCTTCACTGCGTTTCGCTACCGCACTCCGAAGATTTGGAACATCAGCTTAAATCTCATTTACAAAGATACTCAATCTGAAAAACCAAGATTTTTCGCGCACTTTGAGTTTTTCAATACTTCTTACGGCACGGCTTTGAATTCTGCGAACCGCACACCGTGGGACAGAGAGCGGTCCTTGAACGTCGTACGGTAGAATACCCCGCAGCTTCCTGTCGTACGCAAGTTGCTTTTCGCTGTATGGAAGGGCTGATCGTCAAGTTCGTAGGAGATGGTTTTACCCGAGCAGCGGATTGCAAACTTATGCCAGCCGCTTTCTTTCATGTAAATGTAAGGCTTGGGATGAAAGTCGTCAATCCCTCCGTTTCTTGTGTTTCCCGCGCGAAGCCGGCCATCATCGGAATCATACGTCATGCAATAGCTCTCACCAGACAAGATCAAATCGTTTGTGTTAGGGGCATGGTCGTCATTATCGCGAATGAAGATTCCGATACGATCCCAGCCCTGTGGCAGTTCTTCCGGACGATACTCGCAGTAGATCATTGCCTCGACTCTATAGTCGGTCCATGTGGAATCGCCGAGCCAAGCGGTGTCGTATTCCTTGCCTGGTGTAAGCAGGCGCAATGTATTTGGCCTGGTTGTCGTGTAATCCGCTTCCAAAGAACCGAATTTGACAAACCAGTTGAGCGAAGGTTTGCCGCCACTTGCTTCTTCGATGAGCGGCAGCGACCATGAGACTTTGGGTTCGACGTGTATCTTGGCAGCCATATCGAAGATTCCCGGGCCGGAAGCTGCTGAGTCGGGTAAACGGCGTGCCTGGGCGTCAAGGAGGTTCCAGTATTCCTTAAATATGGTGGGTCTTGTCACCTGTGGAGCTTTTATTTTAAAGACGAAGTGGGCAATGTCGCCCGGCGCAACCTTTTCGGCAACCATGACACGCGATGGGGATATCCAGCTGTCGCTGAGGTAAAAAGGGCTTTGTCGCACAGTGCATGTTGTAAATGATGACTCGATTGCTTCCAGATAGGTTGGGTCGGGCCAGGGTTGCTTGCCGTTGTTCTTCACATCAAGCCGAACTTCAGCGATTTCACCAGGTGCCATATAACTCGGCGCAGATATGGAAACAACCTTTCCAGAGATTTGCGGTTCGGGAAATGGTTCTGGATGGATAAAGGTGCCACCACGCCAATTAAACGCCTCCCAGTCTGTCACAAGGTGTGGCCCGCCGAGGCTATAACCGGATGCTTTTCGCGATGGGTCATGCACTATCCATTTTCCGTCATCGGTATACCCTATAATTAGTACGAAGTGTCCATGCCTGCCAAGGTCGCAGCCAGTGATAACAGGATGTCCTGCGTCCAGCTCTTTCTTGAGCGTGTCCGCGTTCCATCCCAGCTCGTACCAGCACGGTAGGGCGTACAAATTATAATCCCTTACGATCTCCGGGAGATTATAGCGGTCGTATTGTGTTCGTTTGTGTAGTTGGAAAACAGTATTGGTCGTAAGTGCGACTTTGCCCTTGAAGTGAAGGGTCATTGCAAGACAGGTAGGAAGGCAGGTCTGGTCATCGGGCTGCTGCAGGTAAGGAACAGGCAGATCAACAGCGGCGGTTGAAAGGCGAAGGGTGATGATACAAAAGGCGGTGCACAGTAGAATATGACGCAGACGATAGTTCATGGCTAATACGGCCTCCCTCTGGTTTTCTTGAGATTGTTGATGCTTACACAATTATATTATAGACTTTCGAATTCGAGGCGGTCAGTTTTTTCAAGATAATATGCAAGCAAAACTGATCTTCGAATAAATCTCCATGTCGAACCACGGTACAGCGCAAGATTAAAGGGATATTCTAGTGTTCCGCCACTATTGAAAAATGGGGACAGTCCACGCGCTCGTTGC
>CAZVVA010000088.1:10034-14968 GCA_964630455.1 uncultured Candidatus Sumerlaeota bacterium
GCTCGTTCCTCGCTTGGGACAGTCCCCAATTTTTCTCTCCCTCATTTTGAAGCACTGGTAGTTCTCGAAATATTATCAGAAAGGCCTCAGAAAAATGCAAGACTAAAAATGAAAAAGAGAACGAGGAAGAATGTGTGCGCATGAGAAGAATCCAATGTCTAAATTCCAGGACTCTCAGCAAAACTAGAACCGCAATTTGGGACATTTTTATGATTCGAAAAGAAGTTTTTGCTTATTCTTCGCTTTTCTGTGGGTCCTAGGTGCAAAATTAAAAATAAGTCAAGGAAAGTGATTGACCGCCGGGTAATAAAGTGATATTCAGGCTCAACTTAACTTCAACACAAGGAGGGCAGGCTGGTGGAAGCACCCTGGATTACATTTCGACCGGAAATCAAGGTACTCGACTGCACCATTCGCGACGGCGGTTTGATCAACGACCACCAATTCGATGAGAAGTTCGTGCGCGCCGTCTATGAAACCTGCGTCGCGGCGGGACTCGACTATATGGAAATCGGTTATAAGAATTCAAAACGCGTGTTTCCCCCTGACAAGTTTGGTGCCTTTCGCCACTCTGATGAGGAAGACATTCGGCGCATCGTCGGCGACAACGATACGCCGCTCAAGCTCTCTGCGATGGCCGATGCCGGGGGCAAAAGCGACTGGAAAACCCAAATACAGCCAAAAGAAGAAAGCGTGCTTGATTTGATTCGCGTAGCCTGCTACGTGCACCAGATCCCTGAGGCCGTTGATATGATCAATCACGCGCACGAGATGGGCTACGAGGTGAGCTGCAACATCATGGCGATCTCGGCCGCGCAGGACGCTGAGATTGACCAAGCCGTTGAAGTGATCGTGCAAACCCCGGCCTCAGTAGTTGTCGTCGTCGACAGCTTCGGTGCGCTTTACCACGAACAAGTCGCTCTTCTAGTCGCGAAATATCAGAAGGCTCTGGAGGGTACGGGAAGGGAAGTCGGCGTTCACATGCACAACAACCAGCAGCTCGCCTTTGCCAACACTATTGAAGGGATCATCCGTGGCGCAAACCGGATCGATGCCACGATGGCGGGTGTGGGGCGCGGTGCCGGCAATTGCCCGATGGAGCTGCTTTTGGGGTTTCTGCGCAATCCCAAGTTTAAAATCCGGCCCATCTGGAAGCTGCTTCAGGAGTATTTCGTCAAGCTGCGCGAAACGGTCGAATGGGGTCCCCTGGCGCCATATAACATCACCGGCCAGCTCAATCAGCACCCGCGTACCGCGATAGCCTGGCGGGCTGGCGACCGCAAGGAAATGTGTCTGGAATTCTACGACAAAACCATTGCCGACATTTAGTGCGTCAAGCGGCTGGTTAAGAATTTAGTGTTTCATCATAGAGAAAGAAGAACGGCGATGTACCTACATCTACGACGCATCGCCGTTTTTTACTTTCCTTTTCTACCGTGCAGCCTCCAAGGGTGTCCGCGGGGCTTACGGGACTTCGACAGACCCTTCGACTTTCTTTTGAGTACGGTAAATAGCACCCGGGCTTACCGTGCCGTTGGTCGGATCATAGATGTTTTGCCCGCCGTCGTAATCGGCACTCGGACCGAGTGAACCCATCTTCCATGCCCCATATGCAGGGTAATAGAGGTTGCTGAATAAGGGATCATCCCACCCCCCGGCGTTGTAGTTCTCGTGGAGCCACATACAATTCTGCCAGAATATTCTATCATGTTCGTCATCGTAGGTACGCATTGCAAAGACGTCTTTAATATCTCTGCTCGAAATATAGGCTATGGGGGTGGTGATAACATACGGAATGAAAGAATAGGCGGAGTTTTTGGTATCCGCCCATTGTTGGGCGACGACGGGGGAAGGCGGATATTTATTACTATCCACATGGTAGGCTTCCACAGCAGTTGCCAAAGATCGCGTATCGCTTTTGACGCGAGATACTTTTGCCCGTATCTGTGCCTCCAGAAAGTTGGGAATAGCAATTGCAGCAAGAATCGCGATAATGGCAACTACAATCAACAGCTCGATCAGCGTAAAACCTTTTCTTTGCAAATTCATTTTCATATCACCTCGATTCTTGGAATAGAGTAAATTGATTTTCGTACCAACTACCCTAAATTATTAAATTAGATTTATATAACATTTATATTATATCCTACCGTCAGACGTGCTATCAAGCTTTATTTTCTTCTTTGCCAATCCGGGTGAAAGCATCACAAAATAGTCCTATTGCCCCTTACTATTTTGGATTCGGATGCTCATGCGGGCGCTATTGATGTTTGAGTCTTTAAGGCGCGTGATTTCTGCTGCGATGTGTGGCAAAAAGATTCCTGAAATTTATTCGATTTTGCCGGAGTGGTCAGTTCCTGTGTGTGGTCAATCGTTGGATAAGATCTTAGGAAAAAGATTGCTGTATCATTACTGCATGGACTTTGTAGACGTTAGATTCGGTGTGCTGGTTCCAGATCCGAATAGGTCTGACCCATACCATCGCGCTGCCTGTGAGTGGCTTGCTCGACAAGTGGGCTTTTGGCCTCTTTTTACAGCCGTTGGACATTCTCTTGATACATATTGGATAACAGGCTATGACCATAACTGGACAAGGATTATGGTTAGATCCCGCACAGGGACAGTACTTCGCAAAGCGGGTGAGTCTCCTAACTTTGTGCTGTTTTCTTTTGAGGAGCTCGATGGGATATTTATGGACTATAACTACTGGAATCTAGTAGTGATTGCGGACAACATAAAGAAGGAAATCGGGCTGGTTCAGAAACGGTGGATATTTAAGCCAGCTTGGTCGCGGCGCAAGTGGTTGCAATACACCCTGAAGGTGTATCCTGGAAACGTGCAGATGGTATGTAAAGAACTGGATGTACGCAGGGCAAAGCGGATATGGGTTAGGAACAAAAAGACAAAGCATGCTTTGGAGCGTCTTGGGTTTTCCGGAGTTGAAGTTCATCGAATTCCCATCTTCGGGGGGTAGTAAATCAATGAGAGATTCAATCGCAGTATATTCTGTGCTTTGCGGCATGCAGATCTTCCGGCGAAGGGACCCACATTGCGCCGGCGGAGAACAGTTTGCGGAAGAGTAAATGGCTAGTCCTACTGTTATATTGTTACCTTAAACCAACACGACAACAATTTAGGTTATATTATTCTCTTTTACTCTGCCCTTCTATAACTTCCAGAATATTTATGTTTCTCTTCTTTAGCTCTTTCATGAACCTGTCATAGACTTTGCCCTTTATGCAGTCTTCGGGAGGGACTATCCCTTTTTCCTTGATCAATCCTTCCATGAGAAGCTTTGCCGCGATGGCAACAGGAAAACCGGTAACCCGCATCATGGAAGAGATGTCGTTCTCTGTGTCCGCCTCATCCCACATGAAGTGCTCGATTTTGACCTTCTTACCGTCTTTTGTCCCGATTGTTGTGTTATACATGACGCATACGTCGGTTTCACCCTCAAGGGGCTGAAGTTTAGGCGTTATGAGAGACAGCAGGAATTCTCGGGGCACTATCTTTGTACCATTGAATTCCTGAGGTTCAATATCCAGCAGGCCGCACTCCTTCAGAGTGTCTATTCCCTGAAAATGGCCCGGCCAGCGAACGGTTTTTTCGGCAAATTCCTTAAGCTGCGGCCTCGAGAAGATAAAACTGGGCATGCCGGGCGTAACTGCGCACTGCAGCTCCTCATTCTTGCCGAACTTTGAGAATTGGAATGTTTCGCGATCACTTATCGCATCCACTTCCACAACTTTACTGTCTTTAATCACTTCCAACTTGATCATATATTCACGCAATACATGCTCGAAGGCCCAGGTGATCATGTATCTCAGCGGATGCTTTTGGGCGAACTCTTTCGCTGGAATACCACCAACTCGTGCTATTACAGATTCCGCGGTGTCCATCTTCCTGATAGCCTCGCCCACGGTAACATTGCTAAGCCCTGGGGCAAAACCCATACCATCAATGAATGTCACGCCATTGGCAATCGCGGTATTATGGAGCCAGTCTCCATATTCATCAAGCGTCATCCCATCAGGGACTTCCAATCCTTCTGTTTCGTAAGCGTCTGGACGACGGTGAAACTCTTCGAGCATGTCAACAATGTTCAGCCCGGCCTCAATGGCCGTGCGAGCTACCTTATAGCTTGTCTTTCTGTCAGGCATTGCAATGGTGCCCACATCGTATTGCTTCATCAAATTTATTGCAGCCTTTTTGTCGTTCACATCAAGAACATGCGGAACGATCTTTTTACTGCCGATCCATCTTTTGGCTTTCTCCAGGGTCTCCTTCCGCCTCCCAACGATGCCAATAGCTTCGACCTCTTCGTCCTTTGCCAGATCCCATGCGACTGCTGAACCGATCTTTCCCGAACCACCAAAAACGAGAGCCTTCATATCACCTTCCTCCTTTTGCATAAGGTAGGGACAGATTATAATCTGTCCCTACGAGCTTACCTCACATCCAATAAGGATATTCACCAATTTAATCTTGGTGAAAATGGGACAGACGGTACTTAATTTTTCGCTCCTCGGCATTTCTCGATAAGGTGATCACAGCATACGGCTTGCTATGATTCCCAGACTGTGAATATGAAGATTACCTGCTCATGGCCCGGCCGATGCCGCTCTCACACAGTCGAAAATGGACATCTGTCCCCTTTCATCTCCCTTTTATCTCTGTCTATCATTCACTTTCTATCAAATTCACCAACCTGAGCAGTCTTCGCACAACTCCGCTTGGATCGGCTTCGACATCGTACTTGACGTTTCCTGCGTAAGGACCTTCGAAATACATGGCGCGAGTGTCGGTAATTTCAAGAGACCCCGGTCTTTTAAAAATGCTGGGGCGTTGCTCAGCAAATTGTACGAGCTCATTTCGCAATTCACTCCTCTTGAACAAAGCCTTTACGCTCTGCTCGTCGTCTCCCTGTATGATGT
>CAZVVA010000089.1:0-14355 GCA_964630455.1 uncultured Candidatus Sumerlaeota bacterium
CGTCTGAACCGGGTGTAGAGCGAAGACGATTGCACCATACAGAGCCAGGCCGCGCTCACCAAGGAACTCTCGCAACAGCAAAAAGACTGCGACCACAGTTGCAAGATGCAGCAGCACGTTGGTCAGGTGGTAGCCGAAAGGCCGCTTTCCCCAGAGCAAAGAATCAGCGAAGTAGCTCAGCGTCACAACAGGCCGATAGCTGATTTCAATCCGCTGGTCAAAATAGTGGCGCGAAAGCAAAAGCGGTAGATTTCGCAGTGAGGTAATCAGGCGGTTGAATTCAATGGTGTCATGGTCATCAAACACAAACTGGTGAAACAGTGTGTTGCCATAAGCCACCCAGACGAGCAGAATGAGCAGCAAGATTTGATTGACAGGCTTCGCCAGAATCTTCTCTAATAGGGCCATGATTCAGTCGAGAAAGAAGGTGAGAAACCGACTTGTTCAGATTTCGGCTATGACATCATTGCTCGGACGCCAAAGTCAATGCGAATTTCAGTGCGGTGATCCTTGCGGTCAAGTGACCAGCTGGCTTGTGACAGAAAGTTCCTGCTCATGATACGCACATATTCCAGAGGGAGAGGTGACTCACGGTGCAGAGAGCGCGAATCCTAGTTGCTGATGATGAAGATGGAATTCGATTTTTGCTCAGAGAGCTACTTACAAAAGAAGGCTATCAGGTTGAAGAGGCCAAGGATGGGGAAGAAGCCGTAGCCAAAATGCGGCAAAATGAGTTTGACCTGGCGATTCTTGACATCAAGATGCCAAAGCTCGACGGCATCGAGGTGCTGAAACAGATTAAGAAGTCAAACCCAAATTTGATTGTCCTGATGATTACGGCTTTCGGCACGCAACGGATTGCTATTAATGCTATTCGAGAAGGCGCATACGATTATTTCAGTAAGCCTTTTGACGTTGATGAACTACGGATTGTCATCCGCCGCGGCCTGGAAAAACGCCACCTCCTTGACCAGATACATAATCTCCGGGATGCGCTCTCCAAAGAGTATCAGTTTGACCAGATTATTGGCGGCAGCGCTGAAATGCAGGAAGTCTATTGCCTGAGCCGCAAAGTCATTACCAATGACGTCACTGTCTTGATCCAGGGTGAAAGCGGAACAGGAAAGGAACTGGTTGCTCGGGCCATTCACTACCATGGCTACCGCAAGAACAACCCCTTTATAAAAGTAAACTGCGTGGCGATTCCGGAAACGCTGTTAGAGAGCGAGATGTTTGGCCACGAAAAGGGTGCGTTTACCGGTGCGTTAGGTCAGAAAATTGGAAAATTCGAACAGGCAGAAGGGGGAACTCTCTTCCTAGACGAAATTGGCGACATGCCCCTAGCCTTGCAGGCCAAGTTGCTGCGCGTCCTGCAGGAACGTGAGATCGAGCGCGTCGGCGGCACTAAAACTGTCAAGGTTGACATTCGCATTATCACCTCTACCAATATAAACCTGCTCAAAGCCGTTGAAGAAAAGACGTTCCGCGAAGACCTATATTTCCGCATTAATGTCCTGCCCATCTTCCTTCCCCCTTTGCGCCAGCGCCACGATGATATTACCCTTCTGGTTGACCATTTCATCAACTATTACAATGGCAAACTACAGAAAAACATCCAGGGCATCTCAAAAGAAGTAATGGATATGTTCATGCGCTATAGCTGGCCAGGTAACATTCGGGAAATGGAAAACCTGATTCAGCGCGCCATGATACTCTCGACCTCGAATCTTATCAATATGGATTGTCTGCCCTCAGGACTGAAAAGCTTGAGTGAATATGGCGACGATCAGGAACTCATGGAGGACTTCTCAATCCCACTGGCCAAGAAACTGCAAACCATTGCAGACCGCATTGAAAAACGCGTGATTATCACAGCATTAACAAAAGCTAGCTACAAAAGACAGGAGAGCGCCGACCTCCTTGGCATCAGCCGAAAAAGTCTCCATAATAAGATGTTAAAGTACAACCTATTTGAGTAATGCCAGTAACAGAAAGTGTGAAGCTCGTTACACAATAACAGCAACAAACCCCAATTCCGATCTCTGCACAGGTGAGAACTCACCACGCGCACAGAATTTGTACACGTCCTAACCCTTGGAAAATGAACCCCCTATGTCTGGCATGCCCCTTCTCTGTACAACGCCCACACTTCAGCCGGTTTCTGGCACCCATATTGCTCCCTTCATCAGAAGGAACATTAAATCATGCAGAGGAGGTGAATCAGTATGAAGCGGAAGAAAACGAAAGGTTTTACCCTGGTCGAGATCATGATCGTCGTAGCAATCATCGGCATTCTGATCGCGATTGCCGTACCGGGATTTCTGAGAGCAAGAGAGAATTCCCGTGGAAGAGCCTGCCAGGAGAACCTGCAGAAAATTGATGGCGCGAAGGAGCAATGGGCGCTGGAGAACCGGCTGTCGAACGACAGTACTGTCCCTTCCGGTTGGTTGGACGACACGGACATTTGTGGTCCCAATGGTTATATTAAGCGGACTCCCAACTGTCCATCCGGCGGAACCTATACACCAGCTAACATCGGAACCGATCCGACCTGCTCGATCGGAACAAGCAATTCGCCGTTTACTGCGCACCTTCTTCTAAACTAAGAACGGCACGTAGGCAATCAGCGGGATGGGCGATAAATCGGGCACCCTGTTTTATCGCCCATTTTTCTTCACGCTCGTACTGAAGCCCATGGAAAGCACAATGACATATGGTATAATACGGACGCCGTCCCGAACTCTGCGTGGAAGACGACGTGCCGATTACCATGGCTTTACCCTCGTTGAGATTATGATTGTTTTTGGTATTATTTCGATCATAATCGCCATTGCAGTGCCCGCGTGGCTCAGGCAGCGCGAAAACAGCCGCAGCAGAGCCTGTCAGGAAAATCTCGCGAAAATTGATGGCGCTAAGGAACAATGGGCGCTGGAGAATCGGCTGTCGAACGGCACTACTGTCCCTTCCGATTGGTTGAGCAATACGGACATTTGTGGTCCCAATGGCTATATTAAGCGCGAGCCCAACTGTCCATCCGGTGGAATCTATACGCCAAACGCAATCGGGTCCCCTCCTGCGTGCTCCTACTACGGTTTAGAGCTATACGGAATGCCAAAGCACCAAATACAACAATGAGATGGAGACCCTGCCTACAAAGTCCAGTCCCCATTAGAGACGCAAGCAGACTGCCCGCATCCAGGCTGTACCCATATTCTTTCCTTGCATTCTTTCTCACTCTTCCGTATATGCCTCATTATTAGTCTTGTCTTAAGAAGAGGCGCATTCCGTATCGCTGAGTTGCTATTCCAGCTGGTAAATTAGCGCTGTACTATCCGCGATGCCGGGCAAGCTACACCAGCTCCAATGCATCGCGCGATGTGCTAATCCTGTAAATGCTGCTCATTCCTGGGTCCGAATAATCGTGCCGTGACGATGCCGCGACTGCTCAAACCGCCCCTTCTCATTCTGCTCGGCGCCCTGCTGCTGCGCCTCCTGTATGTAAACGATATGGTGCGCAGTCCTTACTTTGGCGCGCCGTTCCTGGATGAGATGTATCATTACACCTGGGCGCAATCCATTGCCCAGGGCCAGTTGGTTGGCGAGAAACCCTTCTTTCGTGCCCCGCTGTATGCCTACCTTCTCGGCGTTTTGTTTAGCATTGCTGGGCCGAACCTGCTTCTGCCAAAATTGCTTCAGCACCTGCTCGGAAGTCTGGCTGCCGTTATCGTGTACTTTCTTGCACGCCGCGCCTTTCAGCGGCAGGCAGTTGGTCTGCTGGCCGGAATTCTTGCGGCTTGTTATGCGCCGTTCATTTTCTTCGAAGGAGAGCTGCTGGACATCTCGCTCCAGGTCTTCTTCTACCCCTTGATCCTGCTGGTTGCACTCCAGCTGCTTGAGACACCGACGCTGCGCAAGGCAGCAATCTTGGGTACTCTGATTGGCCTATCTGCCATTGCGCGCCCTGCTATTCTAGTTTTTCTCCCCGTACTCCTGCTCTTCCTCTGGGTCAACCTGCGCGATCGCCTACCCACTTCAGTGCGCCTCAGACACCTGGGCTTGATCCTGTCCCTTATCGTCGTGGTCATCGCTCCCGTCACGCTCCATAACGCCATTGTGGGGAGGAGCTTCGTTCCCATAGCAACGTATGGGTCAATCAATTTCTACATTGGCAATAATGCGCACGCCGACGGCTTTACTTCCCAGACGCCCGTGCGCTATCTCTTTTTTGGCCATTATCGCGACTCGGTGGAGCTCTTTGCCGAGCGCGAAGCTGCACTCATGCTCGGACATACCCCCAGCGCAGCAGAAATTAGCCACTACTGGTACACGAAAGCCCGAAGGTTCATCATCGAGCACCCGCTGAGCTTTCTTCGTCTGCTGTGGAAAAAGTCCGTTTTGTTCTGGAACGGCTATGAAATCAAGAACAACAAGAATATCTACTTTGTCGCTCGCTATTCCCCGATCCTCCATATACTGCTCACCGTGTGCAACTTTGGCCTGATTGCTCCGATTGCGCTCCTCGGCTGCCTGGTAAGCTTCTGCCGCCGTCGCAATCCCTCTTGCATACTGCTCGCCATATTTGTGGCGATCTACATGCTCACGGTCATACTGTTTTTCGTCAATGCGCGCTACCGACTTCCTGTCGTACCCGTACTCATTTGTTTTGCCGCGTTTGGTGCTGTGTGGGTGGTTGAGAAAATCAGACAACTGGATCTGCGCACGCTGCTGCCCGCTGTGCTGTGTCTGTTGCTCTTCGGCTGGTTCGTCAATGCGAATTGGTTTCACATTAGGTCACAGAACATCGCAAAGGACTACTGGAGCGTCGCAAATTGTTACAAAGAAAAACAACAATACGAACAGGCAATCGTCGAATATCAAGAGGCCATCGCACACGATCCAGCGTATACAGATGCTTATCACAACAAGGGCGAGACCTATTACTTAATGGGCAATTTCAAGGCCGCAATCGCACTATTTGAAAAAACTGTCGAGCTCGATCCCAGCGACCCGAAGGGATACAATAACCTGGGTGCCTGCTACGAAGCCCTGGGGATGCTTGCCAAAGCTTGCGCCTCATACCAACAGGCGCTCCGCATCGCTCCGGATCACATCATGGCGCGATGGAATCTTGGCGAGTGTTACCTCAAGCAGGGCGATATTGCCCGTGCAGTGCAGACCTTGCAGGAAGTACTGCGTGTCGACCCAGAAAATGCTCGCGCCCACTACTGGCTTGCAGTATGCTACCTGCACGCAGGCAAGAGCCAACTGGTGAAAAAGCATCTCAACCAGGCACTGCGCTTTGCCGACGCAACGCTGCGTGAAAAAATCGAACAAGATATCCGCTTTGTATTATACTTGTAGGCGCACTACACTGTTGCGCCCCGCCCTGGTGCGACGAATATGGTTGTTGAGTCTGGTAACCGTAACTCTCCTAAAAAAACACTGGCGAAGCTGTGGTCAGATGAACGCCAGGGCGGACGGAGCAACCCCGATTCTTGCGCGTAAGGTGGAAATATGACCAGCCAATCAACTGTTCCCATGCCTCATCCTAAATTGCGAAGTGCGGTGTATCTCCTGCTCGGCGTGTTCTGCCTGGTTCTGTATTTTGTCATTGGCTACCAATTCAACGATTTTGTTGAGCAAGATATGCTTTATGTTGATCCAACAATCGAACGCTACGCGTTGGGTAATTTCGTAGAGAGCCGCATGGAATATTTCAGCAAGATTGAACTTTCAGCTATTCTCTGGCAATGGGTGTTGCTGATCCCTGCGGCTGTATTTCTTGCGCTCGGCATCTCACTGAGGCTTTCTGGGCTTGGCTTGGAGAGGCTTCACCAACGCATCATTGGTATACGACTGATTCCGCTCCTTGTGGTTGTGGGGCTCATCACTTTCCTGTTGATTATCATCATTCGCATGGGAGTACTACACGATACGCCAGTCACGGATGATGAGGGATCATACCTCTTTCAGGCAGAGATTCTGACATCTGGAAGGCTTTACACTCCTGCGCTTCCTCTCAGCATCTTCTTCAGACACTATTTTATTATCGAGAACGATAACGGCCGCCGGTATAGCGGTTATCTGACGCATCGGCCAGGCTACATGTTTTTTCTCGTGCCTGGCGTTTTACTAAACGCTCCGTGGCTGATCCCTGCTCTGAGCAGCGTGGTGACCCTGCTCCTGCTGGTTCTAATTGCCAGTGAGCTCTTAGGCTCTGGTCAGGCACGCTACGTTGCTCTCTTCCTCGTCATCTCACCTTTCTTCCTCTTTACGTCGGCAACACTCCTGCCCTACGCTACGTCGCTGATGCTCATGACCGCTTTTTTCTGGGCGTACGTGAAAACCGTGAAAACGTCTTCATGGCCAAGTGCGATTCTTGCCGGGATTGCACTCGGTGTTGCCGCCTTCACTAGACCATTCGAGGCAGTTGCCGTCGGTCTGCCTTTCGCCTGCCATGCGATCTGGCTCATGTGCAAAGAGCCCAGGCGTTACGTTACTCGCTTTGTTGTAATGGCAATACTGGCAGCAGGTATTGCGCTTCAGGTGGTTGTCATTCGGATGGTAATCCTGGGCTACCAGACTCCGATTCCGATGACTATCATTGGATTCACGCAGCAGGGCGAAGGGTATCGCCACACGGTGCCGCTTGCGCTGGCGCACCTGGCAGTCAACTGGCTGCGCGTGAACGGCTGGCTATTTGGCTGGCCGATTTCGCTGCTGTTCGCCGGAATGGTCTTTTTTAAACAGCGACGAGATCAGTGGGATTGGCTACTCATTGGCTGGATGGCATCAGTCTCAGCGTTCTATTGTCTGTACAAGTATCCTGGCGTGAGTGATACGGGGCCGGTATATTACTTCACACTCATTACACCGCTTATCCTGCTCACAGTCCGGCACCTCTTTGCTCTTCAGCAATTCTGGCTCCGCAGAAATCTTCACGAAACGACCGGCCCGCACTTCTGGCCGGTCTTTATACTTGTCTCATTTGGAATCAGCCTCTTGACCTTCTTTCCCCATCGCGCGATCTACCTCATGAACCTCACCGATCGTATTCGCCAGCCATACGAGATCGTCAAAAAGGCAAAACTCCATAATGCAGTTGTATATATTAGGATAGAGCGAAGCGTTGGATGGGTCTTTAACCGTCGTCTGAATTCCCCGGATTTATCAGATGACGTCCTGTACGTGAACCTGCAGCGGGATCCTGAAGTCAACCGCAAGCTGGCAGAGATGTATCCTGATCGCTCCCTTTACATTCTCACTTACGACGCAAGCCAAAACAAATCTCAAATGATCCCAATTCGGCCTGATGATTTTTCAACATCGCCTACAGATTTCCCGTCTCCTTCTCATTCCAATTTCTAGAATCTCGCGCTATTCTGAAAGGAGCTTGAGAAATTCACGCATGAAGGCAGGGTGATCCGGCCACGCGCGCGACGTCACGAGATGTCCGTCAACTACCACCTCCTGATCCATAAACGTTGCTCCGGCTTCTTCCATATCAGGCCGCAGTGCAGGATACGCAGCTACTTTCTTACCTTTCAGCACCTTGAGCGGAATCAGGATCAACGCGGCATGGCAAATTGCCGCCACCGGCTTCTTGATCTGAAAAAAATGCTGAACAATGCGCCGACAATGCTCATCGTTGCGGATATACTCAGGAGCCCGTCCGCCGGGAATCACCAGCCCCACGTAGTCTGCCGGTCGTACTCCGTGAAATGCCAGTGTAGCCTGCACGCGATATCCGCTTTTCTCGGTGTAAGTGTCAAAGCCCGGTTCAAAATCGTGCACAACTGTCTGGATAATTTTCTTTGAGGGAGCCGCAATGTCCACTGAAAAACCGGCCTCCAGCAAACGCTGATACGGATACATAACTTCCAGTGCCTCTCCCCCATCACCGGTCAGTATGAGAACTTTCCTCATAGGCTCACCTCCATGGTGGAAGCATTGTTACAAATTCACATGCGAACCACGAAGCTTCAATATGGATGGCCGTGGTCGCAGGATGTGCGCTCTTCAGATGTTTTACCTCTGGTAACATCCTTATTCGGCCTGTGTCAAATGAAACCATGAGAATATGCAACTTCGCTATTCTGCCTCAGACAGCTGAGCCGCAGCCCCACACCTGTCACGGCAGAACATTCTAGCATGTGCTTGTTGTCTAGTAAATAAATCCTGCATCCGGACAATAGCAAACGATGCGGTCTTCATATGGAAACGCGTTTCTCCTCGAAGTGGTTTTTCGTTTGACATCACGTTGAGTCTCACTGAGAGTGGAAGCATAAAGAATATGAAGATTTGCTGCACACTCCATACCTTCGCTGTAGGAAGAAAGCAGACCACCGCCATGCAGAAGAACAAAACAAAAGAGAGATCCTGGAGCATCCACCCGGGCCAATTGTGTGCCTCCTGGTTGAATTGCGTTCTTGCGCCACTTCTGTATATTCTCGTGATGGCAAGTTCACCAGCGCTGGCCGTACCTGATTCCAATCAGCATTCACCAGCCACGCCATCTGCTCACATCAGCAAGCCGGACCTTCTCTCTCCACCCCCACTACCTTCGTATTATCCAGAGCATCCACACCAGCTTCCCACGGCTGTCTATCAGGATGTCACGGTCGCGCCGGTCACCCGTGGGGTCAGCCATCACCATGTTCAGGTGAAGACCATTCGCGGCCCGCTTAATATCAACATTCTGCAAGTCAATCTGAACGAGCCGGCACTGGAATGGCGGGTCGTACAGGCCCATGATCGTATTGTAAGTAACAACGAAACTGTGAGCTCAATGGCGCGTCGAACCGACGCGCTGGCTGGAATTAATGGCGACTACTTTCTCATCGGTACAACCGGCGAGCCGATCAATGTAACAATCATAGACAGCGAAGTCTGGAAAAGCCCGATTAATTCTGCCGCCCTCGCCATTACCAAAGATCACCGGATTCTCTGTGGCAAATGGCAATGGGACGCCACGATTTCTACAAAAGATGCGAAACGCAAAATTGATTGTCTGAATACAACCTCTCCTCCAGCCGACTCCCTTGCAATCTACACAATCCGCTACGGCGCCCCTGTTCCCTCTGCAAAAAATCCCCAGGCATGCATACGGATGCTCCTGCGTCACATCCGTAAAAAGAAATACCAGGTAGCCGGTTTTCTTCCTGCTGATACTAATTTCCCCGTGCCTCCGGGCTACCTTACTCTCTCCGCAACAGGCAGCGCCGCAGAGTGGGTCCGCATGAATCTGGCAGTCCGGCAAACGGTCTCTATTGACCTTACCCGCGCCAGCCCGAACCGGCTAGATTTACTACGCTACGCAATAGGGGGTGGCCCTATTCTCATCAAGGATGGTCAATACTTTACTGACCCAGAGGCGCCCGCACCAGCAGAGCACGACCAGCTATATCCGGTTGTGGCAGCAGGGCTGCGCCCCGGGAGCGATGAATTATTGCTGGTGACTGTTGATGGACGGCAGCCCGGCCTTAGCGTCGGGCTCACGCGGCCGCAACTGGCCGAATACATGCATCATCTCGGCTGCACCCAAGCAATTGCATTTGATAGCGGCGGATCTGTAACCATGGTGGTACGACCACTGGGCGAATCGGACTTGTCCGGCAAGTCGGAAGCCCGGATAGTCAATAGCCCCTCCGATGGCACAGAGCGCCCGGTCGCAAATGGCCTGTTCCTCTATAGCACTGAACGAGTAAAAAAAGCCAAAATGCTGAACATCACACCGGACAAATTGTATCTGCTAGCCCGCAGTCATCATCCCATCAGGGTGATCGGCCTCGATCAATATCTGAATCCCATACCTCTGCCTGCTGAAAAGATTCGGTGGACCGTCACACCAGAGGGCATGGGCCAGGTGGTAGGAGCAAAGTTTCACGCTGGGGAAGCAGCAGCCATGGGCTCTCTTGAAGCGCGATACAAGAAACTCAAAGCATGTATTCCCGTAAACATCATCGACACCCTGGATACTATTGTTCTCCCCAATAACTACATCACGCTGGAGCCGGGCGAGCACCACGTTTTTCGGCCCGTGGGTTACGACAAAGCCCGCCACCAGATTCCTTTGACTCACCAGGAGGTTGAATGGAAGATCACCGGCAGTATCGGCCTGTTTGATCGTGATGGAACTTTTGTCACGAGTTCCCAGAAAGGCTGCGGGACAGTCGTTGCGACGGCTGGCCAAGTTTCCGCAACCGTCGCTGTATCGGTTGGAACAACAACCACTCTTCTCAGCCGCTTCGATCAGCCAGATGAATGGCATTTTAGCAAAGTCCCGGGTAGCGTATCCGGATCATTCGACATTGTCACATCTCCTGTACATGGCATGAACCGCACTGCCGGACGTTTGCGCTACGATTTTGCCGGAACAGACGTAACCGCCGCAGCATACTTGGTTGGTGAAATACCAATTAGCGGCAAGCCGCTCGAACTCGGGCTCTGGGTATACGGCGATGGGCGGCGCCACTGGCTTCGCGGCCTCTTTACCGACAGCATGGAAACTCGCATCACTATAGATTTTGCCCGGGAAATCAGCTGGACTGGGTGGAAGTACGTGCGCTCCCCTCTCTCCGCAACCACAAACTTCCCCATCACGCTTGAAACTCTGTACATCGTTGAGCCGGACAATGCAAAAAAGGATAACGGAACTATTCTTTTTAGCGAACTGCAGGCTCGATACGGTTTTGCTCCGCCTCCACGTGAAACCTATCGCTATGCCGCAACAAACAATCCCTCCTGGCTCACCTTTACGAACCAGCCTCCGCCGCTTCAGCCTGATGGGATTCGCTTTTTCGCATTTGGCGACACCAAGCTGCAAAGAAAGAATCCCCGGCACGTCTCAACGGAAATCATGCAGCGTATCATTTCGCAGATAAATCAGCTGGGCGGTGCGTTTGTACTCTACACGGGCGATCTCACCCCCCAAGGCGACCTCGAAGAACTTTACTACGGCAAAAAAATCCTTGACCAGCTTGACATGCCCTATTTCCTGGTGCTTGGCAATCACGAACGTGTACGTGACAAAGATGCTGCGAATTTCAAACAGATATTCGGCCCCACGCACTACCGCTTCGACTACCGTGATTGCTCGTTTTTTGTACTAGACAACTCCCCGGCAAGCTTCCACCAGGCAACGTCATATCAACTTCCGTCTGAGGAACAACTGACATGGCTGATGCAGCAGCTCGAGCAATGCCAATCGCGGTATGTCTTCCTCTGCCTCCATATACCCGTAGTTGATCCTATACCCATAAGACCCACTGACCTGAATTCGTACGAGGCCAAGCTGCTCCAGAGAATATTACAGACACATCGCGAGCGCGGCAAACGAATCGTTGTCCTCTCAGGTCACACTCATATGTTCAGCGAACAGGTAGTGAATGGCATTCCCTACTTTGTAAGCGCTGGCGGCGGCGCAGCTCTCTATGCGCCTCCTAATCAAGGCGGCTTTTATCATTTCCTGACCTTCACCGTCCAGAGCGATCAGATTTCCTGCTGTGTCGTACCATTGTTCACTGATATTACCATCAGCAGCCCGGAAGATGGGCATATACTCCACCCCACTACAACGCTACCCCTTACCGCAGAGGGAATATTTGAAAGCGCCCTGCCTCCATTACGCCTCACTGTGCCTATTGAGGAGCCCATATCACACTCATGGCAGAGCTCCGATGAGCGAGTAGGATGGATTGACCCTGTAACACAGACCTTTCAGGCCCGTACCGATGGAGAAACGACCATTACAATCCAGTCAGGAACCACCAAGGCGAATGCTCGTATTAAGGTCTCCAGGTAAATAGGTTCTGATACTTCTTTTAAGACAATAATAAAAATGATATACACCTAATGCGGATAAGGAAGAAGATTTGAAATGTGTTATCACTTTCCCGCGTGGTGATGAGATGATTTGCCAGGAGTAGTGCATTTTTTTCATTGACATCGCAAAACAAGCTAAACTATTCTAAAAACACAATAGAATAGATATTCTCCAATTTTTCCAAGCACGCTTGGCAAAACCATACACTTGGAGTTAATAAGGATATTGAAGAGGAGGCATTCTTTCACTGCTATCCAAGTTTTTATAAATGCTCGTATGGGCATCCTCTAAGTAAAATAGCTTTGCAGGCTCCTTTCGCTTTGGTAAGGATACATGAGGGGGAGAATGGCGCAGTGAAAAGAACTTTATTTTATTGGTCGAGCCCTGGAACCACCTATTCCTGGCTCGTTGCTGGGCAGATTTCCGATAAAGCGAACAGGGAAATTGCATAGAATGATTTGCATTCCCTGATGAATCATTCTGTCAGCCTTGTCTCAAGGAACAGGCAAATGGTGCGGTGGCGCATATTGGTTGTTGACGATCATGTTGATGCGCTGGAACTGATCCGCATGACGCTGGCAGATGAGTACGACGTTCTCACACTCTCCAATCCACTTGATTTCTATACGGTGTTGCAACTGTTCGAGCCAGACCTTATTGTTCTTGACATCATGATGCCGAAAGTCACCGGCTTCCAGATCATGGAAATCATGCAACGCAATGAGACCTACCGCGATATTCCCATCGTTATCCTCTCAGCAAAGGACAATGCACGCGAGATTAAATACGGCTATAAGCTGGGAGCACGACTCTACCTGACCAAGCCATTTCAGCCTGAACGGCTAAAAAAGAACGTGCAAATTCTCTTTGAACACACACCCCCTACGCGCAAGCCGAAACAGCTGACTATTGCACAGGTCAAGATGCAACTCCAGCTTAAGAAGGCCTACGAAGTGGGTACTCCGGGTGCGAGCTCCACTGTGCTCCAGGCTATTGAAGAGGAAAAGCAAACGCGCAAGAAAGAAGAAAAACGCCCAACGCCACCCCCCGAAGAAGACCGACATTGGGAGGATTAGATCACTCCTAATGGTCGTCACATCCGCTACTGGCCGTTCCTGCCTGACGTGCACTTTGCGGTATTGTCAGTTGACAGGGCCAACGAGCGGCATGTTTCTATATCCGCTGCCATATATTTTCTTAAAATCTGCAGCAAAAGCCGTACCTCTGCCCACCTGATTGACCTCATTATACCATTTTGCATATTAAATGTCCGCACGCCCAAGGCGCATTTTCAACAATTCGAAGCAAACATCAATGGGGCAGACACACGGGTCTGCCCCTACGCCATGCACCATTTCACCACTACTGCATGAATACGCTTAACAGCGTGTGAAATAGCTGTGTAGGGGCGAATCCGCCGCGGTCCGCCTCGGCGGATTTGCCCTTTCTCTTTTTTGATTTTCGGTCATCTATTTTGCAAACGTATATAAACAACTGCACGAGGCCAAACATTCATATTTGATTTTGCGCGGCATGAAAGGGGATGCTAGGGGACTCTGCAGTGTGGGACGGGGATGAACAAGATGCCTGCTTGCGATCCTGCGCATGCTTTCCGCTTTGGATATTACGGCATAAGAAGTTCAAATTCGATAATACGCCATTCTCCGCCGCGACTTCCGCCTGGCGGAGCTTCCTTTTCCAAAACCAGACGCGCCTTATCCCATTCTTCACGGTCTGCGTGGGGAAGACCTCGGAACGGAAATCGATCGTAGATCTTTGAATTCAGATACACCCCTGTAACCGTGAAATGGCAGAGGACGTCTGCTTGCCCGTCTCGAAAGGCGATCTCGATCTTGTGAAGCTTGATCTTCAGATCTTCAAGACTTTCCAGATCGCTCCGCGCCATGCGTAATCCTTCTTCTTTGCTCGTTCCATAGTGGCCGTAGTATTTAGGGGAAATTAATGATCCAATCGTGTCAATATCCTCATCCTCAACTGCAGTCACCCCACGACGGATTAGATCGCGAATCCGATCTTCCTCGCTTTTGAACAACCCACGCGCAACGAAAAAGATCGCCACAACAAGAATCACCGCCAGCGCAGCGTATACGTGCTTTGTAGGAAACCCGACGGGCTTTCTAAATTTTATAGGCAATCCCATAGTGCGTTCAGCTTCTTTCTGCTCCTTGTACCATGAAAAGGAGCGCAGTATTATCAAGCCCTGATGGACATCTGGATGCGGCTATTGCATGACACCAAATCATTCCTAAGCGTAGGGACAGATTATAATCTGTCCCTACTTTGCTGGCTCCCCTTTTCCCGCTAGGAGCTCTTTGCTGTCGAGTACGATGGTCACCGGGCCGTAATTGCACAGAGTCACATCCATCATCGCCTGAAAAACCCCTGTTTCAACACGCAAGGAAAATCCTTTGAGCCGAGCAACAAACTGCTCAACATATCGCTTAGCCATCTCCGGCGGCGCGGCGTCAATAAAGCTGGGACGCCGGCCCTTTCGGCAGTTTGCCAGCAAC
>CAZVVA010000089.1:14365-14803 GCA_964630455.1 uncultured Candidatus Sumerlaeota bacterium
ACCTCCAGAATTGACCGATTCATCTTTCGCTCTTCGTCCTCGAACACCCGTAAATGCGCTACCTTCTCTGCCAGGAAATTAACATCAGCCTCGGTATCGTCGCGGGCAACACCCGCCAGCACGACAAACCCCACCCCGATCTCGCCCACGCGTTTACCTTCCACGTCAACGCTTGCATTCCGCACCCGTTGCACTACCAGTTGCATTGCGTCACCTCGTGCTTGGATTTTTCACGAATTAATTCTTGCCTATCCACCAATTAATGCACAAAAACCCTTCTTAGAGACTTTAATAATATCGCCGTTTTCTCTCTGTCAAGGTCTTTGGAGGCGGCTCCATGGGTATGGGCACAGCTGTCCGGGACAGCAACGACTACGAACAGGAAGGCAGAATTCTTGTGAAGAGCATGTAGGGGCGTTTAATTAAACGCCCTTACTA
>CAZVVA010000090.1:0-8317 GCA_964630455.1 uncultured Candidatus Sumerlaeota bacterium
TAAGAAGTAGGAAAGATGGCAAGTTTTATTCAGGTCAGACTCAAGATTTAGAAAAGAGACTTTTAGAACATAATCGCGGCAGAAATAAATATACGCGGAATAAAGGTCCTTGGGAATTGGTTTATTTTGAAGTATGCTCGACAAGATCGTTGGCTATAAGAAGGGAAAAATTTCTGAAAACCGGAAAAGGAAGAGAATTTATAATAGAAAAATTAATGTCGGGGCGTAGCGCAGGTGGCTAGCGCGTCCGCCTGAGGCGGAAGGTCGGGAAGCTTATTTGAACCATGTATTATGCGTATGTATTAACAAGTAGGAAAGATGGCAAGTTTTATTCAGGCAAAAATAAGTATACACGAAACAAAGATCATTGGCTATAAGAAGAGAAAAGTTATTAATGTCGGGGCGTAGCGCAGGTGGCTAGCGCGCCTGCCTTGGGAGCAGGAGGTCGGTGGTTCAAGTCCACTCGCCCCGACCACTTTCGAACTTATTAACGCTGGCTGCGCTTCAGCGGTATACCTCCGTATGGAGCGGCTGCAGACCACAGAGGCTTCTGGAGGATCTCAGAGTAGTAACTGTGTGCGCCAGTAGCTCAGTTGGATAGAGCAACGGACTTCTAATCCGTAGGTCGTGGGTTCGAATCCCGCCTGGCGCGTGCTGCGGGTTTTCTGATGTGGTGGGTATAGCTCAGTCGGTGAGAGCACCAGGTTGTGGCCCTGGGGGTCGAGGGTTCAAGTCCCTCTACCCACCCCATGTGTTTTTCGTATGATGTACTGTTGCTTGAAAGTATGTGCGCCTGTAGCTCAGTTGGATAGAGCAACGGCCTCCGGAGCCGTGTGTCGGAGGTTCGAATCCTCTCAGGCGCACTTGTTCGTGTGTTCAGGGCTTCGCGAGCGCGGAGTTGCTCAATATAGGCGCTACGGTAGGGCCAGACAAAGCGGGCAGGCTCTGCGCCGTGTTCTGCTTTATAAGTTAGCAGACGCAATCAGGTTCGGCCTAATGAACAAGCCAATGCGCGCCCGTAGCTCAGCTGGATAGAGCGTCGGACTTCGAATCCGCAGGTCGCAGGTTCGAATCCTGCCGGGCGTGCCAGTTCTTATTCCTCTCTGGGTGGGCCGTTAGCTCAACTAGGTAGAGCAGCTGACTCTTAATCAGAAGGTTGAAGGTTCGATTCCTTCACGGCCCACTGTCGAGCCTTCCTGAAATCAATTCTATAGTCGCTTATCCCTATGATCCAGTAGCGTTATTCTTGGCCCATTGTGCTAAAATGTGCCGATTTTTTTTCAGTTCCCTTCGCTAGTATGCAGGAATCTGCAAAAGGCCAAAAAGGCTGGATTGTTCTTTATTGGCCAGGATGTGGGCATAAGACACAAACAAGATCTCTTGGTCACAAATTGACAAATGAACTCTACTCGGCGAAGTAGAAATGAAGCCGTATCAGATGTCCCGCAATGCCCGAAATCTATCTCCCTCCAGTGCAAAAACGTCTTGCCAAATCTCATGACAATTCATAGCATCTTTTTTCTGACCAGTCATCCGTTCGCACCTCCTATAGTTAGTCCTAGCAAACTCAAGTGGAGATGCTGATGGCTCTTTCATCAACCGTTTTTTCAGAACCTTGAAGGATATGGAATAAAATCAGGGTGATAAGAAACTATATCTTATAGAGAGCAATAAGAGCGCAATGCAATCCGAGAAGAGTATTAATTTGCGGATTTCCGATCTGGAGCTCGTACGCAAAGCCGGGCAGGGAGAGGATACGGCATTTCATGAACTCGTGGATCGGTATGCAAATGATCTATTCAGACTGGCGTATTCACTTACCGGTAATGCAGATGATGCTGAAGATATTCTTCAGGAGACATTTTTGGGTGCATTCGAACACTTGCGTTCTTTTAAAGGAAGATCGTCGGTGAAAACGTGGCTTATCCGTATTCTGGTCAAACAGGTAGCGAAATACCATCGTTACTGGCGGATTCGGAAGACAAAATCGATCGATGAAATTTCGGAGTCTGCAAAAGCAGTCTTGCCAGCAAGAAATCATGAATTTCGTATGGACATCAATACGATGATTAGCACGCTTTCTCCCCATCACCGTGAAGTTATCATACTTCGGGAGTTGCAGGGATTCTCCTACAAAGAAATTGCCGAAGCATTGGGAATTGCTCCGGGAACTGTAGAATCGAGGCTTTTCAGAGCACGCCAGGATTTAAAGGAACGATTTAAAGGTTACTTTTAATAAGGACCGTAAGAATGGCTGAATCTATCGTTTTAAATTATAATAAAGAATTCGCAGGGAGGAAATAGGCCATGTCTGGTTGTAAATATTCTTACAAACTCAATGCGTATCATGATAGTGAACTCTCTGATGAGGAGCGTCATAAACTTGAGGAGCATATTCAGGCGTGTCCACATTGCACTCGGGAGATTGAACGACTTCAGAAACTCTCAGAACTGTTTAAATCAGTACCAATTCCTGACATCCCGGAGGAAACGTTAGTCTGTTTGCATCAGAGCCTCCAAACTCGGCAGGGAAAGGGAATTGTACGATTTGCGGAGATGCTTACCGCGGCTGCAGTTCTTGTGCTTTTAGTAGGCTCAGCCCTGAATTTGCGAGTGGAACCACAGAGGGAAATATATGATTCGGGCTGGGAGCGAACCGCCTTAACATTAGAGGTTGACGTTCCTTCAACAGAAAGCCCGGAGCTTCAAGTTACTGAGTGGCTTGTTGCAAATCTCTCAGAGGAGAATGAGAATGAATAAGACAAAGTTGATTATCTTGATATCGTTCATTGTTGCCTTTGCTGCCGGAGTTTCTGTCGGCCTTGTTGTTGAGCGTACAGGAAGGACACCGCGTGGGAGATCAATACTTACGCGTGAACTGAACCTTACCTCCGAGCAACGAGATCAGATGCAAAAGATATGGGAAGAGACTGTGGGACCTCTTAGACGGTTACAACATGAGCAGAGACAAAAGTTTCAAAAAGAGAGGGAAGAAGCAATGCTGAATCTTTTGAGCCCGGAGCAAAGAGAGCAACTTGAGAAAATTAACGAAGCGCATTCACTGAGTATGGAGAAATTCGCTCAGCATAGAAAAGATTTGTTCGACGAAGCCCAGGAAAAGACCAAAAAGATTCTTTCTGAGGATCAGCAGAAAAAGTATGAAGAGATTTTAAAGGATAGAGGACCTCGCAGAGGAAGATTTCCCGGTCGTTCTCAGAGGGGATTCAGAATTAATGTTAGGGAAGAAAATACAACCGCAACGCGGTAATTATTTGGCGCTTGTTTCTTTGAACAATCTTTCACACGGATCATAACTGCAATGATCCAATCATTTTAAGAAATCTCTCGATTACCAACTTTGTGAATACTTAAAGTCTTCAAACACATTTACTATCAATCAATTCGGCATGCGGCTGCCTTGCTTTGCCTTTTAGCCTTGAAGATAAAAGGAATTAAGATGGAAGAAAATTTAGAGGAAGAGGAACTGTATTCTATGAAAGGCGATACGAAATCATTTTTTCAAGAAAGGAGATTAGTTATGCTGGGACGCAGGATTATCGTAGGCTTTGCGATTGTGGGCCTTCTGGGCGTGGTGCTGGTAGGTCAATCACTAGCACAGCAGCAAAGAGCACGGCCAGATCGCACAGAGGGCAGGCGTGGATTTCAGGAGAGAATGGTTGAGCGCATGAAAGAAACACTCGAAGCCAGTGACGAAGAGTGGAAGGTTCTTCAGCCCAGAGTCGAGAAGGTGCTCACACTATCCCGTGAGACCAGAGGTATGGCAGGTATGGCCGGCTTCGCTCGGAGGGGTCGTCCGCAAGCAGGAGAGAGCACCCGCGAGCAGACTCAAGTGGAGAAATGTCAGGAAGAGGTTCGAAATGTTCTGGAAAACAAAGAAGCAAAACCAGAGGAGATCAAGCAGAAGTTGACTGCATTGCGTAAGGCCAAGGAAAAAGCCAAGCAAGACCTGGCAAAGGCCCAGCAGGAACTGCGCGAGGTACTGACCTTGCGCCAGGAAGCACGGCTGGTCTTGATGGGATTACTCAACTGATCAACGGCAACTGAAGGTTATTGAATCGTAACCTTCTCTATAGTGATTTCGTATCGTCTTTTTTAAAATGCGGAGGGAAACTACAACGAGCGCTATCGTAAAAAAAATGCTGCAAGAAGGCCTGCTGGATGAGCAGACCGCTGAACGTGTCAGAGCATACAACGCCGAAGGAAACACTCTTGATCAAGCGTTGCTGGTTGCTGGCGGTTTGTCGGAAGAGCAGATGCTTCGTTACCTGGCAAAGGAGTACCAGTTTGCCTACTTGGACCTCGAGCACTGTCATCCGTCAAAGGCATTTCTCTCGCAATTTCCAGCCCGGATACTGCTCGAAAGGCGTGTATTGCCCCTGGAAGAATGTGATGGTATCGTGTTAGTGGCAACGTGCAAACTGTTCGACACCACGGGCGTGGACGAGCTCCGTTTGGCAACGGGAAAGGATTTTCGATTGGCTCTGGCACCATCATCGGAGATTGATCGCTGCATCAAGCGATGTCTTGGTGTGGGCGCCGACACGGTGCAGTCAATGGTCTCCGAAGCTGCAGAAAACGGCCTCCAAATCATCGACCAAGAAACTGATGATATGGATCTGACAGAGGCTGCAGAAGGCGCTTCTATCATCCGGTTCGTCAACCAGGTGCTCACGGAAGCCATCGAGCTGCGAGCTACAGATGTCCACTTTGAGCCATACGAAGATGAGCTGCGGGTCCGATATCGAATTGACGGTGTGCTTCAGGAGGCCGCCATTCCGCCTGGAGTAAGGCAGTTCCAAGCGGCAATAGTTTCACGACTGAAGATTTTAAGCCGTCTGGACATTGCCGAAAAGCGGCTTCCCCAGGATGGACGAATCAAAATCAAAATTGCAGAGCATGAGATCGACGTACGTGTGTCCGTGATCCCAATGCTTCATGGGGAGGCGGTTGTTCTGCGGCTGCTGAATCGAAGTACTGTCCTTTTGGGACTGGAACAGCTTGGAATGTCTGATGAGGACCGCTCCGTATTTGAACGCATTCTTGGGCTGCCGCACGGAATTATTCTCGTAACTGGACCCACTGGAAGCGGCAAAACCACCACCCTATATGCCGGATTATCACAGATTAATAATGTCGAACGCAAGATCGTCACGATTGAAGACCCCATAGAATATCATTTGAGAGGAATTAATCAGATACAGGTCTCCAGGAAGGCGGGCCTCACCTTTGCCCGTGGGCTACGCTCTATTTTGCGCCACGACCCTGATGTGATTCTCGTTGGCGAGATTCGCGATCTCGAAACGGCGGAAATCGCCGTGCAGGCTTCGTTGACGGGTCACCTTGTCTTTTCGACACTGCATACAAACGATGCGCCCGGCGCTCTGACTCGGCTTGTAGACATGGGGATCGAACCGTATCTCGTTGCGTCTTCACTCGAAGCGGTCATCGCGCAACGTCTGGTGCGTCTTATCTGTCTGGACTGCAAGGAAGAATATTCACCGAAGGATATGAAAACATTACGAGTCGCGTTTGGTAGCAATCTCCCGGATGTGCTATATAGAGGACGGGGATGCCGGAAATGCCAGGGCACTGGTTATTTGGGACGTACAGGGATTTTCGAATTGATGGTCGTGCTGGAAGATATCCGCTCGCTAATCCTGGAGGGCGGCTCCGCGCACAAGATTCGGAATCTGGCGATGGAACAGGGCATGAAAAGCCTTCGGGATGACGGGTGCCGGTATCTTTTACAAGGCCTTACGACAGTTGAGGAAATCCTCCGCATCACAAAGGACCAACGACTCAACGGAGATGGTAGAAATACCAAAACGAAAATGACTAAAATGTAACTCCGGGAGACGGGAGATAGGTTATGCCCGATTTCGTTTATAAAGCTATAGACCTGAAGGGACAGGAGCTTTCGGACACTCTTACTGCGTCAAGTCGAGCAATGGTTGTAGACCAACTTGTAGAAAAGGGCCTGTATCCCGTTTCTGTGGATGAGCGTGGAGAGTCGACGTCTTCGGGTGCCGGGATTTTTTCTCGAACCGGTTATGTTTCGAAATCCAGCGTGGAAGCCTTTACCCGTGAGTTGGCGAATCTGCTCACCGCAGGAGTTCCCTTAAGCAGGGCGCTGAGCATTCTCACTCGTGAGGCGGCGCAACCGGCGGCGAAGAAGCAGTGGGCCGCCATCCACGAGGATACGATGGGTGGCATGTCGCTTGCCGATGCCCTTGACAGGTGGCCCCGCTCGTTTCCTCCGGTGTACGTGGCGATGGTACGGGCAGGTGAGACAGGGGGATTCCTCGATGTGGTTCTGGGACAGATTGCAGATTTTCGCTCTCGAGAACAGGATCTGAAGGGAAAGGTGAAAGCCGCCCTTATTTATCCGATGGTTCTGGCCGTTCTGGCGTCTGCTATTTTGGCTTTTCTGCTGACGTATTTCATACCGCGATTTTCCGCAATATTTGCGGAATTCGGCGGCGCTCTGCCAGGGCTTACTCGCGCCATTGTTGCTGCCAGCCAGATTGTAGTAAACTACTGGTTTGTACTTTTCATCGTTGTGGCTCTTGTGGTCGTTGCCGTCAGACGGGCCTTTGTCTCAGAATCGGGACGGCGCGTTTTGGAGCGAAGCGTGCTCCGGCTTCCTGTTTTTGGTGAAGGTGTGGCTCGCTTTGCCCTCGTGAGATTCTGCCGGATGCTCGGCACATTGGTGGGAGCAGGGGTATCTCTCGTTACCGCGCTGAGAGTGGCGAAAGAAGCAATCGGAAATCAAACGCTTGCCGATGTTGTAAATCAAACGATTGAGAAGGTGCAGCGCGGATCCCCACTTGCGAGGAGCCTGGCCGGTTGCCCGCAGCTCTTCCCTCCCTCTGTTGTTGAAATGGTCTCGGTGGCCGAAGAAAGCGGGAGACTGGATAAGGAACTGGTCCGGATGGCGTCGGTATACGAAGCTGAATTGGACCGGAAGCTCAGAATGATGGTGGCCTTGGCCGAGCCGGCACTCTTGTTCGTCATGGCGGCTATTGTCGGCACTATAGTCATTGGAATGCTTCTGCCGGTATTTACTCTTCAGGAGTTTATACGATAAATGTTACGGTAGAACAGGCTTCCAGCCTGTTCCCCTATTGGACAAGCATTTTACGCTGAGAGATGGAGTAAAACCATGAGCAATCAACGATTACTGGTCATGCATAACAAGTTCAAGGGGCACCTGGGTCGCGGTTTCACCCTTATTGAACTCCTGTTGGTCCTGGTCATTCTGACCGCATTGGCGGCGATTGTAGTGCCGAAATTCACCAAGCGGTCCGAGCAAGCACGCATTACGGCTGCGCTCACGGACATAGCAAACTTAGAGCTTGCAATTGACACCTTTGAGATTGATACCGGGCGCTACCCGACCACAGAGGAGGGCATCAAGGCGCTGGTCGAACAGCCGGCTAACGCCAAGGATTGGAAAGGGCCTTACATCAAACGCGGTGTTCCCAACGACCCGTGGGAAAACCCCTATTGGTACAGATACCCGGGCCAGAATAACACTGCAGGATACGACTTGCATTCTTTTGGTCCCGATAGCCAGGAAGGCGGAGGCGACGACGTTGACAACTGGTCCCAACGCTAATCGCTTAGGGCCGTGGCTTCCCCGCTTCAAGCGAGTGAAAACGGGAAAGAGGCATTACACGGCCGCCATCGGATTTACACTGCTCGAGCTCGTACTGGTGATGGTTGTTATCTGCACTGTGCTGGCGATGGCTGCGCCATCGCTGCGAGGCTTCTTTGCCTCCCGCGAAACAAGCGATGCCGCCGCGCAGATCGTTGCACTGACACAACTGGCGAGGTCGCAGTCCATTGCCGAAGGCCGAGTCTACCGATTGAATCTGGATGTGCAGGAAGGCACTTACTGGCTTACCGTGCAGGAGGGAGGAGCATTTAAGAATATTCATTCCGAGTTTGGCCGAGTGTTCTCACTACCGAAGGGAACCCTGGTTGAATGGGAGAGCCCGTCCGAAGAAGTTTGGCGCGATTGCATTGAGTTCTATCCTGACGGCAGAACGCAAGCGAGTGGCATTCGACTAATCGGCCTCCACGGGGATGTGGTTGAAGTCATCTGTCTTTCGCCGACGGAACTGTTTCGTGTGATTGTACCGGAGGAATCTTAATTAATGATGAGAACGACCTATAGGACATCGGATCGACGAGCTCATCGAAGATGTGGCTTCACGCTGGTTGAAATTCTCGCTACTTTTGTGCTGGTGGCGATCATTCTTCCGGTCGCAATGAAAGGAATCTCGCTTGCCAC
>CAZVVA010000090.1:8327-14797 GCA_964630455.1 uncultured Candidatus Sumerlaeota bacterium
GCGGAACTGCTGGCTACGGGGGAATGGCAGAACGGCGATCTATCGGGGGACTTCAGTCCGGACTGGCCGAACTACCGGTGGAGTGCCGAGGTTCAAGAGTGGGAAGAAGCAACGCTGCGCCAATTGGACGTGAGAGTGGAGTGGGAAACTCGAGGCATGGAACGTTGCGTTAAGTTGACGACGCTTGTATATGTCGAGAGCCTATAAAATGAGATATCCCAAAAACAAGGTATCTGCATTCACGCTCCTGGAACTGATTCTGGCGATGGCCTTGATGAGCGTGCTCGCTGGATCGCTTTACGCGAGCCTGAGTATAGGGTTCAAAGCCAAGCGAAGTGCCGAAGCCGCGGTGGAGCCTGTCCGCAAAGCACAGCTGGTCATGGAGCTGCTGAGTCATGATATCGAAGCGGCGCTGCCGCCGACCGGTATTTTGGCCGGTGAGTTTAATGGAATCGATGAGGAAGACAGCACTGGATTTGACTGCGATAGACTATTATTCTATTCCAGTGCCCATGAGCCTAGAGGGGAAGAAACAGCTTGTGACATCACAAAGATTGAATTGGCCTTGGTTACTCTTTCCGATACAAATGAGCGTGTTCTTGTTCGCAGGATCACGACGAACTTGCTGGCTCCAAAGGTACCGGAACCCAAGGAAGAAATACTGTGCCGTGGGGTCATATCGTTCGACCTGAGGTACTTCGACGGCTTTGACTGGCTGGACAATTGGGATTCGGTTCTTCAGGGTGATCTCTTGCCGCAGGCTGTTGAGGTCAGCCTTGAAGTGGAGCGTCAGGAGAAAGGCATGTCGGCTCAGAGTGGATATCAATCTACGCGCGTGTTTCTCATTCCCTGCAGCACGCCTGCGGCAGAAACGGACATGGGAATTATTCAGCGTTTTTAGCCGACCAGATGAATATTCAAAAGAAGGTTCTGATGAAAGATATTGAATTAGAAATAGATCGCCTGGCTCTTGTAAAAAGGAAAGGCGCTTCGCGGCCGTACGGAGTCCTGGGCTTCGTGTTGCGCAGAAACCAGGAAAGCGGCACGGTGCTAATTGTCACGATGTGGATTGTTCTCGTGCTTGCAGGCCTGGTTCTAGTTTTTGCCCGCTCCATGCGAGTAGAGGCTATCGCTTCGGCCAACTATATTGCATCGTTGCAGGCCGAAGCCGTAGCTCGAGGTGCGACACAGTTTATCCTTGCCCAAGTAGAAATCCAAGAGAGTCCTTCGGGGCTGGAAGGTGAAGATCTTTACGAAGCCGTCGAGGTTGGGGAAGGTGTATTCTGGATTCTTCGCCCCAGCTTTGATGATGACCGCACTTACTCCTTTGGGATACGGGATGAAGCATCCAAGATTAATCTGAACTCGGCATCAATGGAAATGCTCCTGAAGCTTCCGGGCATGACAGCCGAACTGACCGCTGCCATAATTGATTGGCGCGATGCCGATAGCGAGGTCTCTTCGGGTGGGGCCGAAGGCGAATACTATTTGCTTCTTCCGGACCCTTATTATTGCAAGGATGCTCCTTTCGAGACGGTCGAGGAACTCCTTCTCGTTAAAGGAGCCTCATCTGATCTTTTGTATGGCGAGGATACGAACAGGAATGGCGTGCTTGATTCGAACGAAAACGACGCCGATGAAAGCGAGCCGCCCGATAACAAGGATGGAAATCTTGACCGTGGATTTCTGGACTACATTACCGTGTACAGCAGGGAACCGAATGTGAATGAGACCGGAGAGCAACGCATCAATGTCAACGAAGTCCGAGGTAATGCCCTGCCGGATCTTCTTCGTCAGGCCGTAAATGAAGACAGGTTTTTTCAGATCATGGACCGGGTGCGGGACGGCCGTCCCTTTCAAAACATCATGGACTTCTACTTTCGCACCGGATTGGAAATTGCTGAGTTCACACAAATAGCGGACCAGCTAACAACGACCCAAGATACATCTCTCGTGGGATTGATTAACGTGAATACTGCTTCCCGCGAAGTGCTGCTCTGTCTGCCGGAACTAGACGAGAGTGATGTGGACGCTCTCATTGCAAAACGGGCGTCTCCGGACACGGATCTAAGCTCCATTGCATGGGTTGCCGAGGCTCTACCACAGGAGAAAGCTGTTTCAGTCGGCAGATACATCACAACGCGTTCATTCCAGTACTCCGCTGACATCGTCAGCGTGAGCGGGGATGGAAGGGCTTACAAGCGCAATAAGACTGTGCTGGACACGCGAGACGACACCGCCCGCTTCCTCTATTGGAAGGATCTGACTCACCTTGGCTGGCCGCTGGAATCAGAGATAATTTCAACACTGCGTTCTGGGCTTTCATTGGATGAAGCAGGGCTGAACATTATCCACAGGATACCTTGATGATAATGAGAGCGCGCAAAATTCTGGGATTGGCTATAGAGCAGCGTTCAATTCTCGCCGTTGAGATTCGCTTAGATGGAGAACGATTCGAGGTCAAACGTGCAGCCGAATTTGTTTTTCCGGAAGAGGTTTCTTTCGATGAGCCGACCAGGTTGGGACAGCTTCTGCGGCAGTTTTTACGTGAGTATCGCTTCGTCGCGAAATACGCTGTTCTCGGTATTCCTGCAAAATGGCTAATAGTTCGGGAGAAAAACATTCCACCTACAAATGCGGATGCGCTTGCCGGTATTCTCAAGATACAAGCTGAGCGCGACTTTTCACTAGACTTCAATGACCTGGCGCTCGACTATTCGGGTGAGGCAAGTTCTACGGAAAACAGCTCCTTGCTTCTTGTGGCGGCGCTTCGCCGAACGATAGACCAGATTGTTACAACTGCGCAAGCAGCGGGATTAAGCGTTCTTTCAGTCACCTCGTCCGCGTTAGCTCTCGCATCTACCTCCAGTCACTCGCAGTCCGCATCCCGGTATGTACTTTACATAAGGCCAGACTATGTTGAATTCTTGGTTCAAAGCGGCAAATATTTCCGCGTGTTAAAACACCTACCGGTAACAATTCCCGGCCAACAAGACGCGAAAAGAGTATCCGAAAATAGCACCATTGAATCCCTTGTCATTGAGGTGAGCCGTCTGGTCTCGCTGCTGTCACACGGCCCGGGGACATCCGAACCTGAGAAAATGTTTGTATGGGATGCGGCAAATCTTGGGCCAGGTGCGATGCAAACCCTGAGCGAGCGCCTTTCACCGAAGGTAGAAGTTATTGATGGTAGTGCGGTATCGGTAATCGAGAAATCGGCACAGTCAAGCGAAGCAGAAAGGCGTCAGTTCGCTGCTGCTGCTGCACTCGGCCTGGCAGGCGCCCGGCCAGAGCTGCTCCCTATCGATTTTCTACACTCGCGCATTAGTCCGAGGAAGAGCAAGATACCAGGAAGACTCACCCTGTGGGCTGCGGCCGTTGGTATGGCACTTATTTTGTGTGGCGTGTTCCTGTTTTGGGATTTGCAAAAGGACAAGGAAGAAGTTGCTGCATTGAAAATGCGTCTGGAACAAATGCAAGAGGACATCGAAGCAGCCCAAAGTATCGTCGACAAGGTCTCGTTCGCCCGGGGCTGGTACTCTGGAAGACCCAAGGTTCTCGATTGCCTTCGAGGATTGACATTGGCGTTCCCCACTGAGGGGCGAATATGGGCCACAAGCCTCGCCATGCACGAGGACAAGCGCGGGATTATTTCTGGAAAGTCTCTGGATGAAATAAGTGTCCTTGAAGTACTGGATACGCTCAAGGGAAACGGAATCTTTTCCAATGTTAAGATGCTCTATATGCGAGATGCGGGAAGAGACTCGCAGGAGGTTTCATTCGCCATTAATTTTATTTTTGTAGATAGGGAGTGAATAAGTGGTTCTCTCGAAACGCGAACGATACGTTGCTATTGTTTCGATCATAGTGGTCACACTACTTTTATCTGACCGCTACATCGTAACGCCATTCCTGGACCGCCGGGCACAGGTGGATACCGAGAGGCAAAGCCTGCTTGGCGAAATGGAGCGTGCAACGAGCCTCTTTGAGCGCAGGAATCTGATGGAACAGAAATGGCAGGACATGGTGTCTGGTGGCCTGGAGAGCGATGCTTCTAATGCCGAAAGCCAGGTTCTGCATGCTGTGCGTAACTGGTCACAGGAGTGCGGGCTAATGCTCTCCTCTATGAAGCCTGAGCGTGTAGTGGGAGAAGGGAACTTGCAGGAAATTACGTTCTTGATTGCCGGAACTGGAACCATGAGTTCTGTGGGTCAGTTTCTCTGGCGGGTCGAGACCGCCTCCCTTCCCCTCAAGATTAAGGAGATCCAGTTGGGTTCCCGCAAGGAAGATGCAGACGACCTGTCGCTTCAATTGCGACTATCAGCGCTTTATCTTGCTGCCGAAGCACAGGCTTCAACGGCTGAAAGTACACGAGATTTGGTGAGAGGAAGTATGCAATGATATCGCAGCGTTATAAATTCTCCATTCTCACGCTCTTGTTCCTCGTATTTGCTGGCCCCATATTGGGTCAGGAGCAAGGGGAGGAGCAGGGATTTTTGGGTAATTACAAGATACTGGTGGATCGAAATATCTTCTCTCGCAATCGTGGCCGCAGTTTTGAAAGAGAATCCAGGGAAGCAAAGGAACAAGTTGCCCCTGCTCCTGAAAGCTACTTTGTGCTTAAAGGGATTGTTCAACAAGGAAGTAAGCGCATCGCATTTTTTGAGAATTCCCGAACAGGAGGAACTATGAGGGCCCGAATTGGAGACGCCGTGGCTCGGGGAAAGGTACAAAACATCACGCTTGATACCGTTGAATACGAGTTAAATGGGAAATTGACCAAGACTGAGGTAGGTGAGAATCTGGAGGGTGAGGTTTCATCACCACCACTCACGTATGATGATCTTATCGAGTCGACAGCCATGTCGTCTGAAATTCCTACCGCCTCGACGCCCAGCGCTGAAACAGCCCCGCAGGGTGATGAAGACGACATTCTCAAGCGCTTAAGAGAGAGGCGACAAAAGGAACTTGAGAAATGAGATACATCAATGGGTGTAACCACGTGATTAACATTCATGTCTTAGAGAGGATTAGACAGATGCGAAACTATAGCAGAATCATACTTGCAGCTTCCATGCTGCTGATGAGCCTATCCTGGAGCGGTGTCGCACTCGCTCAGGAACAGGATTCAAAATCAACAGACACTATTAATCCAGGAATCTTGTTGAATTTCAAGGAGGCTTCTCTGGAAACAGTGCTCGAATACCTCTCGGAGGTTGCTGGTCTCGTGGTGGTACAAGATGTGGATGTGGATGGTCGGATAACGGTTATCAGTCGACAGCCTCTAAGTGTGGAAGAAGCCATCTCTCTGATCAATACGGTGCTCAAAGAACAGGGCTATGCAGCGATCCGGATGGGTAGGACTCTTAAAATCGTTACGCTGGAGGATGCGAAAATAATGAACATTCCGGTGCGCTCAGGAAACGATCCGGAGAAGATTGTACCTGGCGATGATCTGGTTACTCATATTATCCCGATACGCTTTGCGAACGTAGTCAAGCTGAAGGATGACCTCGCCTCGCTGATTCCCTCCTACGCCGATTTGACAGCAAATGAAGACACTAACGTTTTGATTCTCACAGATACCACGGCGAATATTCGGCGGCTTGTCGAGATCGTTTGTGCTCTCGATACACATATGGCCGCCGTAGCCGAGGTTAAGGTGTTTCACTTACAATACTCCGACGCAACAAACACGGCGAGGCTGATTAACGAAATTTTTAAAGAAGAGGAGCAGGCAACACAGCAAAGAGGAGGCTTTATAGATAGAATGAGGGCATTCAGGGGCCCAAGCGGTCAACAGACAACGACATCAGATGTGGCCGGTCTATTAATGGAGGTAGTCGCAGCGGCGGATGAACGCACTAATAGTCTGGTTGTGAGCGGTCCCCCAGATGTGTTGAAGGTGGTTGAGAACGTGGTCAAGGATCTGGATTCCAATCCCGAAGAGGAACAATCCGTTTTTATTTATCCGTTGAAGAATGCCCGGGCCGAGAACTTGAAAGAGGTGCTTAATAGTCTTTTTAGTGAAATGCAAGCACGAAGTACCGGCGCTTCTACACAACGAGGCCAAACCCGGCAGACTGATCGTCGGAGTAGAACGGCTACAGCAGCCCAGACTGCAGCTGACCTTGCGGGACAGGTCTATTTCGAAGCCGACGAAGATACCAACTCATTGCTCGTCATGACTGCGTCGAAAAACTTTCAGCGAATCAAAGAGATTCTAACGGATCTGGATAAACCCGTGCCGCAGGTTCTTATAAAAGTTTTGCTTGCTGAGGTAACACATGAAAAGTCGGTTGATTTGGGCGTCGAATTCTCATTACTGAACATACGGGAAAGCGGATTAGGCTCTACGCTCTTGACCGATTTTGCATTGGCGAATCAAACCGGAGGGCTTATTGTCAGGACCATCGAGAAAGATGTTGAAGCAACATTGCGCGCGCTGGAGGAAGTGGGCAATCTAGATG
>CAZVVA010000091.1:0-14640 GCA_964630455.1 uncultured Candidatus Sumerlaeota bacterium
GCGATATTAAAGAGCGTTTCGATATTTATAACCACAACGCCAACAGCCAGCGGGATATTCCCCTCGGGCACAATGCGCGAAAAGACATCGTAAACAGCCACCTGCTCGTCACCCGCAGGATACATGTCCTCGAGCAGCGCGAGTTCGCATGTCGGATACCTCTTGCCGCTCAGGCCCTGGATCGCATCACGCAGCGCGGCGATGGCTCGTGTATATTTCTTCTTCACCGCGATAACAGTCCGTTTGAGATTCATCGCCTTCGCGATCCTACTGGACGTGTCAATGAGAATCGGGGCGTAGTGTTCCATCAAGAGCTGATCAACGGCCAGCAGGGGTTCGCACTCCGCTGCGTTGATCAAAAGGAATTCCGGTGTAGAGTTGAGCTTGACGTGCGTTGGAAACCCAGCTCCGCCGGCACCCACCACGCCTCCCGCCTCAATTTTTTCAAGAAGCGTCTTTTTCATCAATTTCCGGTTTCCGCGCCCTGGGGGAAATAGCGTTGCTGTATGCGCAGCTCTCTTCTTTGTGCTCTATAAACTCGAAATAGGGAATAACCATAGGGTTGGCGTTCGTCACGCGGGGTTCGGTTCCTTGCCCGCATTAGCGAACGATGATCTGAATGCCCGCCGACGTCGCCAGCTCCTTCGCAACATCAGTCAGAATCGTATCCGGACTAATCTGAAGCTCGCGCTTTCCCTCGAGAATAATCTGCTGAACGTCTTCTTTTGTGATGATGGTGCGTTTTTTCGGGGGGCGATCAGACAACGGACGCTTTCGAGCAGCATGCACCCCGTCTTCTGATATGGTCTGCCGCACTTCAGCAAGCAGCTCTTCACTCTCCACAAATCGAATGCCCCAATTTGCCACTGTTCTTAGATATTGGGGCCGCCCATTATGAAATTCAAATGGCGAGCGAGGATAATCCGAGGCAAACGCACCATTGCTGCCTGGCCCTGCTGGCGGAGGTATAGCCACCACTGGTTTCTGCTGGCAGAGCGCTTCGAAGATCACCCGGCTCGGGACTGAGTCATGAACCCCCAGGGCTACTTTGGCCAGCGTATTGGAGCTGAGTGGTGCGACGACGAGCAGAGGATGTGCAGCTACCTCCTGCCTGAGCGCTTCGTGCGTCAGGCGCGAGAGTATTCGCACCGATGTTCCCACGCGTTGGCGCAGCTCCTCCTCACCTCCCTGCTCCTGGAAACTGGCAGACATGATAAATGTCAACGAGAAGGCGCTGGCCAGTTCTCTGAGCCGAGGCACGAGAGGCGTTGCGTCATTCCACGGGCCGGTGCAGAGCACAAGGAGCACGGCCTCAGGTCGCTGCAGCGGCTGCGATGCCTCGCGATGGCCCGGGCGTTCTTGCAAGCAGGCTCTGAGCTCTTCCTCGATTATCCTGCGCAGGGTTTCGTCATTCAAGTTATTCATAGAATCAATTCAACCAGATCACCGGTTGTCAGGTTGGCTGCGTTAGCATCATCCGTATCAACGTGCAACTCAAGGTAGGCGTTCAGACTGACTCGAACCATGACTTCGAGGAGGATCAGTGGTTTATCGGTTTTTTCGACTTTGACAGTCACAATCTGGTGATTTTCGAGGCCGATACGCCGGGCATCTTCTGGTGTCATGTGGATGTGGCGGTTCGCACGAATAACGCCCTGCTGGAGTATGACGGTACCTTTTGGGCCGACCAGAGTCGCTCCGTCTGTTCCGGCAAGCTGACCGGACTCGCGCACTGGCGGGTCAAGACCCAGGTACACAGCATCGGTCTTCGCCAGCTCGATCTGCGTCTGTTTGCGCAATGGCCCAAGGATGCGGACGTTTTCCAGGGCGCGCAGCTTTGGTCCCACCAGGGTAATCGTTTCCTTTGCCGAAAATTCTCCCGGCTGGGTCAGCTCGTTGCGAATCGTGAGATCGTATCCCCGACCGTAAAGCTGATCCAGGTGCTCGCGCTGTAGATGAACGTGTCGGTGCGAGACTCCGACCGGTATCGTCATGCGGCGCGTTGCAGGTGCGGCAGGTGCGCCCGATGATTGAACCTTCCCAGGCGATTGAACCGGAGTGGAGGATTGAGGAGGAACGGTAGGTGAGCGTGTATGGTCGCGCCGCAGTCCTCTGAGCACTAGCTCGCAAATCGTTTCTATTAATTCATCTCGACTGTTCGGCATGAGCCCCGTTGCATCCCGCACAAATCAAGGTGTGGAAGCACGAGGCACGCCCGAAGCGTGCACCGTGCCACTTGTTCACGCAGGTGCCCCCACGTCTTATCCTTCGGGGAGGATTTTTTCCAACTCGTCATGGGGACGCGGGATGACATGGACAGAAATCAGTTCGCCGACCCGTCGTGCCGCGGCACCCCCTGCGTCAGTTGCCGCTTTCACAGCACCAACGTCGCCGCGCACCATCACGGTCACATAACCGCCCCCTATATATTCCTTTCCAATGAGACGTACGTTGGCGGCCTTGACCATGGCGTCTGCCGCTTCAATAGACCCGACCAGTCCGCGCGTTTCTATCAGTCCCAACGCATTGCCGTAAATTTCCATTGCTGTCTATCCTCCTCTACCAGTGAGAGAGTTTCAAGGGCATCTGCAACGATATGATACAAGAACATTTATTTAATTTTCAATCTCTTGTACTGTCAAGAGTTATCTCAGCACCTGATTTTCTCGCCCCAAGGCTTATGTAACTTTGAAGAATAAGGGTGACATGGAGGCTATGGTTTGAAAAATCCGGACAGGAAGCGTTTGTGCGATAGATTCGGGCAGTTTTGGCAATGGGGATGAAGTAGAAGATTCGTTTTGGTCGCAGCGGTCGTAGCGGGTAAATTCTTGATATTTGTATGAGCTTAGTCAGCCAAAGTCTGGATGCAAGTGCCAGAGTCTCTGGTTCTCCTCCGCAAGAGAGTTCAGACAGATACCAGTGCCCCAAGACCCGAATAGGTCTTCCTCCCTTAATGTGGAATAAAGCTTGATTATTTAATTGATATCCATTAAATGGCTAAATTGAATTTTTGGAAATGAAAAAAGGAAAAGATTTTTTTCTTTTCAAATGGCACGAGAACCTGGAGCCAGGAATCCGCATCTTGACCAGCTAGATGTCCTGCGGGCAGCATACGACAGCGGGGAAAGCCAGACAGCGTATATACCTTACGCCGAGGCGCTGCTTGGAGCAAAGAATTTTTCCAAGGCCCTGGCTGTGTGCCTGGATGGACTGAAATATGATACTCATTCTGTCCGGGGCCGGACCCTGCTTGGTAAAGTTTACTATGATATGGGGCGCTACGATGAAGCCTTGGCCGAGCTGGAACGAGCGCTACAATTTTCCCCGCAGGCATTTCAAACCAAGGTGATGCTGGCGAAAACCCTCGTCAGAAAGCGCCAGTTCAGCCGGGCTCGCAAAATGGTGAGTCTGCTCAAGGCAATGAGCCCAAAGGATGCGGAAATTCAGCAGATGGACCAGGAGATTCGGGAGCAATACAGTGTGGTGAAGACAGAATATGACATGGACGCAAAAACGGTCCGGGATCAACTCTATTGGCGCATGCCGATTGACGATCTGGCGAAGCAGATTCGCGCCTTTTTAGATGAGTTTCCGGGTATTACGGAATACTTCCTGAGCGAAGCCAAAGCGCATGTCCCCACGACATTGCGTGCCCATGCCCAGAGTAGCGAAGTTCTGGAGTGGTTCCTGCACTCAATGGCTCAGCACATGAAGAACTTGAATCTAGGGGAGCTCGACAAGGGCTTTCTCCAATTGTCCCGTGGTTATCTGATATTCTATATTATTGAATCGCACCTGTTGGCTATTGTGACCGACGCTACAGTAAAAATTGGTCAGCTGCGACATTGGATAGACCAGTTGCTGGAAAACGAAGGGTGGGCAAACAAACCGCTCTGACCGAAGTCTGAAAGCGCACAGGTAGAAGGACGCCAGTGGTTGGGGCAGTAATGCAGGCTGTTGTGCACCTTGTCGTGGGAGACATGAGATGATTCTTATCAGGAAGGATTCCCTGTTTCTTGTCTTTGGTTTTCTCACTATCTTCTTGCTACCATTTTTTTTCACCCCTATGCCGCCCCTCCCGACCCACACAATGCTTTTCCCTGTTGTGGCGTTGGAGTTTCTCCTCTACTTCTTATACATCAGGGTGAATACGAAACAGACTGATCTCGGGCCTGCCTTTGTCTGCTCGTTTGTCCTCGTGGTCGGCCGATGGATAATCTGCCTGATTGATGGCCTGCTCCTCAGTCTGTTCAATCCGGATTTTCTGACGTCTAATATCGGGGCACTATGGGTTGGCAACCCTGTCTCCGCGCTGCTGCAAATGTTTGTCATCCTGACGTTCGTACCGCATCTGGCCGTTCGTTTTGCGCCGGGGTTTCTGGGTGAGGCTGCGCGAAGTCTCTTGCTCCGGAGCAGCGGCAGCCTTTCAGTGCAAAAGTCAGTGAGCGAGAGGCCTGAGCTGCCGGCTGCCACTCCTCTGGGTGGCTTGGTGCGGGTCTACAGTTTTCAGGAGCTCGAAGACTACTTCCACAAGACCATTGGTCTGGAGGGTTTCGTACTCTATAACGAGGAAGGGCTGGTAGTCTGCAAGGATCTTCAAATCGATCTGGATGTAGAAGGTCTCGTTGCGCGTTACCATAATTCCAACTTGGGCATCGAGTGGAGCACACAATCTTATGGCTTAGGCAAGCCGATACGAATAATTGTCGAGACCCAGAACCACTATATATTTAACATCCAAGTGACTTCACAGTTCTTCTTGTTGCTGATCTTTAACAATCAATTGCCGCTGTTGGATATTGTCCACAGAATTCAGATTATGGTGCGATCAGTTCAAGCATTTCTGGCATCACGCTATCGCTTTCCAGCGGCTATCTAGACTTGGCGGCCCATAGTAAGCGAGAAAGAAGCGGTCAGGCACAAATTCTGGAGAGGAAGGAACTGAATGGAAAGGATACTCGCGGAGTTAAACAAAGCACCGGGGATTCTAGGCAGCTTTGTGGTCGGCCGGGATGGCATTGTCATTTCGTCGGACTTTGCTAGTGGGATTAATGACGAGCTGATGGGCGCATTGGCCTCGTCAATAATTAATACCACGGAGAAAGCTGCCGAGAAGCTTAGCCAGGGCACGGTAGAGTCAATCGTCTTGGAGGCGCAGAAGAACAAACTACTGTTTCTGAATACCCGGGTGGGATTTCTCGTTGTCTTAACTACGGACGAGGCCAATCTGGGCCTGGTAAGGGTGGAAATGAAGTCAGCGGGCTCGAGGCTTGAAGAGATCGGCCCGTAATTGCACGCTGCCATGGCACCAGCAAACGGGAATTCCAACATTTTCTTATGCATTATTACAGAGACAGATTGATAGGCGCAAATGGCCACGCTGAACTATGCATTTAAAGAGATCTCCTGCAAGATTGTCTACTATGGACCGGGACTTGGGGGCAAGACCACCAACATTCGGGTGATTTTCAACGCCGTTCCTGCGAAATCTCGGGGCGAACTCGTCTCCCTGTCCACCGAGCAGGACCGGACACTCTTCTTCGATTTCTTGCCTCTGGATTTGGGCGACGTAAAGGGTTTCCGCACGAAGTTTCAAATCTACACGGTCCCCGGACAGGTATTCTATAACGCCACGCGGAAGATTGTGTTGCGCGGCGTGGATGGCATCGTCTTCGTTGCGGATTCGCAGCGCGATCGGATGCAGGACAATATCGAAAGCATGATAAACATGGAGGAGAATCTTGCGGAATATGGTTATTCCCTCCGGTCAATCCCTTATGTTATTCAGTACAACAAGCGCGACTTACAGGATATCAGCAGCGTTGAGGAGCTGGAACGGGCGGTAAATTCTGACAAGGCTCAGTATTTTGAAGCCGTTGCCCTCCATGGCGTCGGGGTGAAGGAGACGCTTAAGGGCATTTCCGCCTTGGTCTTGCGCAGGTTGAGTAAAATTAGTACGCAGGCTGCTGATGACACTGAACTCGAAGAAATGATCACGAGCATTGCCCTCCGGGGTCGGCATGCAGCCAAATCTGCTGAGCCCGTGGTCGTGCCCGCCGGTCGAGAGAAAACGGATGAGATGGCCATGGCGGGTTCAACTCCAGTGCTCACGTCACCCCGCCCACGCATCCTTCAACCAAGGGCGGCAGAGCCCGGCGCCAGTCCCCACCCGCTACTCTACTTGAAGCAGCATTGCCATATCCGATGGGCTGGGATGCGCGTCGGCTCCGGTGTGCTTGAGCTGAGGAATCGTCCAAACATTGGACCGCGCGGTAGTTATCAATTGACAGGCACACTGCGATTTTTCTATATAATTAAGAAGTGCCTGTCGAAAATTCTAAGAATCCTCGGTGAGGAAATCAAAATTATCAATGGCGAGGACGTTGTGTTCTTGACCTTAAGTGCAGCGCCGGAGATGGCGTCTTCCGCGAAAACCGACCTTTATGTGTGGGTGCGTAAAGACATTAACCAGGATTTCTATATTCGCTATCACAGTCGGTTCGGTCAAGTGCTTATCACTCCAGAGGGAACACCACCCATTTAGTGGTTGCGGGGTTGGTTCCCGACGAGAGGGTTACGTGTTATGGCCAGAGGGCCGTTGGTGCTGACAAAAGAGGATACGGAGCGTATCCACAAGGCTCTTATTCTTCTCCTGAAGCAGTCAGAGGCGAAATGTGCTCTGCTGATCAGCCAGGACGGGGAATGTGTGGCGAAGCGCGGATTTACGAAGAATCTGGACACTGACTCATTGGCCGCACTGCTTGCCGGGTCGTTTTCGTCCACGCGCGCATTGGCAAAACTCATCGGCGAAGCGGATTTCTCTGTTCTCTTTCACCAGGGCCAGCGAGATCATATTCATAATATCATCGTTGGCGACGAAATGATCTTGACGGTCATTTTTGACGATCGGACAACGCTCGGCATGGTTCGACTGTTCTCTAAAGATGCAGGAAAACGGCTGCGTAATATTCTGGCCAATGTACGCGAAAAAAGTCTGGAGGCGCTTGAGCAGCACGCCGATTTTGACAAAGAGGCTGTGGATCGCCTGGATGATCTGTTTCAAGAGTAGTACGGGCGTTCAGTCCGGCGAAGTCTCTCCCCGGGTTAATACCCGGCTGAGGTGTGGATCATGGAGCTAGAAGGAAGCTTAAAAGCCTTTAGCCTTCCCGAAGTTCTTCAATTCCTGAGCATGGGGAAGATGACAGGCGTTCTTACCATTCAGAGGGCGCAGTACAACATTTCCCTGATCATCAAGCAGGGGAAGATTGTAAACTCCTCGACCTTAGATCGGCCGCGAAAGTTGGGTCAGATGTTGGTGCATCGTGGTGTTATCAAGCGGAGCGACCTTGAAGAGGTGCTAAGTTTGCAGAAGGCAATTGACTCCGATAAGCTCCTCGGCCAGATTCTCATTGAACGCGAGCTGATTTCAAAGGAAACGCTCCGTGAGGCCATTAAATTGCAGCTTGAAGAGGAAATCTGGGATTTATTCAATTGGGATGAGGGACACTTCAAGTTTGAACATATGGATGAAAGCGATGTCATGAATATTCTGGTGGAGCTTGAAATTGAGCCGCTGCTCATTGAAGGCACCCGGCGGCTTGACGAATGGGACAAGATCGTTAAGAATATTCAGGACGATGATACGGTGCCGACGGTAATACCCCTGAGCGAGGATTTTGAGCAAGAGGTCGCTCTGAGCGACAATGAATGGCTCATCCTGTCACTGATCAACGGCTTCTTTAATGTTGGCTCGCTGGTCAGCCGTGGTGGACTAGGGAAGTTTGAAACATATCGGATTCTCAACACCTTTCTTGTCGCTGGCCTCGTGAAGGTCAAAACCTCTGGACAGGAGGAAGAAGTCGCCGAGCTGAGCGCATTGCCTCCCCGCCCGCAGGAGGGCTTGGAAGGCGAGAATGAAAAGCCGCAGCGCTTGAAGAAAGTTGGAACACTCTTCTCACGCATGCGACAACAACCTCGCGAACGGCCAGAGGAAGAAATGACGTTTATATCGCCCTTAGGCTTGATCGGGCATTTCCTCAATGATCTTGTTACGCAGCTGATGCATAACAACGAGTTTATCGTTGCGCGCAGCGACGAAACCCTGCTCGAGAAATTCTGGGGAAAAATTGTAATGAATTATCCCAAAGCCGATCTCATCCGCGTCGTAGGAAACCGCGTTGACGTAAACCCGTTTGAACGCTTCGTGGAATTTACTGCACTGGGCAACGCGATCCGCGTCTGCTATGAGGATGCGGTCGAGGCCATGGCAAAACTTCTTGAGACCACGTATAAGCTAGCTGCACAGCGTCTGGGAGAAAAGAATGTGACTCGCATGGTTCTGTCATTGCGTGATAGCGTTGGCCAGAAGGCACACATTATTCATGCAGACAATTTCAATTTGAACGACTTTGTTGCACGTGTGGTGACCTAGAGGAAAAGACTGGCCAGACTGGCACGAATAGCGACGTAGGAGCAGTTCATGAACTGCCCGTACCGTTAAACCCTGCAAGCGCTCAAAACTTTGAAACCATACTCCATTTGTAGGTGAAAATCACATGGCAGGCGAGAAAATTGTTGTTGTAGATGACAGTGCAGCGGTGCAGGAGATAGTCAAGACAGTTCTGACTGAGGAAGGCTACAAAGTGGCAGTAGCCTCGAACGGACTGGCCGCCCTGACGTATCCGGAACTCCAGGATGTGGATCTCTTGATCATTGACTCCGAGATGGAAGGCATCGATGGGTTTGAGGCCACAAAAGTCATAAAGACAGATGCAGAGACCCATACTATTCCAATTCTGTTGCTGATTCCGGAAGAGCAAGCCGAAACCCGTGCAGCCCAATCACTGCGAGGGGCGAATAATTACCTGTTGAAGCCTTTTGAGCCGAAAGCCCTGGCACTCAAGGTTCACGCCTTGCTTGAAGAACAGCGCATTTATGAAAAGTCGCGCAAGTTTCTTGAGGAAGCAGCAGACAAATTTATGGAGAAAATTGCTGAGGGTCACATCCAGGCCGCTGTCGAGAAAAAGACCCAGATCATTGTGGAGCGCGCCATTCAGAATGCCATTACCATGATTGACCAGCGCGCGCGTAAAGAGGCGGACGCAAAGGTCACCTCATTAACCGCCGAAAAAGAACAGGAACTCGTCAAGGCAACCGTGCACGAAGTGGCCCGCTCGATGGTCGAAAAACTTGCCGAGCGCAAGGTGGGCGAGGCAGTGGAAGCCGTCTTGAGCGAACAGACCGAGAGGGCGGTAAAGCGCGTGGCAGAACACATGCTTCCCAGCCTTGTCCGCGATCGAATTAAAGAGAGCATGGAACATACGTTGCCGCGCGAGGTTCAGGCGCGCGTACAAAAAGCCGCCGAGCAGCTGGTGCCGGAAGTATCAAATAAGATTGTGGCCATGATTGACGGGATTGCGCAAAAAGTCATCCCTAGAGCGGCTAAAGAACGCGTTCCTGAACTGGTCGAAAAGCACATTGCTACAGTGACCAGTAAAAGCGTACCACGCATGGTTCAGGAATTGACGCGCAGAGAAATTGACGATCAGTTTCAGGCACGGATCAATCCCGCCATCAACGAGGCAGTGAAAAAGATCCGCGCACGCGTGAATATCATTAACCTCATCATCCTCATTGTTGTCCTGCTAGGGATCGTAGGAAACCTGTATCTCTCCTGGATTAGTCACGGCAAGCTATTGCCCTAGCTGCCGCGCATCATCACAATCCTCTTGGCCGTCTAACCGCCTAACCGACCAACTGACTAACCGTTAATCCGCCGGGATAATTTCGGAAAGTCCGTATTATTATTGACAGTGCGTAATATAGTTGCTAGATTATTTGACAAATAAGAAATCGGAATTTCTGGGATAAAAAGGTCTTATAGAAAATCGCATAGTGGCCTTACTTGCCTTAAATGAAATTGGCGACTGTCTGTTGTAGAGCCAACGAGACACTGAGGCAGAGACTATTCACAAGAACCGTATTGTGAGCTAAAGGATTATCGGATGTGCGATCGAGGTGCGTCACAAAGAGAGTCTTTTTTATAATCTCCGTGTCTCTGTGCCTCCGTGGCAGTCCTTATAATTCCACGATAAATATGTAATTTTGCTTGACATAAGCACCCTATATTTGGTTGATTAAATACTAGGGAAAGTCTCTTGAAGGAGAGCGGTAAAATGAAAAGGTCTCCTTCCGATAGTGTATTCTTGCCTTCTTATTCTTTGCGCATTAAGACGCTCACATTAGTGTGCTTTTTTCTATTACCGCTTTTCTCCCTTGCCGCAGTCCGTTACGTCCCGAGTGAACATCCAACCATTCAAGGAGCAATTGATGCTGCAGTTGACGGCGATGAAATCATCGTCTCACCCGGCACCTACTATGAGAATATCAACTTCTTCGGCAAAAATGTCATCCTTCGCTCCACTGCGCCTACGAGTCAAACTGTAGTAGATAGTACCATCATTGACGGCAATCGTGATGGCTCCGTGGTAACTTTTTCCGGAACCGAACTCGCGACCTGCGTCCTCTCCGGCTTTACCATCACCAACGGTTATTCTGAAAATGCTGGTGGTATTTATGGTAATAACACGCAGTCTACCATCCAGTATAACAATATAACTGGAAATACTGCTTATGGTTCCGAACCTAATGGCAAGGGGGGCGGTTTGTATTATTGTAATGGCCTCATTCAAAACAATGCGATCTGCAATAACTCGGCCCCATATGGCGGGGGCCTATACCATTGCAAAGGCATCATTCAGAATAACTTAGTTTCACGCAATTCGGCTATCGAAAGCAGCGAAGCAAGGGGCGGTTATGGTGGTGGTTTCTATAGCTGCGACGGCACAATTCAGAACAATACAATTTACGGTAATTCCGCGAGCTGGTCCGGCGGCGGATTATCCTGGTGCCGTGGAAATATAAGAAACTGCATTATCTGGCAAAACAGCGCCTCGAGAGATCCTCAGCTTAATTCATGCTCAACGCCTTCTTATTGTTGCATTCAGGATTGGTCGGGGGGAGGCACCGGGAATCTCTCCACATATCACTTTATGATTGACCCCGAAAATAACGATTATCATCTCGATCATGGATCTTTCTGTATAGATGCAGGTTGTTTTATTAACGGTTTGCCAGAAGACTTTGAAGGCGACCCCAGAGGCTACGATGGAAGTCTCGAGATTCGTGGAGACGGCTCTGACTATGACATTGGAGCAGATGAATTCATTGCTATCCCATCAAACCACCCTCCTCGAAAGCCGCTCAACTTGTCGCCCGCAAATGGCGAGAGCGAGGTTTCGTTACCGCTCACCCTTGAGAGTTCAGCCTTTTCAGACCCGGATCCGGGTGACGTTCACAGCGCCAGTCACTGGCAGATTGACGATAACAGCGATTTCTCCAGTCCGGTGTTCGATAGCTTTACAGATCTTATAGACAAGACAACGATAGTGGCCCTATCTGAGAATCTGCTCTATTCAAGAGAGCCCTATTATTGGCGAGTTAGACACAGGGACAATCACGGATACTGGAGTGACTGGTCTGATTCCACATCTTTTCTTACCTTACTCCCCGAGGTAATCGCAGTACCAGAGGCTTTTCCAAATATTCAGGCGGCAATTAATTTTGCTCTGGAAGGGGATGAAGTCATTGTTTATCCAGGCGCTTACTATGAAAATATCAATTTCAATGGGAAAAATATCATTCTGTGTTCAATCGACCCAACAAGTGCAACGGTGGTTTCAAACACAATTATTGATGGCGATGCCTCCGGCTCAGTGGTTACTTTCTCCGGCACGGAGCTGACCACTTGCGTGCTGTCCGGCTTTACTATTACCAATGGCAGAGCTCCAAGCGGCGGTGGCATCTATGGAAATGGCACACTTGCCACAATACAAAAAAATGACATAAAAACCAATAGAGCCTCTGGCCATTGGCCAAATAGTGCAGGCGGTGGGCTCTCCATGTGCAACGGCACCATTCAGGACAATATCATCTCTGCCAACTCGGCTAATTATGATGGTGGCGGGCTCTCCATGTGCAACGGCACCATACAGAACAATACTATCTTTGGTAACTCGGCTGATTATGATGGTGGCGGGCTCTACGAGTGCAACGGCACCATTCAGGACAATATCATCTCAGGCAACTCGGGACACACAGGCGGTGCGCTCTACGAGTGTAACGGTACAATTCAGGACAATATCATCTCAGGCAACTCGGGACACACAGGCGGTGCGCTCTACGAGTGTAACGGTACAATTCAGGACAATATCATCTCAGGCAACTCGGTTACTGGATACTGGGATTATGGCGGGCCATTCAACCGCAATGGCACCATACAGAACGATACTACGCATACCAGTTTTGCTACCGAAACTTCCGGTAATGATGGAGTATCTATGAATTCTTGGCCGATTCCTACCCCCACGCCTACGCCCAGATATTATAGTGGGAACGGCGGTGCGCTATTCAGATGTGATGGTACTATTCAGAATAATACCATCTCGGATAACTCGGCTGATAATGGCGGCGGGCTCTTTGATTGCGACGGCCAGATCCAGAACAATATCATCCGGGGTGATTGGGCTGCTTTTTATGGAGGCGGGGGGCTGTACTATTGCGACGGCCAGATCCAGAATAATATCATTTCGGGCAATTCGGCTAATATGAATGGTGGCGGGCTGTATTGGTGCCTTGGCACCATCAAGAATAATACCATCTCCGAAAACTCGGCTAATGAGGATGGTGGCGGACTTTACGAGTGCGGCGGCACCATCCAGAATAATATTATCTCAGGAAACTCGGCTAATAAAAATGGCGGCGGGATTTGGCTTTGGAGATGCCACAGCACCATCCAGAATAATACTATCTCAGGAAACTCGGCTAATGAGTATGGTGGCGGGCTGTTCGGGTGCCGCGGGTTTATTGCCAATTGCATCATCTGGGGAAACTCCGCTTCTACTACCAGCGTCAACCAGCTCTATAAGTGTAGCACTCCCATTCATAGCTGCATACAAGATTGGACTGGCGGCGGACGAGGAAATATCTCAACTGACCCCGGATTTGTCGACCCCTCAAACGGAGACTATCATCTTCAGCCTGATTCTCCCTGTATTGATGCAGGCAATCCGTATTATCTTCTTGGAGAACGCATTGTTGATATAGATGGCGAGTGCAGAGTAGCTGGTAGCTCATTAGATATGGGAAGTGATGAGTTCGCAAGTTCTCTGGATAGTGACGGCGACCTCCTGGCAGACAGTGATGAGGTTATTCAAGGTAGCGATCCTAACAACCTTGATACTGATGGAGACGGTTTAAAAGATGGTGTGGAAATGCTTCGCGGGACAAACCCTGCCTTGTACGACACTCCCACTGCCATTTTCATCCCGGCGCACTATCCCTCCATCCAGCAGGGCATATTTCTGGCTTTCCCTTCGGAAGTAGTTACCGTATCGCCTGACACCTACTATGAGAATATCCGATTCTCCGGGAGAAACGTAATCCTGCAGAGTAGTAATCCCCTAGATGATACTATCGTAAACAGCACCATAATTGATGGTGAAGGATTATATTCTGTAATGTTGTTTACAGGCACAGAGGATGAAACATCTGCGGTAAGAGGCCTTACAATTCGCAACGGGGCTGCATTCATTGATGGTGGTGGAATTTGTGGCAATGGCGCTCTGGCTACTATTGAGAACAATAAAATTTTGGCCAACTCGGGAGGTTATGTAGGCGGCGTTAATGACTGTGACGGTCCCATCCGAAACAATGTCATCTCGGAGAACTCCTATGTTGCACTCCGCGATTGTGATGGGCCAATCCTAAACAATATCATCAGCCACAACTCAAGTAGCGGTCTTGATGGTTGCGACGGTCTTGTCAGTAACAACATCATTTCAAAGAACTCCTTTATTGGAGTTAGATATTGCGGTGGTACCATCCAGAACAATATTATTAGTGACAATTGGGGCGGCGGGCTTTCTGGTTGTCATGGGACCATCCAGAATAACATTATTTCTAACAACTCACCAATAGGAGACTATATTAATGGGGGTGGGCTCTCTTATTGCAATGGCACCATTCAGAACAATACGATTTGGGGCAACTCTGCCAATAATTATGGCGGCGGGCTATCTTATTGCAATGGCACGATCAGAAACTGTATTATCTGGGAAAACATCGCTCCTACGGGTGCTCAACTTTATAGGTGCGCTGCACCTTCCTATTCTTGCATCCAGGATTGGGCAGAGGGTGGCATCGGGAATATCTCCTCTGGTCCTCTGCTAGTTGACCCAGCTAACGGCAACTTTCACCTTCAGGCAATTTCGCCCTGTGTTGATGCAGGGGGCACTGTTACTTTAGCTCAAGACTTTGAAGGCGACCCCAGACCGTACGATGGTACATTAGAGCCCCGTGGTGATGGCTCTGACTATGACATCGGTGCGGATGAATTTGTCGGAGTCGTTCCCTTGAGCAGATATGATTACGAGCTGACAGAAGAAGGGTGGACTTCTGTCACACTCTCTTCATATTTCACGCCACCAGCGTGTTATTATTTGCCAGGCCAAATTATACTTACTGCACAGAATAATACCAATACTTACGGTTACTGGACGAGCGAGGCGGATGCTGTGCCGG
>CAZVVA010000092.1:0-426 GCA_964630455.1 uncultured Candidatus Sumerlaeota bacterium
GAATGGGGAGTCGTGCATGATCAGATCAGCATCCTTGATCTGTTCGGTGATGCATCGGTGCAGGGCCTTGTGGAAGAGACAGGCGAGGCCAACCACGATGCCTGAACACTGGGGTAACTTTCCCAGACGGTACAGAAGAAGGTGTAGATAGATATAAGCGCGAGACTTCGGAACGCGGTATTCTATGAGGTTTGGATGATGCTGGACGATCTCGTGTTTTGCCTCAGGAAAGGTGGGATTGATGAGCGTGATGTCGTAGTGCTCGGCCAGTGCTTTGTAGATGGAGAAGTAGCGGAGCTCGCCGCCACTTTTTGGCGGGGTAAAGGCCGGAAAGAAATTCACGACGAGTATCTTTTTTTTCCGTTGTTCAGTGTCGTTCATCAAGACTCTTTTTCGTCTGCTGTTATGTTTGGTTAATGCCTTTTA
>CAZVVA010000092.1:436-14632 GCA_964630455.1 uncultured Candidatus Sumerlaeota bacterium
TTAGGCCTGACGGCTTCCTCTGACAGATCGCCCATACCCTATTTACGCGCCATGACTGCATAGTCCTGATAACCAAAGACAAGGTTGTTTAGCTTGTGGAAATTCTCGTCAGCCTTTTGATGTCCTACGGTGCCCAGCTGTCTCCAGGCTTCCACTGGTGAGGTAAGTCGGACGTCAATGTCACGAAAGCCGGTTTTCGTGAGCATGAATCGGATCATATCGGCAAAGAGTGGCTTATTGTGCGTAAAGTCCATGAAGAACCAGCGGAGTCCATAGACCGACTCAGGATTAACGGTTTCAAGAATAAGCAGGCCTTCGGGCCGAAGCGTCCTGTGGCTCAAGGCAAGAAAATCGCAGAGATCTCTGAGAAAGAGATGCTCGATAAATTGAAATGCACTTATGCTAGAGAGCGTGTTCTTTTTAAGTCGCGCAAGGGATTCAAGGGCATCCGCCTTTTCAACCTCCAGGTCAAGTTCGTGACAGTGCGTAACCATAACCTCGTTCGAATCGACCCCTCTCGCAGGTACGTCTCGTGATTTAAGGTGCTGGAGGAACTCGCCACGGCCACAGCCGACATCCAGATGGTAGGCTTTATTGAATTCTGCTTGGTGTGCTGCGCAATGATCTGCGACAAGTGCAGCATAATGTTCCCAACTCTCGTATTTCACTTCTTCACTACCGCGAAAGGCCTGCTCGAATTCAAAGTAAAATTCATCGCTTGGATAATTAGCCTGGGCGGCCAGACGTGCAATGGTTCCGGGGGATTGGAGTTGGCGTACGTTATCGCCCAGTGAGTCCAGGTTTGACTTAAGACTCTGGGATGAAGATTGGAGCTGGCACACGTTATTAGCCAGAAATTCCAAGTCTGGAGCAAGCTCGCCAATTTTCTGGAAAGAAGATTGCAGATGGTGCACACTTTTCGCCAGGGAGCCCAATACCCGCGAGACGGCGTCGTTGTACTCCATTTGTTCTCGAGTGTAGACTAGAATGAGACGACGGATTAGCTTTTTCAGCAGTCCGAATCGGCTACCTGGTTGAATATAGCCCGGGAACTTTTTGCGAGCGATCAGCTCGAGGTCGGCAGCAATGTCGGCCGTAAGAGAGATCTCTCCCTGTGTAGGCGACGCTGTGGCCATAAGAGACTCACCCTGAGGAACGGCGTGCTGGTGCAGTCCCTCCAATTGGGCACGAATGCGTGCCAGAATTTGTTCCGGCGTCATCTCTTTTGCATCCATTGTAATTCACCTTTTGGTTTATATTTTCGGCTCTTTATAATTTTTGTCAGTTAGTTAGCAATAAGCGAATATTCTCACCGCCGGCTTTCGAATATTGAGGAGCGTATCTATTGACCGGTCTATGTCCACTGCACTATAACTGCTATAATTTTAAGAAGGTGAAGAGTTTGGGTCAACAAAAAGTTCGTAATTCAGGTCCGTATCCCATTTACGCCTGCCTGTTTCTTGCTTCTCGGAATTGTAATTAGTGAAGATGCAATCCCAAGATATAGAATCGTCAGAAGACTCAGAAAATACCCAAGCCGATAACTCATAGGATGAAAAACAAATTTTACTTTGTGTTTCCCTGAAGAGATCATAATTCCTTTGAAGATGCCATTTACGCAAAATATTTCTGTCTGTGCGCCGTCAATGTAAGCCCTCCAGCCAGGGTAGTAATTGTCGGTGAAGACTAAACATACCGTATCGTCTGCATTCACTTCTGCGTTTGCATAATTTTCGGCTAGTTCTAGCGCCGTAATAGAGCCTTTGCCCATAGCTTTTTCACCGGTTTCCCTCTCGTCTTTAAGGATAGCAACGTCTCTGCCAACTTGCCCGCTCCACAGTTTTCTGATTTCTTCATCATCTTGCACGTATTTTATTTTTTTCGCCAGATACATTAATTTTTCTGCTTCTCTGTTATCCCAGACGCTCACGCGTTTATGTTCATCGTGCCATATCTGGTGATAATAGTCCGCGCAGGCTGGAATAATCTCCTGACGCATTATCCGGGCTACTTCGAAATCCTCCGAAAGCAGCAGGTATTTAACACCTAACATCGATACCATGGCTTGATCAGTCAGTGTTGCCTTTACATCCCTGAAGACACCAGTAAAAGAAAGGCCAATAAAGTCGCTTACCTGCTTGATCTGCAATGGCGAGAAACCACTCGTGCTCCTCAGTCGGTAAATCACTGGCGTATTTTGAATCATGCTCAATGCCGTTCCTTCCCGGAAGTAACGAGCCACTGGCATAATCCGATATTGCTTCGATTTTTCCTTAAGATATACATAGGTGGGATTCTTCTGCCTATCCTCCAGAACGTCTTTGCCTTGAATAGTAAAGGTGCTTAACCCCCACTGAAAGAGAAAAAGATCCACCATGGTAAGAACGATTATAAAACCAAGAACGAATCTGTATTTGGCAACAATAAGCAGCGCGGTTGCTTGAAGCACAAGCAGAGTAAGCGGTAAATATACAGCTGGATTGGCAATTTTCAAATTCTCCGATATGTTCTTACCCAGAGCCAGAACAGCAAGTAGCGCCCCAGCTGCAAAGCAAATGCTGAATATAAAAAAATGCTGTTTCTTTCTGTCTCTGGTTCCGCTCGTTATTCGTTCCCACGCTAGCCCCAAAAGCACTACCGCAGAAAGATTAAATAACAAGAGATAACGGGCAGGCACACGAAACAATCTGTATCCCGGTATGTAATAAAGCAAGCGGTAAAAGGGCGTATAGTCACCAAAAGCGAGTAGCAGAGCCATGATAAACGCCACAAACCAGAACCACCAGATCTTCTTGCGCCTTGTTTTGGTCAGAAAAGAAAACAGAATTACTATGATGGCAAATATGCCCATATAGCTGGAAAATTCAGTAAGGTTTCCCGGGCCACCATAGTTGCCAAGGAATATTTTTCCTGTTTCTGAGCCCAAACCAAAAGGGAAAAAGGTAAACAGCATCAGCCATGGCGGCAGAGAATATGAAACGAAAGAATCATAAGTGAGCTCTGCCCTGAGACTTCTCTGTACCAGTTCCATTGCTGGCAAAATCTGAACAAGGGCAAGCGCAATACCGGAAATTGTTATGAATACTCCGCACCAGACCCAGCACCATTTCTCGCCCATTATTTTCCACCAGAGAATATATGCAGACAGAAGAAGCAGCGTCATCATTGTGACCTGAATGTAGCCAGAGAAGATTTGCAGGGCGAGGGTAATAACGGCAGCAAAAATACACCAGCTGTGCTTCTCCTGGCGCCATTTCTCCACAAAGAATAATATTAAAGGCAACCAGCTGGCTGCCTCCACCATAGGAACGTGAGGTCTATGCGCAATGAGAAATCCTGATGCCATGAAAACTATGGCTGGATACAAAGAGGCAAAAGGAGAACATTTCAGCTGCCTTAGATATAGATATAATCCAGCGCCTGCGAGGAGGGAGTGAAATATTCCTGTAAGGTAATAGGCAGAGACTGCCGATATTAGCGAGAAAATGATAATATCAGGTAAATAAAAAACCCCAGGGAAATGCATTGCCAGATGCGGCATTCCCAGGAAGATATAAGGATTCCAGAGCGGAACCGACAGCTCCTTTAGCATCTGCACTCCGAAAATTTTCATCGGTAGAAAAACCCATACTCGTTCATCGGCACATATTCTACCGCTGAAAATCCCGGCATTAAGCACGATGCTCCATAGAAATAGTGTCGCTCCTGTTGTCCATCTCTTCATCTTTTCGCCATTGTTATTTCTCGATGCAATACAATTTCCTCCGTGTGGCTTTTCGGAGGTTTGGGGGGTAGGTCTTGATTGGAGTCAAATGAGCAGATTAATCTTCACTATACTCCTTGTACGTATTCTTCAACGCGTCATTCAATGCCCTCTATGTCTGCCCAGTCTTATAGCGCGTTTAACCACTGGAAACAGAGAGATAAGCCGAAGACTTTGTATGGTGATTCACCGCATGCTTTTGTAGGGGCAATTCATGACTTGTGCGCCTCAGGCGTAATTGCCCCTACTGTTCACTGCTTTGCAACGGACGCAGACACGATGGCAATGCGCCGGACCAGAATGCCGAGCGTTCGCCGGTCGTTTGATCCAGTCAGCGCTGCGGGCGACCAGCCGGCATTAAGCCGAACGGTAAATAATACCACTTGGTTCAGTAACGTTTCTGGAAGGGTAAAGGTGAGTGTGTGCCATTCGGCGTCAGCCAGCCGGAACATTCCCACCTGCTGACCTTCCGCATAGATTGTCCCCTCCATCGGAGAAGTGGCAATATCCGGCTTGCCACAGCTAGCCTCAAGGACAAGCTGATTTCCTGTTACACGGATAAAAAAGGCGAATTCTTCGTCAGTCCAACGCATGTGCTCAGGGTCGAATCCTTCGGGCTCATACCAGCCTTTACACAAGAACTTCTGGCTGTCGAGACCCATGGTGAGCTGCCCGGTTGCATCGTGGAATATCTGATGAATCATTTCTCTGGCTCTGGTGGGGTCGCCTGGTGTGAGGTCAAAGGACAACTCGGGGTAGAGTTTCGCCGCGCCTACGAACTCGAACTCGGTGGATGGAACCACGGTAAACAGGAGAATCTTATCGGCCCAATCGTAACACTCGAATAGATGGACATCCAGGGTATGTACCGCAGCGGTCAGCGTGTATTCGCCAGGGCCGATATTGGCCGCAAAAGTGAAGCTCAGACTCAGGGTATCGCCCCTGTTGTAAGTTCCCAGCCGCTGGTTCATCTTATAGGAATTTGTACCGAAGATTTCATTGCCCAGGCGGTCTTTGATCAGTAATCCGATTGTGGGGTTCTCCACCCGGTCGAGGAAGAAGACGTTGAGCCGTACTCTGACGCGCTGTCCGGCGATTAGCGTGGTAACGCTCTGGCCTTTGTCGTTGAGAATAGTAACATCGGTGATCACTGCAAGGAAATTGCCGGAATGCTGGACAGCGAGGGACTGAGTAGGTGCAGCTACGCGCTCGATGGTGAAACCCGTCTGCTTAGGGCTCTTGCTGGCAATGAGTGCATTATAGTGGTCTAGGACGTCGTCAGGTTTGCCGCGTACGAGCAGATGGCCTTCGTCAAGCAGTATTGCCTCTTCGCAAAGGGTCTTTACAGTGCCGGGGTCATGCGAGACAAAGAGTATGGTGACGCCCTGTTCGTGGAATTGCCTGAGGCGGCGAATACATTTATGCTGAAAGTAGGCGTCGCCTACGGCAAGGGCCTCGTCAATAATCAAGACTTGTGGGTCCAGGCTGGTGGCCACCGCGAAGCCAAGCCGCACATACATGCCGGAGGAATATGTTCTGAGCGGCTGATCAATGAAGTCGCCGAGCTCGGAGAAGCGAATGATGTCGGGCATTTTTGCCTCGAGTTCGTCGCTAGTGAGACCAAGCAATCGGCCATTGAGCATCACGTTCTGGCGTCCGGTGAACTCCGGGTGAAATCCCATGCCCAGCTCCAGCAGTGCAGCCACCTTGCCCTCCACACGGAAGTTGCCGGAGCTTGGTTTGGTCGTGCCGGTAAGAATCTTAAGCAGTGTGGATTTCCCTGCACCATTAATACCAATAATGCCGACGGCGCTGCCGCTTCTGATGTGAAATGTTACATCGCGGAGAGCCCAGAAATCGCGATGAAAGCTCGTGGATGTGGGAATTAGCCACTCCTTTACGCGATCAAGGGGCCGCGCGTAGATTTTGTATTTCTTCGAGAGGGCCTGAGCGTCAATCATCTTTAGGCCTCACCTAAATTTCGTCAGGGATGTCGTCACTCAATTTGCGAAAAATAAGATAGCCAAGCGCCAGGGCAAGAATCGTCAAACTGCTGATTGCTACGAGGCGCGTCCATTGTGGGAATGTGTTGTAGTAAAAGATACTCTGGTAGATACCAATGAAGTGATACATTGGGTTGAACTTTAATAGGAACTGAAGCGGTGCGGGTACGATCTCTTTCCAATATACAATCGGAGTAAACCAGAACCAGAGTTGTATTGCGATATTGACCAGTTGCCCAACGTCGCGGAAGAAGACATTGAGCGTGGAAAAGACAAGGCCAAGGCCAAAGGCAAAAAGCTGCTGACAGATTATTACGCCGAAAAAGAGTAACATCAAGCCAATGGGAATGTGCATCGAATAGCTTGGCAAAAGGTTGACGATTGCGAGAAAGACGATGAAGAAGGTGAACGCAATGGCAAAGTTAATTGTGCTGGTAATCAGTGCCGAGACGTTGAGAATTTCCTTGGGAAACGAAACTTTCTTAATCAAATTTGTATTTTCAAGAAAGATGTTTGTAGAGCGGAGCAAGGTCTCGGCAAACATGGTCCAGGGAATTATGCCGGCACACAGATAGATACTGTAGCTGAATTCGCGCAGGACGCCGCCGCTGTCTGGAAGTTTTGCCCGCATCACGAGCGAGAAGATCAGCGCATAGATGGCAACCATCACCAGCGGGTTGATGACATTCCAGAATATGCCTACAACAGAGCCGGCGAACCGTGCGCGAAAATCCTTTTTGACAAAGTCGAAAATTAGAGGTAAATTTTGAGTACAACTTTGCAGCATCGTGTGTGAATCGTATCAAAATGTAAGAGTACAAGCAGCTGTTGTGCCTGGCACCAGTCTTGCTCCCCTTGTTCTGTTTAGTAGATAACGTAGGGCGGAAATCCTTGTCAACAGCAATAGTTGATTGCTCATAGCAGATTGATTGAAGAACGGGGGGCATGCGTGATTGGTAAACATGTATTGTGATACGCAATTGAACCGCCGTAGGGACAGATTATAATCTGTCCGTACGTTTCTCTGCAACAAAGTGAAAAATCCGGCGGTTTTACTTGCTGTGGGGGCTTGACATGGCGGCTGCGGATGGACTAAAAAGAGAATCAAGGGTATCGTGTGTATCTCAGGCACTTTGCCAGGCTGGATAAGGTAGAGAAGTTCTTTTCAAAGAGCTGACCATTTGTTTACTCGCAAGGAGTAAAAACCATGCAGAAAAATGGTTTAGTATGGAGTATTGGAGGCGAGGCAGGGGATGGTATTCTATCGGCGGGTGAAGCATTTGCTCGCGCATGTTCGCGAGGTGGGTTTCACGTGTTCACGGAAACGGATTTGCCGTCTATTGTGCGAGGAGGACACAATGCGATGCAGGTTCGTGTGGATACAGAGGAAATTTTTGCCCATGCGCATGAAATAGATCTGCTGGCAGCGCTGAATAAGGATACTATGCTCCAGCACGTTAATCAGCTGAAGCCTGAAGGGGGCATTATCTATGATGGAGATAAGATTACGCTTGAGCAGGGCGATCTTGGGCGTGAGGATGTGCGGCTCTTTCCCGTACCTCTGGCTGGGATTGTAAAGCAACTGGAGGGCAAACCGATTCTGCGAAACGTCGTGGCAGTTGGTGCGTCGCTCGGACTGGTGGATTATGATCTTTCTCTTCTTGACGATCTGTTGGCCATGAGTTTTCGCAAGAAGGGCGAGACCGTGGTCAAGCAGAATATTGATGCTGCCAAGCAAGGATATGACTACGCGAAGACCAGGTATAGCGATAGATTTCCCTTGAAGCTGCGGAAGAGTGCGGCTGAGCCGCGGATGTTGATTTCAGGGAGTACGGCGGTCTGCCTGGGAGCGCTCCGGGCCGGCTGCAAATTCGTGGCAGGCTATCCCATGACCCCAAACACGCCAATTTTGGAATATCTGGCCTCAAAGGAGCGCGACTATAGTCTGGTGGTAAAGCAGACAGAAGATGAGATATCTGCGATCAACATGGTGATTGGCGCGAGCCTTGCCGGCGTCAGGGCCATGACGTGCACGTCGGGTGGAGGGTTCTCGCTGATGGTTGAAGGCCTGGGTCTTGCGGCGATGACAGAGGTGCCAGTTGTCATTATAGAAGGACAGCGCCCCGGCCCAAGTACAGGGATGCCGACGCGCACGGAACAGAGCGATCTCAAGTTCGCATTGAGCGCTTCGCAGGGGGAATTTCCACGGATTGTCATTGCACCGGGCGATGCAGAGGAATGCTTTTATCTGACTATGGAAGCCTTTAACCTGGCCGAGAAGTTCCAGTGCCAGGTCATTGTGCTGGTTGATAAATATCTGTTAACGAGTGTGTGCACGGTCGAGAGGCTCGATCCTGCGCGGGTAAAAATCGAGCGCGGCGAATTCTTGAGCGATGCACAACTGGCTGAGATGGATAAGTACATTCGCTATAGCGATACGCCAACCGGCGTCTCACCGCGATCCATCCCTGGCCAAAGAGGCGGCATTTTCACCTCAACCAGCGACGAGCATAATGAGCTTGGTCACATCTTCGAAGGCAAGGAGAATCGCACGTGGATAGTGGATAAGCGGTTTCGCAAGCTGAAGGCTGCGGCGCGTGTGATCCCTGCGCCGGAGCTGCGTGGTGAGCCCGAGGCGGATTTGACGTTAGTCGGCTGGGGCTCTACCAAAGGGCCAATTCGCGAGGCGATGAAAATACTTGCGCGCGATGGGGTTCGGGCGAACTTTCTACAGCTCGTGTACCTGAGTCCGTTTCCCACAAAGCGTGTGGGCGAGATTCTGTCGAAGGCCCGAAAGCTCATCCTGGTTGAGAATAATAAGACCGCACAATTGGGTGGTGTGATTCGGGAACACACAGGTGTTTTGATTCCTGATCGGATATTAAGATATGATGGAAGGCCATTTACGCCTGAAGAAATCCATCACAAGGTCATGGAGGTATTATGACAATGGTTACCGCCGGAGAATTAACCACTGAAGAGAAACCGGAGTGGTGTCCGGGATGTGGAAACTTTGTCATTTTGAAAGCCCTGAAGGAGGCCATTGTTCAGCAGGGTCTTGAACCGCATCGGATTCTTCTTGTGTCCGGAATCGGCCAGGCGGGGAAAACACCGCAATCGATGCGGACTTTTGGGTATCACGGGATTCATGGCCGAGCGCTACCAATTGCTACGGGCGCACGGCTGGCAAATCACACGCTGAAGATTATTGTCATTGGTGGCGATGGCGATGGCTATGGAATCGGCATGGGCCACTTTATTCATGCGATGCGGCGCAATTTAGATCTCACGTACCTCGTCCATAACAACCAGGTGTATGGGCTCACCAAGGGGCAAACGGCGCCAACAAGCATCAAGGGATTCAAAACAAAGTCAACGCCTATGGGCTCGATTGAGGAGCCGGTAAATCCTATTGCCCTGGCGATTGCCGGAGGGGCAACCTTTGTTGCGCGCGCCTATTACAAACACACAGACGATCTCATACGGCTCATAATAGACGGCATGCAGCATAAGGGTTTTGCCCTGATCGACATCGCCCAGTATTGCATCACCTTCAACAGGGTGAACACGCCGGCATGGTACGACCAGCGTGTCTATAAGCTAGCCGACGAGCAGCACGACCCGACGAACAAAATTCGTGCCTTCGAGAAGGCGCTGGAATGGGGCAAACGGATTCCTCTGGGCCTGTTCTATCGCGAAAGCCGCAGCACGTATGAAGACGAGCTGCCACAGATCAAAGATGTCCCGTTGGTGCATCAGCCGATTGATGACGTTAATATCAATGCCTTGATCGAAAGTTTTTTCTAAGTAATCAGAAATGGCGAAAGCTCTGGCAAAGAAGAAAAGGGAGTTGTGAGTGTAATGTCACCTCGTATTGAACGAGACGCACTGGGAGAAAAGGAAATTCCAGACGATGCATACTACGGCGTGCAAACGCAGCGCGCCGTCGAGAACTTTCCCATCAGTGGTCGCACGGCGCATGCGGAGCTGATCACTGCCACGGTACAGATCAAGAAGGCTGCGGCGCTAGTGCACGTTGTGCTCGGGTTACTCTCGCACGATAAAGGCAGTGCTATTATCCAGGCGGCTGATGAGATTCTGGCCGGGCAATTCCGCGATCAGTTCGTCGTGGATGTGTTCCAGGCCGGAGCCGGTACGTCGCACAATATGAATACGAACGAGGTGATTGCGAACCGCACAATTGAAATTTTAGGCGGACAAAAAGGCAACTATTCGATCATCCATCCGAACGATGACGTGAATAAATCGCAATCAACGAATGATGTCATGCCCACGGCTATGCGCCTGGCTTCGCTGGCGCTCCTTGCCGAGTTGCTGGTGGTGATTGGCGCGCTCAGAGAGACACTCGAGAAGAAAGCCGGGGAGTTTCAGCGGATTCTGAAATCCGGACGCACGCACCTTCAGGATGCCACCCCGATTCGCCTGGGTCAGGAGTTTTCAGGTTACGCACGATGCATCGAGAAGCACATAGGATCGCTGGAGGCCGTCCGACCGCAGCTTGAAGAGCTGGGGATTGGCGGATCAGCGGTCGGAACAGGGCTGAACGTGCATTCGGAGTACCGCGCGCGAGTGGTTGAGACATTGCGGGCGGAAACAGGATTTGCGCTTCGCTGCGCGGAAAATTACTTTGAGTCAATGCAGAGCATGGCACCCTTTACCGCGCTTTCAGGTGCCGTGCGCAATCTGGCGGTGGATCTCTGCCGCATTGCGAACGACTTGAGACTGCTGAGTTCCGGCCCGCGCGTCGGGTTGGCCGAGATTCAGCTGCCAGCCGTGCAGCCGGGGTCTTCCATGATGCCGAGTAAAGTTAATCCCGTGATGGCGGAAATGCTCAATATGGTCTGCTTCCAGGTGATCGGGAACGATAGTGCAATTGCCTGCGCGGGGCAGGCGGGCCAGTTGGAGCTGAATGTGATGATGCCAGGCATTGCCGCAGCCCTGCTGGAGTCGCTCACAATTCTCCGCAACGCCGTGCATGTGTTTACTGAGCGCTGCGTGAAGGGGATTCAGGCGAATGAAGCGCAGTGCCGGGCCTATGCAGAGCGCAGCACTGCGATCGTCACAGCGCTGAACACGCATCTGGGCTATGCGAAGGCAGCGGAAGTGGCTAAACAGGCACTGGCCAGCGGGAAAACAATCCGCGAAGTGGTACTGGAGAAAGATTTGATGCCTGAGGCGCAGCTAGACGAGATTCTACGCCTGGAGGCAATGACCGACCCCGGCATTCCTGGATACAACGTATAGCACGTAGGGGCGTATTGCAATACACCCCTACAAAACTCTTCCTTTTGACGGTAAGGAGGAAGGCAATGGGCAGAATTTTTGATGACATCACCAAGACTATTGGGAAAACGCCGCTGGTTCGACTGAATCGAGTAGCCCGAGGGCTGAACGCCACAATTCTGGCGAAGCTTGAGTTCTTTAATCCCCTTGGAAGCGTCAAGGATCGCATTGGGGTAAGCATGATCGAGGCAGCAGAAGCCGCGGGCCAAATCACCCCTGATACTGTTCTTATTGAACCGACCAGCGGCAACACGGGCATTTCCCTGGCATTTGTGGCTGCGGCAAGAGGTTACCGCCTCATCCTGACCATGCCGGAGACCATGAGTATTGAGCGCCGTCTGTTGCTTCGCATGCTGGGGGCCGAGCTGGTGTTGACACCCGGAACTGAAGGCATGCCCGGCGCGATTCGCAAAGCGGAAGAACTTCAGGGTCAGATTCCGAACGCCATTATTCCCCAGCAGTTCCAGAATCCTGCGAACCCGGAAATGCATCGCCAGACTACGGCGGAAGAGATCTGGAATGATACGGACGGGAAGGTAGACATTCTGGTGGCGGGTGTGGGCACGGGGGGCACGCTTACAGGAGTGGCCGAGGGCATTATAAAACGCAAACCTTCATTGCGCGCAATTGCTGTGGAGCCGAAAGATTCTCCGGTGCTTGCTGGTGGCAAACCGGGGCTGCATAAGATTCAAGGCATTGGCGCCGGGTTTGTTCCTGACGTGCTGAATATGAAGATTATTGATGAAATCATCCAGGTCACCAACGGGGATGCTTTTATGATGGCGCGACGATTGGCGAAGGAGGAGGGTATACTGTGCGGCATCTCCTCAGGGGCAGCTACCTGGGCAGCGCTGGAAGTGGCAAAGCGGCCTGAGAGCGCAGGGAAGCTGATTGTAACGATAATCCCGGATACTGGTGAACGGTACCTGACTACGGCGCTGGCTGACGAAGCGCGCGCAGCAGAAGAAAAAGCGTAAAAGCCCCTATCAGAATAAGATTTTAACCACTACGACACAACGTACACGACGGAAGCATTAACCGTATTCTTTCTTATTCTTAATTTTTAATACGGGTTTGGGCGCATGTGCGTTGTGCCGTTGTGGTTTTACTTGTTGTTTGGTCTAAGCTACGGCAAAGCCTACGCCTTTACTTTTCTACGACAAGGTGGAGAGCAGAGGATGCGGGCATTCATCACAGAAGGGTGTTACGGCATGCTTTTCTAGGGGCAGTTACGCCTGAGGCGCACAAGTCATGAACTGCCCTTACCATAACTCTATTTCAGTTTGGTCAGCACTTCGAGGATTTCCCGATCATCGCGCGGCGTAGTGATTTCCTGCACCTTTACGTAGCGGACGAGTCCCTGTTTGTCCACAATCACGGTGGCGCGCTTGGCGATGTTCTCTTCCTCCAGATAAAGGCCGTATTTCTTACACACTTCGCGTTTCATGTCGCTGAGCAGGGTATGCTTCAGCCCTAGTTTTTCCGCCCACGCCTTATGCGAATACGTGCTGTCAACACTGATAGCCAGCACTTTGGCACCTACGGTCTCAAATCGGCTGAGATCCTGGGTGAAACAGACGTTCTCGTTGGTACAGACCGGGCTCCAGTCGAGCGGGTAGAATGCGAGCATCACGTTTTTCTCGCCGCGAAAACTACTCATGGTCACGGGATTCTGATCCTGATCCGGCAGCGTAAAATCGGGTGCTTCAACAGCGGGTTGAATTTCATTCATCATTTTCTCCTTTTGAGTGCGCGAAGCCTCGTACGTCTTCCTACCAGCGTTCCATTACAGGCTTGCCGTAAAGCTCAATGAAATAGGGTTCTTCATTCCTGACGTAGTATGTCTCTTTGCCTGCCATGTTCTTTCCAGCCACTTCGCCCTGGCGGATAGCGCTGAGCCATCCGAAATTAATACGATCGAGCTTATTCTTCGGGTCAATTACCTGCGCTACATCGCCCGCGCAGTAGATATTCGAGACGTTTGTGCGGAGCTGCTCGTCAACCACAATGCCTTTATCAACGTTGATCCCGCTCCCTTCGACAAAGTCAATATCAGGCCTGAGACCCATGGAGACCACGACGAGATCACACTCCAGTTCGCGACCCTTAGACGTGACGGCGCGATATGACTTACCGTCCACATCAAGGATGTCGTGGAGATGTTCGTCCATTGCCACCTCAATCTGACTGTTGGTGAGGCGGTTTTTGACCATGTCGGAGTATATGCTTGCGATTCCGGTGGTCCAGAAGAGCTCCTGGGTGGTAAGCAGGGTGAGGCGTAAGTTAAGGTTATACAGCGCTCGGAGAATCTCGATTGCGGTATAGCCTCCGCCAAAGACCACGGCTCGTTTGGCCTGTTTGGCAGCAGCCCGAAGGCGAACTGCATCAGCAGCTGTACGCAAGAGGAAGAGTTTTTCGCGCTGCTTAACGAGGAGCGGAGTCAGGGCCGGCTTGGCTCCTGTGGCAATCAGCAGGAAATTGAATGAGAGTGTATTGCCGTCAGAAAAAATCACGCTATTTTGCTCTGGAAGCACTTTGACTGCGCGTTTGCCAGTGAGGATGTTGCAGTTGGGGTCGCTCTGGATTTTCTTGAGCGAGCGCCTGAGGGTGGAGCGCCGGATCTTGCCGGAGATGAAATCCGGCAATTCTGGTTTTACGTAAAATGGCTGAGATTCAAATGAAACAAGGGTAATGGTGCCGCTGGAGTCAAATCTTCGAATAGCGCTGGCCGCCTTTATTCCTGCAGCACCGCAGCCAATGATTACGTAATGCATAGTGATTTCTCCATTTTTTTGATGCTGATTCTAGCTGCCGGAAGCCGATTGTCAATGTAATTGTCGCTGTGCGAAGTAGTTCGTTTGCTCGCTGGCCGTCATTGGAATTGAATGGAGCAAGTGCACTACCGCCTTACAGATTCCGGGCTGGTGCGTGGGGATGGAAACCCGCTGAGCAGCTGCCAGGGCGACTCTTCTCCGTCAGCAATTAACCCAAATTTTGCAGTTGAGTTTAAAGAAAGGGACAAGATAATGATGCAAAATACAGAAAAACCTTTGCTTAAGAGGCAGAAGTCTTTATCTGAAAAGAAGCACAAAAAAAAATGAGAAAATAAATTCATAATTATTATAC
>CAZVVA010000093.1:0-14486 GCA_964630455.1 uncultured Candidatus Sumerlaeota bacterium
TATTATGACAGCCTAAGACAACCAAAAGGATTCGCCCTCGTCGGCACGATGGTTCTATTAATGATCGCATCGGCTGCCGTCATGGCAATTATGAGCTTTGCAAAAGCAATGAATGATCTCACAACGAAGAAGATCACCCTCGAACAGACGTTTTATATCGCGGAGTCAGGTATTCACCAGGCCATCCACTGGTTTAATAAGCCGATCGAATCACCAGCTACCTCGACGATTCAAAATCTCATTGATACCTACGGTGTGGATGAATCGCCGTTCGAAGAAGAGAATGTCACAAACCTTCCCGCAACTGATGCTGATCTGCTAACGTTGATTGACAACCCGGGTGGCAGCGCCTCAAGCTACGGTGTATTCCCCGAAGGACACATCAAGCTGCTGGAAGTTAAAGGCCCGCGGCCCAGTGCTCCGACCAACACTGTGTTTACGCTTTATAGCACAGGGGTTAGCGCCGATGGCCATACAGAGCAGACTATTGTGGCCGACGTCTTGCTTTCCAAGTTTAGCGGCATTGCAGTCCCTTCGGCTATTGCGGCGGGTGGTACTGTTAGCGCCAAGGGCCAGTTCAATCTTCACTGGGGCGAAGCCTGGTCTCTTTCCGACATTCAGGTACCTGGTAAAATCGCTGCCGACAAGTTCAGCTTTAATAAGTCGTTCCCCACAGTGTCAAATGACCCACTGGTCAAAATAATCACCACTGGAATGATCTATGGCAATGATGGGTCGGTATTAGCTCCGGCAGCTCCTCCTGAAGTCGCTGTTCCGCCTCAATCTGTGGCGCGATCTCCCAGGCTTGATTCCTATGATCCCGAATACGACAATATGTTTCAGCTCTGGGATCGAACCAGTCAGCCAGGGGATAGGTTGAACATTCCTGATGGGGAGGGGAACTTCCCCGATGAATTCACATATGTTGTAAATGAACTCATGAGTGATCTTGAATACGACCTCTGGAAAGAGCTGGCACTGGAACGTGGCCAATACTACCGGCCGGATAGTTCTGGCGAGTTCTACGACAATGAGGGCCATCCTCTGTACGTAGATAGCGAAACCAATGAAATTACGCGGGCAAGTGAAACCAATGGCAGCTCAAATAAACGGGCCACAATCAATGCGCTCTCCCTCTATCCACAGAGCGGCGAGTTCGACGACGATGTCCTTCCCGCCGGCATCATTTTCATTGATACCCTTGATGGCAATGTACCCTACGACAACGGCGGTGGCGATACGAATCTATACGACCTGAAATTGACCGGGGGATCAACGACAGCGGACTACTTCTATACTAAAGGCGTGTTGTACATTTGTGGCAGCTTACATGTTGGCGGTCTCGGTCCTGGGTCTACACCTGTACTCTCATTGACAAATCCCAACACAGGAAGCCCTGAAGAGGTCAATATCTGGCATAACGGACTCATATTTATCGAAGGGGATTTTGAAAACCAGGGTACCAGTGCGGTATTTGGCAGTATAGTTGCGAAAAAATCGTTCCACTCTGGTGGTTCCCCAGAAGTCTATTATAACGTGCGTTTAAAAAGCGGCATGGCATTTCCTTTTGCCTCGAGAATTTCCATCCTCCAGTGGCAGTCATGAGATAGCAGAGGCTCGAAAAGGAGGTCGTAGCCCCCTACTACGGATACTCCCGCGTCACAAGGTCTTAATCGCTCCAGCAATACGGCAGCGGCTTGCGGCTTAGCACTTATTCTAGTTCCTGGCTCCAGCAGCTCTGTTCCAGCGAACCATTACTGTCCCTGCTCCAGGGATCTCGCTTTTGCGACAGTTTCTGCAATCGAGATTGGATCCCATCCTCTGCTGATACCCTATCCGTTGCAGGGGATGTATGCTGATCAGGGTTATCTCTTCGACCCACAATTTGCGCTCCAATCTGTGACTAGCTCTACCCCGCCTAACACCCTGGTAGCCTCCCTGATACACTCCGTTGCCTACCTGTTAACTGAACGCTCGCCGCGCAGCAGGGCAAATGTACTGACGCCCTTGCCGATAATGTTCTCTTGCACAAAATGTAGGCAACTGCCCCAAAATGTTGCACTCCCCGGGCAGAATCATACCCAAGACTCTCTCCAATGGAAAAGCATCACATCTTGTAAACCATTAATGCTACAGGCCTTATCTTGTTTTTTTCGATATTTTAAAAGTTGGTATTGATATTGCTCCTTTACGATGGGGTCTATGGATGTGTGGTAGCCAAACGCGGCCTTGTCGGCGGCGGAACTCCATAGAATTCTTGAACTGAGGACGCTTTAAGTATAAGAGGCCCGGATTTGGACAGCGATAGACAAAGTTTTTGTGATTACTGAAAACCCCTGGGCCAACCAGTTCTGCCAGGGATCAGGAAAATAAACTTTTGATTCGAAGGGAACGACCATGAGCGACATAAAAACAGCACGCCGCAATCGGCGCAGGAAGTATATGATCAACAGGCGATTCCAAGTGTACTGGGTGGGGAGGATTTTTATCCTCGCCTTTGCTGTGTTTGTCAGTTTCGCTCTCTCTTTAGGTCTGTACTTCATCACCCCAGCAAGCATGGAGATGCCCGAACCTGATGAGGCATACATGTTTGGGTCTGGGTGGAATTTCAGCCTTCTCAAGGCGATACTCGTTTTCTATGTTTTGCTGACACTGTTGGCCTGGATATCCTTTCGCATGTCCCACAGAATCGCCGGACCGATCTACCGCTTTGAGCGCGTTGTGAAGTCCGTGATTGCCGGCGACTATGACATGACGGCGATCCGGCTGCGCAAAGGGGACGAGTTTCAGGAATTGGCTAACGATCTCAATAAAATGACGGATGCGCTTCGAGCGCGCCGTGAAAAAGCGCGAGACATAGTCCAGACGCTATCGCAAAAGCTGGAAATCCTGGAGCAGACCCAGAACGAGAAAGTAGGCAGATCCGACGACGCCCAGGAAAATCAAAGGAAAGAATGCCTCGCTCAGATGCAAAAAGCCTGCTCTGAGCTGACGGAACTTCCCAAATAGAGAAAAGAGCAGTCAAAAATGGTTACAAGACTTTTGTGCCATTCTTAAACCGGCTTTATATTCATCCGCCTCAGGAAAAAAGAAGGCTTTGCATGTATTCTTCTAGATCATTAAAGTTGAGATACGGATTTTCCCTCCTTGAGGTGGTTATTTCCATAACGCTCCTCGTGCTCATTTCGGTCTCGATAATCACTTCGCTGATGTATAGCTATCGTATTACGCGGATCAACACCAATGCCATTGCAGCCAAGAACATCGCACAGGGCTTTTTTGAAAAGATGGCTATCGATACATTCGCAAACGTGGGCACAGTGCATTATCCGAACATCAACTATGACAACGATCCTCCCGTCTGGCTGGATGAGGCTATGAATATGTCATGCAGAGTTGAATTTGCATTCAAGGGTTTCGGCACTACCGAAGCGGGCTCGCTAACATCCCTTGTTGACAACGACACTAATTGGGAGACCAACGAATGGGCGGGTGACACTGTCTATCTCGTGGCGGGAAAAGGTATAAGCTCCTTTGCACCGATTATATCCAATTCTGTCCACACCCTCCATCTTGGAGACACGCTGGCTGTTGCCCCAGACACAACGACCAAATATATGATTAACAACGGAAAGACCGTCGAGATCACAACCACATGGGAATATTGCGGTAAAAGCTATAGCCAGACAATTGAGTCACTTACTGTAAATTACCGAGGTGACTCTAATCTGGGTTTCTAAAAGGGAGATCAGTTACCTCCCGCCTGAGGGGTAACATGGAAAAACGAAAATGAACTTTCGTAGGAGATCCTAACTATGTTCACGACCAGGAGAGCAAAAGCCACGATCAACCGTATGCGACCGCGCCGCGGGGTTACCTTGGCCGAATTCCTAATAGCTGGTGGGCTATTTGCAATCATTGCTACTGGCCTCGTGTCTCTTTCAATCATGGTAGGCCGGATGCAAAAAGGTATCTATTCACAGCAGATGGCGCTCAAGAATGCGAAAAAGGCGATTGAAACCATAAATCAAGAAATTCGCCTGGCAAAAACCCCGTTGCGGGTCGTTGATGCCAACGGTAACCCCGTGCAAGCAGGAAACCGAGTGGAATTCTCCAGGTGGGGCGAAACAGCTGTGCGCAGCATTGGACTCATTTCGCACGACGATGACTTAGCCACCCCCTGGGATAACACGCTTATTTATGACCCTGATACAAGCGTGAGTGGAGATGAAGTGGAGGTTACAAAGGGCATTTCGGCCATTCAACAGGGAGCTGCATTCAGATACACCGGGGCAACAACCCCTCTCATAGTAAAAATGCGAACCGGTGATTCCTTAAGGGTGGAAAACACGCAAGCCTCGGATGCTTATACTGGACCAGGAATGCAGGGGTTCGAGATAAACATCACTGTAGCACCTAGAAACGAATAGGAACTCTTCTAAGAAGGAGTTGTTCATGTTTGGGACAAACACCGCATCACGGATGAGAAAATTTAAATATTCGACATTAGCCGCTAAGTCCCGCCGCCACGGCTCCAGAGGGGTAGCGTTGCTGTCAGTTATGCTCGTCTCTTTGTGCCTGATCACACTGGCTGGAGTGGTCATGAGAATGGCAGTCTACCAAACTCGGGACCGGGCGCGTTATGAAGTCTATAAGGATGAATTTGCCGCTGCAGAAGAAGCGCTTAACAAGTCATTCGCTCACATCCAATTCCTGGTCACGCAGGGGACTCCAAACTTTCAGAGCGAAGTGGAAGCCATGACTCCTCCAGTGGTGGAAGGATATGAGTTTCCGTATTTTGCGGTAACCCAGACCTTTAATGATATCGAGACAGTCACCCAGGGCCAATGGCAAGACTTGACACTTCACCGGTTGCGCTATCGCATCGACGTCACAGCTCAAAAAACAGGTAGCCCCTCGGACCGATTTTCTCATCCGGGCGTCTCTCTGAGTCAAAATTTAGAGATTACTTATGTTCCACTATTTAATTTCGCCGTCTTTTATGACCCAACGATGGAGATCGCTCCCGGACCATACATGGAGGTCGATGGCCGCATTCACACAAATGGCGATGCCTACGTACAATCCAATAGTGGGCTAAATTTTTTGGACCGAGTCACAGTTGCAGGAAACTTGTACCACGGCAGCCACCCTGATTCGGGAAGATCAACGAACAACACGGGGGACGTCGCATGCACTGACGGCTCGGTCCAGGAGACAATGAAGCGTCCTACAGGAGATGCAAACGCTGACGGTTGGCTGGATAGCCGTGATAGTGATTGGACAGCAGCTGCGTCGGACCGCTGGAACGGCTACGTTAAGGATTCTTCCCATGGCGTTAGTGCGCTAAACTTGCCGATCCCCGTTGTGTCAGACGCACACGCCATCATCGATCGCGCCGATCCAATCAATGACACCTATTCGCTCAAGCAGGAGAGATTCGAATATAAGGCTGACCTTAAGATCATAGGGGATGATGCTGGCACTATTAGTGGCTATGACAAAGATGGCAACCCTGTTGACCTCACTTATCCTGATCCGCTAAACCCAGCGGTCACAAAATCAATCGTCGATACAAGCACTTTTTACGATGCGCGCGAGGACAAATGGGTAACTTCGATTGACGTCAACATCGCCAACATTAATGAGAGCGCTATTTCTCCCGCCAATGGCATCCTGTACGTTTCAAATGAGGATCAAGGGAGTAACTCTGGCGTAGTACGTCTGGTTAACGGCGCTGAATTGCCGAGCTCTGCAGGAGGCTTCTCAGTAGCTAGCGACGATCCAATTTATGTCCAGGGAGACTTTAATACCATTAACTCTACACAGGCTATGGTGGTTGCAGATGCACTTAACATCCTTTCAAACGCCTGGGACGATGCCCTCAGCAATAACTATAGTGCCCACCATGCCTCTGTGACAGAAGTGAATGCCATCTGCATTCAGGGGATTGTGCCAAGCAGGGATGGGAATTACAGTGGAGGCGTTGAGAACTACTTCCGTTTCCTTGAAAATTGGAGTGGAGTTGAGTTTACCTTCAATGGCTCAATTATCCAACTATGGGAGAGCCAAAAAGCAATAGGATTATGGAGATATGGAAATCCCGTCTATGAAGCCCCCATACGGATCTGGTCCTGGGATTCTATGCTGGGCGGAATGAATCCACCTCCTGGGACCCCCCGTGTGGTTGAAATAACAAGGACGCAATGGGAACTCGGTTCCCCCTGATAGCAGCTGATTCTTCAATACATAAACGTATAAGGCTCTTTACAAAGTGATATGAGATTTCCTTTTGCTTTGAAAACTTCCATGCTTCAGTGGTTGTCACGAGAAGGCAGAGAATCGAAAAGGGGGTCGTAGTGATGCAAGCGGTTATGGCCATGAGAAGGTCTCAATCGCTCCAAGTATCTCGCTCTCGTGACAGTTAGTACCACTGAGATTGGATCTCATCCGCTGTGTATACCCTTTCCGTTGTTGGGGGTGTTGAGTCTGACCCAACTCAGCACCCCTTCTTTTTCTGTCCATAAGGAGGTTTTTGTCTCCCCCGATGAGCCCTCCCTGGCTCCAAGTAGAAATGTTGCGTACATATCCTGCCAACCTCAATGCATAGCGACCAGATAAGAATCTGAGCCGTTCAGCTGTTGGAAACTTTTCCCTGCATTAGTCACAGATCGTAGGCGATCCTGCCCAGAAACTGTGCACTACATGGGAAGAATCGTACCCAGGTCTTTCTCCCACGAGCAAGCATATCGTCTTGTAAGCCACTCATTTTACAGCTCTTATCCTGTTTGCTCCGATAGTTTAGAAGTTGGTATTGATATTGCTTAATACTGATAGTGTCCAAAAAAAATGGAGTACATAAAATGAAACGCAAATCGAAAAGGAATGCTTTTACACTTGTTGAAATCGTTATTTCCATTGCCATTACCACACTAATTGGATTGGGCGTGATTTCATCACTGGTCTTCACCCGTACGGTTTCGGAGTACGATAAGCAACGAATTGTGGCCATCAACTACGCGCGGTCATACATTGAACAATTTCGCCGGCCGTTTTTCCCAACACTTCAGGGCGAGCATCAGGTTGTGTTGGACGACTTCAATACGCCGGCGCCTTCCGATGACCTTAACGCGGCGATCAATGTTACTCTATACGAGGTGAACTCCGACGGGAGCCGGGGTGACTTGATTGTTAATCCTCCGATGAATCAGGATATGGTCGAAATTGAGGTGACGGTCACCTGGAACCGAACCGGGCGGCTGTCAAGCAAAAGGGTAAGCGAAGTGCTACATTCATACATCGCCCCGGTGTTGTATAAATAAACGTCGAGAGGGAGCTATGGAGGCTCATATGAAAACGTATCGAAGACATTATTCGCGTTCTCGTGGCTTTACACTGCCAGAGGTTTTCATCGCGTCGCTTCTATCGGGTTTGACCATGGCATTCTTGATCTACATCACCATAGCCTCAGCCAAAGTAATCACCATCGTTACTATGCAATCGAGTTATCAACAAAACGCAGCCCTGGCAATGGAGAAAATCGCCTATCTCATCCGCAATTCCATGCTCCCATTCCCCAGTGGGCAGAGCACAACTGAGCTCAGATTCGTGAACGTATTGACTCCTACAAAGACCAGCAGCATTTCGCTGAACACTGCGGACAGCACGTTGGAACTCGACCCGGACATCAGTAGTTCCTCCGAACCGACCATTGTCCTTGCCAAGTATATTAAGAGCGTGAACTTTCAACTTCTGGAACAGAATACAGTAGTCGAAGTGATGCTGAATTTCAAATATCCCAAGATGAAGGGCTTTTTCAGAAAACTGGCACCGGAAGATTTTCTTGACGCAACATTTAGAACCCAACTCTTTGCACGAAATTCCTAGTCGAACGACTTTCTGATAAGAAAAGGAGGACACACCAATGCAGCGCTATCGTGGGAGGCCAAGACAATCAAAAGGATTGGCGCTCGTCGGCGCATTGATCATATTAGTGGTCGCTTCGGCTGCCGTCATGGCGATTATGGGCTATGCGAAGGCAATGAACGATCTCACAACGAAAAAGATAACTCTAGAACAGACATTTGCTATTGCAGAGTCAGGTATACACCAGGCCATCCACTGGTTTAACTCTCCGAGCGAATCGCCATCTCCCACGACGATTCAATACCTCATTGATACCTATGGCATCGATGATTCGCCGTTCGAACAAGCGAGTGTCACAAACATTCCCCCAACTGATGCTGACCTGATGACGTTGATTCACAATCCATACGGCAGCGGATCAAGCTACGGTATATTTGACGAAGGCCACATCAAGCTGCTGGAAGTTAAAGGACCTCGGCCCGGAGCTCCGGCCGACACTGTGTATACGCTTTATAGCACGGGTGTCAGCACCGATGGACAAACGGAGCAGACTATCGTCGCTGATGTCCTGATCTCCAAGTTTAGCGGTGTCGTAATCCCTGCGCCCATTGTAGCGGGTATGTCTGTTGGCGCCAATGGCCAGTTCAATCTTCACTGGGGCGATGCCTGGGCTCTGGGCGACATCGAGGTACCTGGCAAAATTGCAGGCAACTCGTTCAGCTTCAACAAGTTTTTCCCCACAACGTCGACCGACCCACTGGCCAGGATATTCACAACCGGAATGATCTATGGCAATGATGGGGCGCTAATAGCTCCGGCAGCTCCTCCTGGTGTCCCTGTTCCGCCTCAATCCGTCGCAGAATCTCCATTGCTCGGCTCCTACGACCCAGAATATGACAATATGTTTCAGCTCTGGGATCGAACCAGTGAGGCAACGGATAGGTTGAACATCCCCGACGCTGAAGGCAACTACCCTGATCCACTGGTAGATGTTGTCGATGACCTTCTCACGGATCTTGAATACGACCTCTGGAAAGAGCTGGCCCTGGAACGGGGCCAATACTATCGGCCGGATAGTTCTGGCGAGTTCTACGACTATGAAGATTATCCTCTTTACATAGATAACGTCACCAAAGAAATTACGCGGGCAAGCGAAACCGACGGCGCGACAAATAAGCGGGTCACAATCCATGCGCTCTCCCTCTATCCAAAAACCGGCGACTTTGACGATGCGACTCTTCCCGCCGACATTATTTTCATTGATACTATTGATGGCAATACGCCCTATGACAACGGCGGCGGCGATACGAATCTATGCGACCTTACCTTGACCGGCGGATCAACGACGGCAGACTTTTTCTATACCAAAGGTGTGCTTTATATTTGCGGTGACTTATATATCGGCGGTCTGGGCCCAGGTTCCACACCTGAACTCTCATTAACAAATCCCAATACAGGAATTCCCGAACCGGTCAATATCTGGCATAATGGCCTCGTTCTTGCTGAAAGGAATTTTGTAAACCAGGGAACCGCCGCGACGTTTGGCAGTATAGTTGCAAGAGGATCTTTCCATGGCGGTGGCAGCCCTGATGTTTATTATAATGTGCTATTAAAAAGCGGCATGGCGTTTCCTTTTGCCTCGAGAATCTCCATCCTCCAGTGGGGGTCATGATACAGCAGAAGCTCGAAAAGGAGGTCGTAGCGCTACAGCGGATACTCCCGTGACAAAGTCTTAATCGCTCCTGCAATACGGCAGCAGCTCGTGTCCTAGCCCCTGTTCCAGTTCCTGGCTCCAGCAGCTCTGTTCCAGCGAACCGTTCCTGTTCCTGCTCCAGCGATCTGGCTCTTGTGACAGTTCGTGGTGCAACCGAGATTAGATCCCATCCCCTGTTGATGCCCTATCCGTTGTAGGGGGTGCTGAGCCTGACCCAACTCAGCACCCCTTCTTTTTTGGTTCTTCGCAATCTGTGGTGGGCCAGCTGTTAGCACAATTTTGAGCATGTAGGGGCGTTTAATTAAACGCCCCTACAATCACCGCTATGAAATCCCAAGAACCTCTTTTTTTGTCCATAAAGAAGTTCTCTCTCCCCGATGGCACTCCCTGTCTCCAGGTTAGAAGTGTTGCGTGCCTCTCCTGCCCACCTTAATACATAGCGCCCAGAAATACGAGCCTGAGCTGCTCACCTCCCGGAAACTTTTCCCTTGATTACACACAGATCGCTGGGCTATCCGTTTCATGTCTGCTGATCAGAACGGCATGACTTCCCGGGACGTCACAATATTTGTGCTGGCATTGATCTGATCTCCGTATGGGCTGTTCAATTTGACGCCCATACTGTATGCCAACAGCTGTAGGGACAGATTATAATCTGTCCCTACAAAGAATTGGGATAACCACAACACTGCCCGATATAATAGGGCGCTAAACTTAACGCCCCTACAAGGAGCCATAAGACAATGCGTCGCAAGAAGAAATCTGTAGGCCAAATCTGGGACGAGCGGATGAAACGCCATCCCAGCGAAATCAATCTGCTCTATTGCGCGGGACGTGACATTGCGCCCCGGCCAAGCGCAGATGAGCACCTGATTCCTTACGATATCTGGACCAACAAAGCACATGTCCTGATGCTCCGCAAAAAACAACTCATTCCTGCCGCAACGCTGGCCAAAATCCTGCGCGCTCTGGATACGCTCTCCAGACGCTACCTGGCGGGGAAATTCCAGCTCGACCCCCTGAAGGAAGATGTTCACATGAACATCGAGGCGTTCGTCGAGGCGGAAGCAGGCGCAGAGGCCAGTGGATGGCTGCACGCTGCCCGAAGCCGTAATGATCAGACCACCACCGACGTCCGCCTCTACTTGCGCGACCGCGTTCTGGATCTCTTTGGTGAAATTGAAGAACTGGTTGGCAAAATCCTCCGCCTGGCAGCCAAACATCTCGAAACCCCAATGCCTGGCTATACCCACAGCCGTCCTGCGGCAGTCACTACCTTCGCCCACTACCTCGCCTCTTACGCTCAGGCTCTTGTACGCGACCTCGATCGCCTGCAATTTGCATTCGGTTCACTGAACCAATGCCCACTGGGGGCAGTCGCGGCCTTCGGCACCACATGGCCTATTGACCGGAATTACTGCGCAGGGCTCCTCGGTTTTGAGTCGGTTCAGATCAACAATCTCGACTGCGTCACTAGCCGCTGGGAAATGGAAGCAGAGGTCGCTTGCGCTGTCGCCTTCTTCATGAACCACCTCAGTACCATTGCCCAGGATCTGCTCTTCTTTTCTGACACCTGCCGCGGATTCCTGAAGATTGACGAGCGGTATCTAACGGGATCATCAGTGATGCCGCAAAAGCAAAATCTTGATTTTGCCGAAGTGACGCGTGCCAAAACGAGCCTGGTGCAGAGCTATGCCCAGGCGCTGCATGCCATTGCCAGAGGAATGCTCTCGGGCTATAATCGCGACTCGCAATGGACCAAGTATGTCATTATTGATCTCTTTGAAGAAGTCCACTATGCTCCCCGTATCTTTGGCAATGTCATCGCATCGTTGAAGGTGAATGCTGACGTTATGCTCCGTCACACTCACTCCGGGTTCATCAACGCAGTGGAAGTTGCTGACTTCCTGGCCCAGACGAAAGCATTGCCATTTCGCACGGCGCACCGTGTCGTTGCCAAGGCCGTGAAACGGAGCGAAGCCGCTGGCCGCCTGAAGCTCTCTACTCTCAATCAGGTATTGAAAGAGGAAGGGCATAGCATACGGTTGAGTAAAAGAGAATGGGAGAGCCTTGACGAGCCAGTGAAGCGGCTTGCCATGAAGCAGCACCTTGGCGCACCGGGACCCCGCGCAGTTCGTGCTCATCTGGAGGGTTTAAAACGACAACGTACGAAGCACCGCAACTGGCTCACCATGAAGCTGGCGAATCTCAACACGGCCAAGAAAGAACTGGCAAGAGCGATGAAAAAGTATCTGTAGGCGTTGATTTACCCGTCTCGTATCCCGGTGCCTTTCTTGCTCTTTAATTCTCACCGGCAACGTAGGGACAGATTATAATCTGTCCCTACAAAAAGATTTGCACAATCACAATACTACCCGACATAGTGGGGGCGTCAAATTTAACACCCCTGCTTCCTCGCCTCGGGCATGCTCACGCCCATTCATCCATGGAAAAACAAAATCTCCAATTGACAACCTTAGGTTTCCCGCCTAGCTTCTTAACTTTGTTAGTCGCTAAGAAATATCCCATTTAGAGGAGGTAGGTTAATGAACGGTAACATCTTTTTGTATCGGAACAGGTCGCACTTGCGACCATACGCAAAGCGTGTACGGCCCTTGGTGCTTACTACCTGCATCGTATTAGGCGTGTTGATCCTTTCCATCCCGACATCTGTAGATGCGGCATCAAGGCTGGAGCCGCAAGTCTCGGTCACGAAAACAGGCGTCCAGATCTCCTTTGCAACCGCATACCCCAGCGGCCAGGCGCAGCTCTTCTGGACTGATGCGGCCGACATAGACCCTCCAAGCCTGATGGCGTTTCCTGAATATCGCTACGCGATGTCAGACAAAGGTATCCAGCAAACTCATCGCTTTAACCTGCCCTTGCAGCCCGACCCCGCGAAGAAATCTCAGACGATCATACTTCCGGGCCGTACCATTCATTTCCGCGTGGCTTGCATCGAACAGATGCCAGACGCGCTGCACGTACGGCGCTCGAAAGACTACACGTTTCGCATCATCGAAACACTACAGGGTGAGCGGAAACCCGGCCTGGTGTTCACGGATGGCCCGTTTGTAGCAAACGTGTTTGCCGACCAGGCAACTGTCTGCTGGGAAACGAACCTACCCGCACAGGGAACGTTTTCCTACTGGAAGGTCGGACAAGCTCCACCACGGAAAATCGCGGTACAGGACCCCAACCGGCGCTTCAGAATTACCCTTGAGCATCTCAAGCCAAACACGCAGTACTATTACCAGATTAGATGCTCCATGTCTGACCCGGAGGACGTGATCCTGTCGCCTTGTTACAGCTTCGTCACAGCCGTGAAACAGGGGAAGCCGTTCAAATTTGCCATAATGGGCGACAGCCGTGCGAATTCCCGCACGCCTGATCCGGATGCTGCGCTAAACGGCGTGAATGTCCCGACGCTCAACACCCTGTCGCGCCAGGCCTTGCAACGGGATGCCCGATTTGTTTTGTTCTCCGGAGACCTTATTAGCGGCTACACGAACGATCTCGCGGACATCGCACTTCAATATCGAACCTGGCGCATGGCGGTGAATCCGATCAACGCTTTTATCCCTTATTATTGCGGAATGGGAAACCACGACACCGCGGCACCACGGCCTGAGAAGAATAAGAGCACGCCTGGACGTTACGCCGAGGATATCTGGCGCGACTTCCACGTTCTGCCAGAGAATGGACCTCTGCCAGAAAAGGGCTTGCCCACTTATATCGAGAACGTCTACTCGTTCAACTACGGCGACTGCCATTTCGTGTCACTCAATTCTGACTACTACTATCTGCGCGGTCTTACTCCGGAAGACCGCTTTGGCCGCACGATTGATCTCCGGCAGCGCGAATGGCTCAAGATGGACCTTGAAGAGAACAAGCACCAGCGCTTCACATTCGTCTTCTTCCATTCGCCAGCGTATCCAAACAGTGGTCACCTTGGAAACTCGCTTGACCGTATCCCGCGCATCCGCGACGCTGTATGGGAGATTCTCAATGATTACAATGTTGACGCTGTCTTTTGCGGGCATGAGCATAATTACTGTCGTATGATTGTGGATCACCAGGTGAACCCAAAGTGGACAAATCCGATTATTCAGATTATAGCGGGGGGCGCTGGCGCGCCATGGTACGGTCAGAATACCAACGTACCCTGGACTGCCAGCGTGCAGAAGTTTTGTACAGATAGTCACTTTGTTATGGCTTCTGTGGCGAAACGCGCTGTCACATTTGAAGCATATAATAAGCTCGGAAAGCTAATTGATAGGTTCACCATCCATAAGAAAAAGAAGTAGGGACAGATTATAATCTGTCCCTGCTACTACATGCGTGGTGGGACTGGAATGATACTTCCACGCATAGTCATCGGGCTTTAGGATTGCGATGGATAAGATCAAGACCGACGTATTGATTATCGGAACAGGGGTAGGTGGCTGCGCCGCGGCACTTGCTCTAGCAAAGCACGGTATCGAGGTCATCTTGATCACCAACGCCAGCGATCCCTCGTCATGCAATACGCGGTATGCCCAGGGTGGGATCATTTACAAAGGGCCTGGGGATTCCGCCCGGCTTCTGGCCAAGGACATCGAAGCAGCTGGCCGCAGCGCCTGCGATAGTCGTACAGTACGATTCCTGGCCTCGCAAGGGCCTCCCCTGGTGAAAAAGCTCCTGATTGATGAGATGAAGGTGCCCTTCGATCGAAATGCGAACAATGCTCTCGATATCACGGAGGAAGCAGCCCATTCCGTTCCGCGCATCATTCACGTGGCCGACCTCACCGGCAAGGCCATTGAGGAAAGTATGCTCCGCGAAGTCAGCAAGCGCAAAACCATTAAGCTCGTCACGCAAGCCACTGCCGTGGATCTCCTCACGCTATCGCACCATTCCACCGACC
>CAZVVA010000094.1:0-14250 GCA_964630455.1 uncultured Candidatus Sumerlaeota bacterium
GACAGCCAGCGCCATATCGTGCCTGTCATTGTTTGCAATTTAAAAAACAAGAGGAACAACCCGATCAGCCCTGAGACCCACGTAAAGGCCACAGACTCCCCGCGATGAAACTTTCGTTCATTATTCCTATCTATAACGAAGTAGATCTGATTGAAGCGGTTCTTGGGCGGGTTCGCGCCTTACCGATCGAGAAAGAGCTCATTTTGGTGGACGATTGTTCCACTGACGGCACGGCTAAAATTCTGAAAAAGGAAGCATTGAAACCCGATACGCGCGTAATCACCCATACAGAAAACCGTGGCAAAGGCGCGTCAATCCGCACAGGCCTCAAACACGCAACAGGCGATATTGTCATCATCCAGGATGCGGATCTGGAGTATAATCCCGAAGAGATTCCTGCGGTGATTCAGCCAATTGTGGACGGCCGAACGCGGGTGGCCTACGGGTCGCGGTTTCTTGGCGAAGTCAAACGCATGCGTCTGCCAAACTACGTGGCAAACAAAACTCTGGCCTTCCTCGTTACTATTCTCTACGGCCAGAAAATCACCGACGAAGCCACGGCATATAAAGCCTTCCGCCGTGAGGTGGTACAGGGGCTTCGTCTCACGTGTCGCCGATTTGAATTCTGCCCTGAGGTAACCGCGAAAGTCCTGCGCCAGGGCGAACGAATTATTGAGGTGCCGGTCACGTTTACGGCCCGAACCGTAGAGGAAGGCAAGAAGATCGGCTGGCGCGACTTTCTTATCGCCGTATATGTGCTGTTCAAATACCGCTTCTTTCGCTAACTCACCAATAACCCACAGGTGGAATTGAGATCGTGAAGCGCGTTATTATCCTTGGTGCTGGCCTTGCCGGACTCGCGGCTGCGTATCGCCTTACGAGGCTCGGAAACTACGACGTCCTGGTGCTGGAGAAAGAAGGCGAGGTTGGCGGACTCGCTCGAAGTCTCCAGATCCAGGGGATTGTGACCGACCTCGGACCGCATCGCATTCATACCGAACTGCCTGAGATTCGCCAGTTTCTCGACGAGCTCCTCGGCGATCATCTGTTGACCGTTGTGCGAAAGAGTCAGATGTATTTTCGCGGACGATACCTGGCGTACCCCATTTCGCCATTGGAGCTACTGCGCCATCTTGGTCCAATCGCGCTGAGCCGTTTCATGGTGAGCTATTTATTCGAACGAGTGAGGGGAGGCGAGAAGAAATCCCGGTTCAGCAATTACGACACGGCCATGCGAAAGGCGTTCGGCCCAGCCCTTTATCGGGCACTGATTCTGCCCTATACGAAAAAAGTCTGGGGGATTGACCCGCGCCAACTCTCGGCTGATATCGTTAGCGTCAGAGTCTCGGCTGGTGGATTGCTCACACTCGGTAGAGAACTATTATTAGGCAAACGTGACAACTCCTCTACAACGCTCAAGACATTCACCTACGTGAAAGGAGGGATTGCAAAGCTGCCTGAGCGGCTGGCAGAGCTTGTGCGTGCCAATGTAGGGCAAATCCGGACGTCCGCAACTGTCACGCACGTGGATAATGATCGAGCAAACGGCTGCCGCGTGACGTACAATATCAACGGTCAGGAAAAGCAGGCAGAGGGCGCGTTCTGCATCTCCTCCATCCCAGCTACCGAGCTTGCGGCAATGCTTCTCCAGCATCATCCTGATGAGAGTATTGAGGGTCTGCTCCGAGATTTTAAATATATTGCCATGCGACTGGTCTTCATTGTGGTTGGAAAGCCCCAGATCAGCCCTAATAGCTGGCTCTACTTTCCAGAGCCAGACATGCTGGTCAACCGGGCGTATGAAACGAAGAATTTTGATCCGTCGCTGGGGCCAGCGGACAAAGCCATGCTCTGTGCTGAGGTGACTTGCTACGAGGGAGACAAGATCTGGACCATGCCTTCGGATGAGCTGGCCAAGAAGGTATCGGCCCAAATTGCTCAAACCGGCCTGTATCGAATCGAGGACGTTATCGCAACCTCTGTCTTCTCTATTCAGCACGCATATCCACTCTACGACCTTGAATACCACACTCGCCTTGCACGTCTTTGGCAGTTCTTCCAGCAATTCCCTGGCCTCATGACAATCGGTCGCCAGGGCCTCTTTCATCACAATAACATGGATCATTCAATTTACATAGGCCTCCAGGCAGCAGATTATCTCCACACGAAGGCAAACCCTACGGCAGCATGGTATCAGGACATTGGCCAATTCAAACGGCTCAGGATCATTGATTGATAAACCCGGAATAATTCTGGTTCTTCGGAATCTGTAGCGGACTATTTGGGAGCAAAATTTTTGGCCTTTTAAGGCTTTTTCCAGAATGTTTATAACGTTTGCGCCATGAGTAGAGGCGTTTAATTAAACGCCCCTACAATTGATGAACTGATCCCCAATAGATGCTTAAGACAAACCCACTATGGAATCCCAAGAATCATGATTCTATGAGCCGAAACATACTCCTGTTTTTGCTCCGACTGCTCACGAGCCCGAAGTAGCCGCAACGCAACGTTTCCTACTGAATAAACGCTTGACTGTACCCCAATGGTTCAATACGCTCCGATAGAATATCTGGTATAAAACGTATGATTTTATTGAACCTTTGAAGTACACCTATGACACCTAAGGTACTGCTAATAGTACCCCCCACGGGATTATACATCCGCGAGGATCGCTGCCAGACCCCAATCGAAGATCTCAAGACCGTTTCTCTTCGTCCTCCCATTGACCTCATGTATGCAGCCGCAGAATTCGAACAGGCAGGATGCGAGTGTCGGATTGTGGATTATCCGGGCGAGCGGTTGGGTTGGAGTGAGCTGGAGGCTGAGCTCAAGTCTTATGCGCCGGATTTTCTTGTACTGAGCATAACCACGCCGTCGCTTGAGGACGATCTTCGCGCCGCTGAAATCGCTAAACAGGTTAACCCGAACATTTTGACCATTGCCAAGGGCGCACACTTTAATGCGCTCGACGTTTCCACGCTTGAGCAGCATCCTTTGCTCGACATGGTACTTCGCGGCGAATATGAAGAAACGTGCCGCGAACTCGGTGCCCGAAAACCCAGGGAGGAAATCCTGGGGCTTACGTACCGTAATAGCAGGGGAGAGATCGTACGGAACCCGCCACGACCGTTTATTGACGACCTGGATACCTTACCATTTCCGGCGCGTCACCTAACGCGGAACGAACTGTATGTTCGCCCTGACACTGGCGAGCCGCAAACCACGATTATCACAAATCGCGGGTGTCCTTTTGACTGCATTTTCTGCCTGGCCACGCAGGTAGCAGGACGGAAAAATCGCGTTCGCTCAGTAGGAAATATCATCGCCGAGATGGAAGAATGCCTTGAGCGATATCACATTCGTGACTTTCTCTTTCGCTCGGACCTCTTTACGGCCGACAAAGCCTGGGTTATTGAGCTATGTCAGGAGATTCTGAATAGAGGGCTCGATATCGAATGGGTCTGTAACAGCCGGGTGGATACCATTGACGAAGAAATGCTGGCGTGGATGAAAAAGGCACACTGCTGGTTGATCGCTTATGGCGTGGAAACAGCTAACCGCGAGATTCTGGAAAAGATGAACAAGCGCGCCAAACTGGAAGACGCGTACCGTGCAATGAAACTAACGCACGAAGCCGGCATTCTGTCGAGCATCTATTTGCTATTCGGCCTACCCTGGGATACTCCTGCTATCCTCCAGGAAGATATTGAATTCGCAAAGCAGCTCGATCCGGATTTTCTCGAAATATTCTATGTGTATCCATTCCCAGGGACTGAGCTATACGAGATGGCCGTAAGGGAAGGTTTGCTCCGACCAGGCGAGATTCCAACGGCTGCATATGCGCAACCGGCCATGCCAACCTTCACAATGAGCCTCGAGGAGCTGCGCAGGTGGCGACGCATTGCTATGCGTCGATTCTATCTCAGGCCAAAGGTGATATGTAAAACAGTTCTACGGGCCCGATCGCCAAAAGTGCTGTACAACTACCTGAAATATGGCTGGATTCAATTCAAAGATCTTATTCGGAACAAATAGCATTGCGCCTTACGGCCAAGGTACGATGCGTATTTCAATGGAAACATACTGCGAATGATGTCGAACGCACGACCGAAAATTCTGCTGCTGAATCCCCCTGGGAAAAACATTTATATGCGTGACTACTATTGTAGTCACACCTCAAAGGCACGCTACTACTGGGGACCTTATGATCTCATTGCGCTCAGCGGCATTCTAAATCCGCACTTTGATCTTTGCGTCATTGATGCAATTGCTGATCGTCTCACACCGGAGGAAACACTGAAACAGATTGATGCCTCGGGATGCGAAATCATTGTGTTTCTGACGGGCGCGGTCTCCTGGGTGGAGGATTTTGCCCTCCTGCGTCAGCTCACCCAAACGCATCCAAATCGCTACACGCTGATTGGCAATGGCGATATCCTTTTTGCCGAGGACAGGCAGTTTCTGGAAGAACATCCGTATTTGCGCGCAGTGATACTCGACTTCACGTCTTCTGAGGTGGTTGACTTTCTCAAAGGCATGGAGGGGCCCTTTGCGGCGCTAAGCTATCGGGCGCATTCCGGCACCATTGTGCCAGGAACCCGGACGTTTCCGCGCGAAGAATTTTCATTGCCGCTACCGCGCTACGACCTGTTCCCGTACAAGCGCTATCGCATTCCGCACGGCCGTAGGGTTCCCTACGTGGGCATTCTGACCGACTACGGATGTCCTTTCCGTTGCGACTACTGCATCGGCGGCGAGCTGGGGTTTAAGTTCCGCAACATTGATAATGTGATAGAAGAAATGTATTATTTTAAATCGCTTGGAATTAAAGAGCTCTGGTTCAAGGATCTTACGTTCGGCGCAAACAAGGAACGCACGCGGCGTCTCCTAAATCGGATGCTTGACGAGCGACTGCGATTTACCTGGGTTTGCCTGTCGCGCGTTAATGTCCTGGACGAGGAGTTATTGAGCCTGATGAAGCTCGCCGGATGTCATACCATTCAACTCGGCATTGAAACGGCGGATGAGAAGCTATTAGGTCAATACTCAAAGCCCTTCACCCGCGAGCAGGTTGAGCACACGGTAGCAATGTGCAAGAAGGTAGGCATTCGCATTCTGGCCCATTTTATCCTCGGTTTACCTGGCGACACAGAGGAGAATATCAACGCCACCATCAGGCTTGCAATTCAGCTAAAGCCCGAATTTGCCTCCTTCAACGTCGCTATGCCCCGCATGGGCACACAATTCCGCAAAAAAGCCTTGCAGGATGGATTGGTTAATACGGATGTTACAACACTCGATAATTCCATTTCCTTTCCTGTTTACGAGACTCCACAATTATCCCGGGAAAAACTCTGGCAACTGCGCAACAAAGCCATTCGCAAGTTTCACCTTCGTCCAGGGTATATCATCCGGCGACTGCTTGGCGTGAAGAGTCTCTACGAGTTGAAAACCCTCTTTATTGAAGGAATAGCATTGCTGACTACAACGCTGAAGTCGCCAGGAAGACCGGGGTAGCTTTGTCAAGCGTTCCAGGTGATATTTTTCCGAAACGCAACACGACATGTGATACGCATTTCCCCTGAAAAATATGCCCCGTTGTTGTATCCGCGATCGTCTGCGGTTAATGGCTTTTAAATCCAATTCATGGGATTATTTTGATGAACATTGTAGGGGCACGCCGCGGCATGCCCTTAGATTTAACGGACTGCGACAAAGTACACACTCAAAAGGAAGCGATCAGGTGAAACGGCAATATTTGCTTTGACATAATTGAAATAAATAGGTAGTAAAGGCTTTATTTGACTCGTACTGATCAGCTCAAGCAAAGGAGATACACTGTAATGAACCGATACGCAGCCCTGCTTTTGGTGGTGAGCGTCCTGGCCGCTTTCTTCATTTCCTGTGCAAAGAAGAGCCCTGAAGACAAATTGTACGAAGCCCAATTGGCCCTGGAGAAACAAGAACCACTTGACGCGATCATCAAGGCCAAGGAAGTTATTCGAGACTATCCTGACGATCCAGTTGCGTTGGATGCGCACTTGCTGCTGGCGAACTGCTATTATTTTAGCCGCGACCTGGAGCAATGCCGGGAACATCTGAACGTCGTGATTGAAAAGCTCGGATTGAGCAATGCCAAAGCCCAGAAAGCGCTAGAGAATACCCTGACGTCGTACCTCATTGAAGGAAGGCACGACGTTGCCACCACCGTTGTGCTGAACGCAATGAGCAAGATACCAGAAGATTCACATTTCTATCGTTCGCTGCAGCTAAAGCTTGCCTGGCTATATGAAGCTCGTGATCTGCTTGATAAGGCTCGCCACATCTACCGGTACATCCTCGAGCATGAGACCGATCAAGATGTCCTGAGCGCAGCCATGGAGAGACTCACAGCCACTTATGCCGCCAATGAGCAGTATGACGAGGCCATTTCCGTGTACAAGCAGTTTTTGGATAAGCATCCCGATACAGATCTCAAGCCCGTGCTCCTCTACGGTATTGCCTTTTTCACGGAGAAGAAAGGCGAGGATCGTAAGGCGCAGGAGCTGTATGAACAGAGCATCAAAGAGTTCCAAGCCGCGATTGATGGAACCTTGGAGACCGAAGCTAAGGTGGACCTGATCTATCAGCTGGCCCGAGCTTACTTGTTGCGCGAAGAACCCGATAAGGCACTCGCGGAACTCAATCGTATCATTAATGATTTCCCGGCTTCCTTAAGAGTTCCCGAAGCCTTGTTTGAAATCGGAGGAATTTACCAACAGAATCGCGAATACGATAAAGCGATCGACTGGTTCCAGAAGATTGAAGCGACCTATCCGCAGACCCGGCTGGCATCCAGTGCCCGGTTCCGCATAAACGAAACGCTTCGTCTGCGGGACGTCGCTGAGACCTCTTCCCCTTCGCTTTCGGTTCTCACGCCATCCCCTGATACTGCACCATAGGGGGCTGTACTTTTCGAGTTATCTCTTCTGCTGGATTAGGGGGAAGGCTATAGTAGTGTTCTAGTTGATTTACGCAATTGCCAGATCTAAAGGCTAACGACTGTCGGTGCGTATAATATGGCGCAAAGATTTAGCATAAGGTGAACCGCTATACATCCTTCTAATCCTGCCTTTTCCATTACCTTGCCCAGCACAAGACCCACGCCAAATATCTGCAATTCCTTTACACCAACAGGCACTACCAGTCCGGTGTGGCCCAATGTCCAAACACCTGCACTCAGCACAATGGCCCAGGAGGTCGAAATGCCACGCTTGCGTAAAAAGAGAGCAACGAAATTCTGAAGGGCCAGACGAAAAATCACCTCTTCGTAGAATGGAGCCGCAGTAGTTATAATCAAAACGAGGATGAGAAAGGCGGGAGTTTCAAATTCCGGCTTGAGAAATGATAATCTGAAGTTTTCTGTCACGCCCGGCCTGAACAGCGCAAAAATGCCATACGTGTAGAGGTTAACCAGAACGCCAGCCAGAAGCACCCATTTCCACGGGTAGGCACGCTGCGGTGTGGGCAAGGGCTGCCCTCGCTTGCTCCGAGCGCAGGCACGCACCAGCGGCATTCCCCGCACCCTATTGCGCCAGGCCCAATACAGACCCGCGGGAACAAAATAGAGGGCAAAAATAAAATGAAAAAAAATATTCAGAAACGACTCCCAGAGGATATTCATGGGAAGGGTGGAGAGAAGTCCTAGTACCCACACACCGCAAGCCGCAGCAAACAGGGCCACATAAATTACAGTTCCCAATCGGCGAGCGCGACGCGCATACCGCTGGTGATGATAGTAGTTGATAACTGCAATGATTAGGACGCAAAAGACTACTGCGATGTATATGCCCTGTGTGACGTAATCATACATGAGGTATGCCAAGAATAACAGTCTGTAGTTTAAACACAGGAGAGGAAATAGATGCTCCGGCCACGTGGCCTAATAATACAAGTGCCACCCGCACACGAGGGATGGACCCTGGTAATCCGGCCCTCCAACGCGAACGTAATCGTAGCGCACCTCCTGAATCGTATAAGCATTCAGGCGAATCCATCCCCAGTGGTATTCGTTATTGGCAGTGGACCAGTGAACTACCTGCTCGCCCGTGGCTGTGCGGGTCACACTGATAGCAAGTTGCGCCTCTTCGGCGTGCACGCGAATGTCAAACTGATCACCCTGTGCGATACTTACCGGCTGCTCAAGAATGGTAGTCCACGCATTGACGCGGCGCAGGAAGATCTTGTCCTGCTGCGCATCCAGAGTTAGCGAATAACCGCGCGAGCCCTCGCGAAAACGCACTTCCGTATTTGCCTGTGACAGACGCGGATGAAGGGAAGTCGGATCAGTGAATTCTACACGCGCAAGAAGCGTGAAATCCTTGTACACGTACCCTGCAGTCACAATACCGCTATATGCCCCGGTTGAACCGTTACCTTTCAGTACGAGCTCCCCATCTTCCACGGTAACACTGCCACCGCTTCCGGTTGTAACTGTCCAGTCAGGCAGTGGCTCAGCGGTATCCAGACTGCTACCGTCAAATTCATCTTCCCAGTAAAGCGCGTTTGCCAGAGGCGCGGCACCGCCTCCCACCATGCCGGCGGGATAATCCAGCGTTGCCGCATATTCAAAGGCTTTCCACACATCCGTGTTGGACGTGCCAGTTGGTGTCTTATAGTAGAGGAGGGAGTAATTATTCCACTGCGGACCCGTCGGATAAACGAACCAGCAGGCAGCGATAATATTGTGATTTCCAGGCGTCTGGTTCCAGGAATGCATCTTGGCGAAAGCCTGGTAGAGAAATTGCGCGGCTACAGACTCGCCTCCTGCAATAGGAATCTGTTTGTTCCACTCGGTGATGTAGACCGGCTTGGCGCCAAAACCCTCCCCATCGATCACCATCAGCTGCTCGCGATAGCCATTTACAAATCCCTCGAGCGCAGCAGACACATCACTCGATGGTGCAGCATAAGAATTCAGGGTGAATCCATCAACTTCCTCTGGCGTCAGGTGCTGCAGCAGTTCGTACAGGCACTCCCAGGCGTCCGTATGCCTTATGCCCTCTGCAATGCCCGGAGACATCGGGCACAACAAGAGCCGCTGCGGCCCGAGTGGGCTTGTGACTTCGTGTATCCTATTGCGCACGAGCTTATATACCTCCGCGTAATATGCCGGATCGTATACGTAGTTACTTGCCTCCTCGTACACGTTGATCTCATTGCCAAGATGCCACAGATGTACGTAGTCTTTCAGCAGCTCGGCAGAATCCTTACAATCCTGTGCAAAGGTTGTGGTTGTGTATGGATCCCCGGGACGCGGGATGCTGCGATCCCAACTCGGTTGCAGGCGAACAATTAATGTGTGCCCTTTAGCAGTAACGTAGTTATAGAGGTTTGCCGCACGCCACCATGCCTGCTGCTCGACATACTCCGTAGCCGGATCGTCCATGTGCTTACCGTATGGAAGCACTTGGTCCAGCACATAAATCGACTTTCCTTCGGACATATCTTCAACGTCGCTGGCCCCTGTATCGCCATACCAGTAAATCCCGTACAGCCAGGGCGAGTCAGCCGCACGAGAAACAGAGAAGCATGTCATAAAAACACACAGCAGTGCCCATACGCTCCGCCAGTACAGACTTACACCATCATGATACATGCAGCTCACGACAACAACCTCCTTGAAAACACCTTATGATCCTTGTCCAGGAAGGGTTCTGCAAAACTCCACATAGCAGAAAATGGAGAGACTTGTGTAATTTGTCAACGTGAATCTTTTAGCGCACTCAGCTCAGGCACCACATTTAAGGACAGAACCAGTGGGCGAGAAAAGACATCCCCGTTGCTCAATATGTGTAAGAAAACTCGTTGCAGCGCAAAATAAGGAATGGCAAAAAGAAGAAAAAACAAATGACGAATAATTGCGGAAAATTTTTGCCCTCTTTAATTGTCGTCAAGAACGCTTCCAACCTAAGAAGCAGAAGGATAGTTGCGCCTGGAAAAAGATTTGACAACCCAGACAGGGGCTGCGTATTATTCCTTTCTGTTTTACGGAATAGGGGGGATGTACAAGCGAAATAGTCCACTCCGCCTCAGGCGGACCAGTCCGCCGCAGGCGGGCAAGTTTGGGCGTGTAGCTCAGTCGGTAGAGCAGCGGCCTTTTAAGCCGTTGGTCGCAGGTTCGACTCCTGCCACGCTCACTTTTTTATTTTTAATTATATCTATCCGATGTTTTCATCTCATGTAGACTTTTCGTAATGGCGAATCCAGAATGTTGCCTGCTCGCCATGCAAAGACCGCCGCATTGAGCTAGCCAATTTCGCGCTGTATTCCCTTTCATCTGGCTTTTTGTCACACACCACCCGGGCTGATCACCCAGCTTATAAACTCTGATATCGTTTGCTGGCAAATGACTAACCAGATCGAGATAGGCAAAGGAGGGAAGCACTATGGAATGCTCTTGCTGAGATTGGCAAAGAAGAAAAAATGCTTGCTGGCACCTTTGGGATTAGGATATATGGATAAGGGTGTTAAATTCACTATGATTTATACCCACGTTTTGAATGGTGGAGGAAAGGGGTACGAAGTCCGGTGGACCTGCTCTAAAAAGCCTTATGGCAATGCGTCTTATGCAGACTGTATAAGACGCAGGAGCTTCAAGGGAATTTATGCATATGGGGCTTAATATAAGAGACTTATGTAAAGTAAGATCAGATGCATTATTGAGTGTTATACAGAAGCAAACCGCTGCCTATAAGGATTCATACGGAACTATATATACGCAAGTTAGCTATACAATAAGTAACATAAAAATTGGAGGAAAAATTGATTATAAGAAACGAAAAAAAAGCGGATATTGAGACAATCACCGAAATCACAATAGCTGCATTCAAGACGCTTCCGATCAGCCAACACACGGAGCAATTTATAATACATGCATTACGTACCGCAGGAGCACTTACTATCTCGCTTGTGGCGGAAATTGATGGGCAAGTTGTCGGGCATATTGCTTTTTCGCCTGTAAAAATTTCTGACGATTCAAAAGATTGGTATGGGCTTGGTCCTGTTTCTGTATTGCCAGATTACCAAAAACAAGGAATCGGAAAAGCACTTATCAACAAAGGTTTGTCTTTATTAAAAGATATGGGCGGTAAAGGTTGTGCTCTTGTAGGGGATCCGAATTATTATAAACGATTTGGTTTTAAAAATTATCCAGAAATGATTCATGAGGGAATCCCACAGGAAGTTTTTCTTGTCTTACCTTTTACCGAAAAAATTCCTAAAGGAATTGTTGTCTTTCATGAAGGATTTAAAGCAAAAAGCTAATAACGCGATCGAGCGGATTTTTTCCGCGGCTTTGCCGCTCCAAAAACCGCTCACCTTGAATGTTAGCCACGGAAAGGAAAAGCATGAAGTATCTGCTGTTAGTGTTATCAATGACACTACTTGTTTCATGCTATTCCGTTAAGCAAGGAGATATAATGCCAAACAAAGAAATTGAAGAAAAGCAGATGCAAAAAGTAATTGATACACTTGAAGAATCAGCAAACAAAGCTGACCCATCAATTGCTGAACCATATATTATGATGGACGACAAACGTTTTTCTGAGATAGAGGATTTTATTCCGGAACCGTTTGGCGCTAAAACATTAACGGAAATTCATGATTGGGTACGCAAGAATGGAAAACCTGGGAATAATGTTCGTTTTACAAAACGAAAAATATACCTATTATCACCAGCAACGGCATATGCAACGACAATACAGGAACTCAATTTTGAAAAACCAAGCAAGAGTAGAGTAACGTTTGTATTTGTCAAATCTGACGGCAAATGGAAAATCATTCATGCTCATTATTCCACTATGCCTAAGAAGAATTAAAGACGAGGTATAAGAATATGGCTAACAAGTGGATGCACTTGACAAAAAATAGCTGCGCCATTTTTTGCAAGTGATCCTGAACGTTGGAGGTTGATGAATCAGATGACTACTACAGAGAAGTACAAATCTGACCTTGAAACACCTTGTCTGGTTCTGGATGTGGACGTCCTTGAGCGAAACCTTAAGAAGATGCAAGCTGTTGTTGAACATGCCGGCAAAAATATCCGTCCCCATGTCAAGACACACAAGTGCTCGGCCCTAGCCCAGAGGCAAATTGAGGTTGGGGCAATCGGTGTTTGTGCCGCAAAAGTCTCTGAAGCTGAGGCATTGGTAAAAGCAGGGCTTGAAAATATCCTCATCACCGGGCCGGTTGTAACACCAAGTAAAGTAGAAAAGCTCATCAATCTGCTCGCAACGGCTCCTTCCGTGATGGTCGTTGTGGATCACCCCGGCAATATTGCTTTACTCGACACGGCGCTACGTGCCAGAAGAATGTCCATGGGCGTGCTCCTTGATGTGGATGTCGGCATGCATCGGACTGGAGCGAGGCCGTCCGATGCACTAGCTTTGGCAGAGCAAATTGTTTCCTGTCCAAACCTGCGTCTTCAGGGAATTCAGGCATACGCAGGTCATGTCCAACACATTCGTTCTTATGAGAAGAGAAAGCACACTTCTCATCAGTGCCTGCAGGAAGCTGTTCATGTTTTCCGCGATTTGAACACCTCCGTACCAACCTGCACGATCTTTAGCGCTTCAGGTACAGGAACGTTTGATATTGATCTCGCTGTTCCCGAGGTATCGGAGCTTCAGGTCGGATCGTATGTGTGCATGGACACAGAGTATCTTGAAATCGAGTCAGATGATAACGGTACGCGATTTGAATCATTTGGCCCAGCCTTACGACTGCTCACAACGGTTATTAGTGTCAACCACGAAAGTTTTGTGACTGTAGACGCAGGACTAAAGGCACTCTACCAAGATGGTGGAAAGCCACAAGTTATCGTTCCTGAAAATTCCGGATTGAAGTATGACTGGTTTGGCGATGAATACGGTAAGATCACATGTGCCGACAATTCAAAGCTCCCGTCGATTGGCACTGTCCTAGAACTGATCACTTCTCATTGTGACCCAACTGTCAATTTATTTGACAGATATTTTCTTACAAGAGGTAAAAAAGTAACAGGCACATGGCCAATTGATTTAAGAGGATGCAGTCAATGAACGTATTTGCCAAAACGGCAGACATGCATGTTATACGGAAACCATATAACACCCCAGCGAACCATGGAGGATTAGGATGATAAGTCGCTGGGAAAAAGAAATTAACAGGTCAAAGCGCAAAGGTCTTTTATACCGCAATTTTGCGGCCTAAAGGTTTTATGAAGTGACTATATAAACCATAGTTATACTTTAAAAAAAATAATGAAAATGATACGAGTTGCATCTGTCCAGTTCAATCATAGACCCGGCGATAAAAAATATAATCTTGAGCGAATTCGCTATTTTTCAAGTATTGCACAACACGACGGTGTGAAGATAATTGTTTTCCCTGAAATGTGTATTACAGGTTATTGGCATATAAGGAAATTAAAAAAGCAAGAAATAGAAGATCTTGCTGAAAAAATACCTGATGGTCCTTCAGTTCAAGCGATAAAGAATCTATCAATACAATATAACATGATAATTGGTGCAGGTCTTATCGAAAAAACAGATGATGGGAAATTATTTAATTCATATATCGTGTGTATGCCCGATGGTATCATTAAAAGTCATAGGAAGTTACACTGCTTCATAAGCGAATATATATCAAGTGGAAACCAATTTACGGTTTTTGATACATCATTGGGGTGTAAATTAGGGATATTAATATGTTGGGACAATAATTTAACCGAGAATGTGAGAATTACCGCTTTGAAAGGAGCTGATATTTTATTAGCGCCCCATCAGACAGGTGGTTGTAAATCAAGAAGTCCTCATGCAATGGGCCTCATCGATCCAAAATTGTGGATTAATCGGAAAGAATACCACCAAAAGTTAGAAGAGGAATTTAAAGGCCCAAAAGGTAGAGAATGGCTGATGCGTTGGTTGCCAAGTCGAGCTCATGATAATGGTATGTTTATAATTTTTAGCAATGGTGTAGGAATAGATGATGATGAAGTTCGTACGGGTAACGCAATGATTATTGATCCATATGGAAGAATACTTAACGAAACGACAAAAGTAGATGATGATATAGTGATTTCAAATGTCGACCTTGATTTGCTAAAAATGTGTACTGGTCGTCGATGGATACGAGGTCGAAGACCGGAATTGTATGGAATATTAACAGAACCGACTGGTAATGAGTTAGATCCGAGAGCCGCGAGGTTCTCAATAAAAGATACCATATAAC